>NZ_JBWKCA010000015.1:0-190206 GCF_056436715.1 Streptomyces sp. NPDC043176
GGGGCGCGGGGGGGGGGGCCCGCGCGCGCCCCCCCGGGGCTGTCCCCCCCCACGCCCCCCCCCCCCCGCCCCCCCCGGGCGGCGCCGCCCGCCGGGGGGGGGGGGGGGGGGGGGCCCCCCCCCCCCCCCCCGCCCGATGGCCCGCCGTGGCCCCTCAGGGCCGGGGGCTCGTCGACTTGACCAGGAGGCCACCGAGCACGCCCGCGAGCAGCATGAGGCCGGCCGCGCACCACAGAGCGGCGGAGTAGCCGGCGAGGACCGCCGCCTGGGTCTCCGCGATGGTGTCGCCCATCGACTCGGAGAGGTCGAAGCGGTCCAGCAGGATGCCGCTTTCGAGGGCCTCCCGCAGACCCTCGGGAATACCCGACACGCCGCGCACCCGCTCCGAGATCACCGTGGCGAGGACGGTGGCGACCAGCGGGGTGGCGAGGACCCCGCCGAGGTTCTGTGCGGTGAGGACGACCGCGGCCGTCCCGCCCGGGTTGCGGTCCAGCGCCGTGCCGGCGGCGGTGGCGATGAGGGGGGAGAGCGCGAGACCGAGACCGGTCCCGACCAGGAGGAGGGCGGGCAGGACCAGGGCGGCGTACGAGCTGTCCACCTCCAGACGGGTCAGCAGGGCCGTGCCGACCGCCGCGAGGACCAGGCCCGACGAGATCAGCGGGCCCGGCGCGGCCCGGTGCTGGAGGCGGGCGGAGACCTGGGTGGAGACGATCAGGAGGGCGGCCGCCAGGGGCAGCAGCACCAGGCCGATCCGGGACGGCAGGTTGTCGTGGGCGCTGCTCAGGTAGCGGTACAGGATCAGGAACAGGCCGGACGTTCCCATGCCCGTGAGGAGCAGGGCGAGGAGGGCGCCGAGACGCCCGCGGTCCCGGAACACGTGCGGCGGGGCCAGCGGGTCGCCCGTGTGGTTCTGCCACCAGACGAACGACACGAGCAGGGCCACGCCGGCCACGAGCAGCAGCAGGGTCAGCGGGTCGGCCCAGCCGCCCTGCCGCGAACCGTCCGAGCCGAGCGACGACTCGGCCTTCACGAGGGCGAAGCCGAGGGCCGCGAGAGCGCCGGTGCCGAGCAGGACGCCGAGCGCGTCGAAGCGGACGGGGGCGCGGCCCCGCCGGTCGTCGGCGACACCGCTCGCCACCGCGGCGGCCACGGCCGCGAGCGGAACGGCGGCGTACAGGCACATGCGCCAGCCCACGCCCTCGACCAGCCAGCCGCCCGTGAAGTCGCCGATCACCAGGCCACCGCCGGCGAACCCGGCGTAGAGCCCGAAGGCCCTGCCTCGTTCCTTCGGATCGGTGAACCCGCCGGCCACCAGGGCCAGGGCGGCGGAGGAGGCCAGTGCGGCGCCCACGCCCTGCAGGATCTGCGCCACGACGAGCAGCGCCGTGGCGGGCGCCGAGCCTCCGGCCACGGAGGCCGCCGCACACACCCCGAGACCGACGAGCAGGGTCCTCTTGCGGCCCAGGAGATCGGCGATGTGCCCGCCGAGCAGCAGCAGCGCGCCGAAGGCAAGACCCTGGGCGAGGAGCGTCACCCACAGGGCGTCCGTCTCCATGCCCAGATCGGGCATCGCGGACGGCAGCGCCGTGTACGCGGCCGACGTGCCGATCGCCACCACGAGCTGCGCCAGCACGGCCGCCGTCAGCCCCCACCACCGCCGGGGAGAGGCGCCGGGGACGTCGGGCGGGAGCGCGGGAAGGGCCCAGACGCCCGGCACCGGGCCGCCGGCCGGCCCGAATCCCGGCGGCGGCCGGTGGTCGACCGGGGCCGTCGGGGTGTACGCGGGCGGTTGCGGGGGCGCCTGCGGCTGGGCGGGGATCCGCGGGTCCGGCGGGTCGGTGACCCGTGCCTCCGGCGCGAAGTCGAGCAACCCGGCCGCGTGTCGGCCGAGTTGGGCGAGGACGGAGCCGGGCAGCCACTCCTCGGCCCGGTCGGGCACCGTGCGGGCCGCCACGTCGGCGGGGGTGGGCCGTCGCGCCGGGTCCTTGTGCAGGCACTCGCGCACGAGGTCGACGAGCGAGTCGGGTACGCCGGTCAGGTCGGGCTCCTCCTCCGCGATCCGGAACAGGTGCGCGTGCAGACCGGTGTCGGTGGCGCCGAAGAGGAGCCGCCCGGTGGCCGCGTAGACGAGGACGGCACCCAGGCAGAACACGTCGCTGGCCGGGGTGAGTTCGAGGCCGCGCACCTGCTCGGGGGACATGAACCCGGGCGAGCCGATGAGCATCCCGGTGCGGGTGCGCAGGCTGTCGCCGCCGAGGCCGTCCATCGCGCGGGCGATCCCGAAGTCGATGACGCGGGGCCCGTCCACCGTCACCAGCACGTTGGACGGCTTCAGGTCCCGGTGGATGAGGCCCGCGCCGTGGACGGACCGGAGGGCCACGGCGAGGCGGTGGGCCAGGGTGCGGACGGAGTGCTCGGGCAGCGGGCCGAAGTCCCGGGCGACCACGGTCGTCAGGTCGGGGCCCGGGATGTACTGGGTCGCCACCCAGGGCACCGGCGCCTCGGTGTCGGCGTCGAGGACGGCGGCCGTCCAGTCGCCGCCGACCCGCCGGGCGGCCGCGACCTCGCGCGCGAACCTCTGGCGGAATTCGGGGTGCTGGGCGTGCTCGGCCTGCACGACCTTCACCGCGACGGTCCGGCCCGCTTCCGACCGCCCGAGGTAGACCAGTCCCATCCCGCCCTCGCCCAGCCGGGCGATGAGACGGTACGGACCGATGCGCGTCGGATCTTCGGTGATCAACTCTTCCACGCCGGTAACATAGTTGAGGCTCTCGATCCCCCGCGCCGGATCGCCCCGATCCATGGCCGAAGCCACCGGCTCCGCATCGGCGCGGCCGGACGGCGGGGCACCGATAGGGTGCCCTGCGGCAACAGTGGTCCGCGTGGGGAGACTTGGTTCATGAGCGGTCAGCAGTCGGGGCGAGGCGGCGGCGGAGTGGTGTTCCATCCGCTCGCCGCGGACGATCCCACCACGGTCGCGGGCTACCGGCTCGCCGCCAGGCTCGGGGCAGGCGGCATGGGGAAGGTGTACCTGTCGTACACGCCCGGCGGCCGGCCCGTCGCCATCAAGCTGATCCGCCCCGAGTTCGGCGAGGACGCGGAGTTCCGCCGCCGGTTCGCCCAGGAGGTGCGCTCCGCCCAGCGCGTGCAGGGGCTGTTCACGGCGCCGGTGATCGACGCCGACCCGGACGGCGCGCAGCCCTGGCTGGCCACCGCGTACGTCCCGGGCCCCTCGCTCGCCGACGCCGTCGTGGCGCACGGGGCACTGCCCGTGGAGACGGTGCTGCTGCTCGTCGCGGGGATGGCCGAGGCCCTGCACGTGATCCACGGTGCCGGGATCGTGCACCGCGACCTCAAGCCGTCCAACGTGCTGCTCGCCGCCGACGGCCCCCGCGTCATCGACTTCGGCATCGCGCACGCGGCCGACGCGACCTCGCTCACCGGCAGCGGCGTCACCATCGGCACCCCGTCGTTCATGGCCCCCGAACAGGCCGCGGGCAGCAAGGTCACGCCCGCCACGGACATCTTCGCGCTCGGCCAGGTCGCGGCGTACGCGGCGACCGGGGTGCCCGCGTTCGGCGAGGGCACCTCGCACGGAGTGCTGTACCGGATCGTGCACGAGGAGCCGGACCTGAGCGCCGTGCCGGAGCGGCTGCGCGAGCTGATCGCGCGCTGCCTGGGGAAGGACCCGGAGACGCGGCCGTCGATCTCCGAGGTCATCCGGCTCTGCCAGGTGGCGAACGCGTCGACGGTGCTGCGGCGGCCCGAGGACTGGCTGCCCGGTGCGGTCTCCGCCGACATCACGGCCCGGACGGCGGCTCCGGCCCCCCTCCAGGCGCCGCCCCCGCCGACCGTCGCCCCCGTGGCGGGCTACTCGCCGGCCGTGCCGACCGGCCCCTCCGTGGCGTACCCGCCGACGGCGCCCGCCGGGCCCGCCGCCGGCTACTCCCCCACGGCTCCGGGCGCTCCCGCGGTGCCGGCCGCCCCGCCCGCGGCGTTCGGCCCCCCGGCGGGGCAGCAGCCTCCGCAGGGTCCCCACCGGACGCCCGCGCCCCACCCGGCGCCGCCCGCGGCCGCGTACGCCCCCACGCAGGGCCCCGCCCATCCGGGGACGTATCCGCGGGCCCCGTATCCGCAGCCCGGCGCGCCCGGCGTCCGGCCGGCTCCCGCCAAGCGGGGCCTGCTGGTGGCCGTCGCCGCCGCGGTGGCCTTCGCCGTCGCGGGCAGTGTCACGGCGTACGTGGTCCTGAAGGACGACGACAAGGGGCGGACGACGGCGGACGGCGGGAAGCCGAGCGGCCAGGGCGGCGGGGGCGCGAGCGGGGACGGACCGGCGGGCGCCACCACCGGGGCGAAGCCGTCGTCGGCGCCGGAACCGAAGGCGTACGACTTCGAGGCGATCAACCTCACCGCGGGCTACCACCTGACCCTCGGCGACGACACCGTGCGCCCCCAGGCCGGGGAGGACGGCGGGTACGAACTCTCGTACGACACCGGCGGTTACCTGGACGCGGAGAGCAGCGGTGGCAGTCTGGTGCTGCTCGACCCGGGGCAGGAGGGGTCCCTCGCCACGTGCCGGGCGGAGACGCGGTTCACCGAGAACATCTACGTGAACAAGCTGTCCACGGGTCGTCAGGTCTGCGTCACGACGGGGTCGGGACACCTGGGTCTCGTCACCGTCAGGGGTCTGTCTCCCGAGGACTCGCCCAGTACGTACATGACGATCGACGTGACGGTCTGGCGGAACGCGGCCGCCTCCTCGTAGGAGGCGGTCAGCGGGCTGCCGCCTTCGTGCCGATCTCCGCCCAGACCGTCTTGCCGTCGTCCGTGTAGCGCACCCCCCAGTCGTCGGCGAGGGAGGCGCAGATGAGGAGGCCCCGGCCGCCCTCGTCGACCGCCTTGGCGTGGCGCAGGTGCGGGGCGGCCTGCCCGGCGTCGCTGACCTCGCAGACGAGCCCGGAGCCCTCCTTCATCAGACGGAGGGTGACCGGCGCGGCGCCGTAGCGGATGGCGTTGGTGACGAGTTCGCTGGCGACGAGCGCCACGGAGAAGGGGTCGACGCGGAGGTCCCACCGGGCGACGCGGTCCTCGACGAGGGTGCGGGCGGTGCCGACCTCCGCGAAGTCGAAGGGGATGTCCCACGCGGCCAGTTCCTCCGGGGAGAGCCGGCGGGTGCGGGCGAGCAGCAGGACGCGGTCCGGGGCGAGGAGCCGTTCGAGGTCGTCGGCCATGGCCTCCGGGTCGCGGTCGGGCCGGGAGAGCGCGGCCATGACGCCGTCCGCCCGGGCACCCTCGTCGCCGGGCGGGGGCGCGGAGGCCAGGCAGAGGGTGCTGCCCTCGGGGAGCGCGTGGGTCGCGCAGGCGAACGGCGGGCCCTCGGCCCCGAGCAGGGGCCCGTCCTCGACGGGCCGGTCGTCGACCGTCCCGTCGGGGCGCACGACGGCGAAGAGGGAAGTGCCCGCGCGGGCGACGTCGAGGCGGCCGGTGGCGGGGTCGTACACGGCGATCGTGCAGCCGGCGGTCGGCTCGTCGGCGCCGTGTGCGGCCGCCTGCTCGCCGGAGAGGCGGCGCGCGGTGGTGTGCAGCCGGGCCAGGATCTCGTGCGGGTCGAGGTCGAGCGTGCTCAGGCTGTGGACCGCGGTCCGCAGCCGGCTCATGGTGGCGACGGCGCTCAGCCCCGGGTGCTCGACCTGCCCGGCGACCAGGGCGACCCGGGCTCCGGGCAGCGGGATGACGTCGTACCAGGATCCGGCACCGGTGCCGCCCGGGCGGTGGCGCTGGGCGACGTCGACGGCCCGCTGGGTGGCCTCGTGCTGGCGCAGCGGCCAGCTCTGCAGCGCGTACATCACGATGTGCTCGCGCGTGAAGCGCAGGGCGTTCTCCAGGCAGGTCGCCGTGCGGGCGGCCAGGGCGGCGGCGAGCGCGAGGTCGTCGCCTCCGTACGGTTCGGCGCCGGGCCCCCGGTGGAAGGCGACGGCTCCCAGCACCTGTCCGTGCGCGGTCAGCGGGGCGACGAGGCCGAGCGCCGCCGGGTGGCCGCCGGCCGCCGGCGCGGCGGGCAGCAGGGTCGCCTCCGCCGGCAGCGCGTCGCCGAAGACGCCCGGCAGCAGGACCGGGCCGACGTCCGGCACGGGGGGACCCGCCGGTGTACGGCCGGCGGCGGCGCAGCGCAGCAGCGGTGCCGTTTCGGCGGCCTCCAGGGCGGGGTCCTTGCCCCTCAGTACGGTGTCGGTGAGGGCGACGACCACCGCGTCCGCGAACCGGGACAGCGTCACGTCGACGAGTTCGCGGGCGGTGCGCTCCACGTCCAGGCCGGTGCCGATCCGCTCGTGCGCGTCGTGCAGGAGGTCGAGCCGGGCGCGGGCGCGCTCGCGGTCGGTGACGTCGGTGCTCGTGACGACCAGGCCGAGCACGTGTCCGTCCGCGTCCTCCAGACGGTGGACGGAGACCGAGAGGACGGGCGGGCGGTGCGCGCCGGGGAGGGGGCGGGCGGTGACGAGGTGGTCGGTCACGGGGCGGCCGGTAGTGAGGACGTCGAGCAGCACGGCCCCGTCGAACGCCACTCCCAGGATGGCGTACGCCTCCGCCGCCGGACGGCCGACGACCCGTTCGGCGGGGATGCCGCGCAGGGCCGCCGCGACCTTGTTCACCTTGATCACGCGCAGGTCCTGGTCCAGCACGTGCAGGCCTACCTGGGCCTGGGTGAAGACGGCTCCCAGGACCGCTTCGTTCCAGGTGTTCCCGTCCACCGTGACCAGCGGCTGTTCCGCGTCCACTCGCCCCTCCCGCAGGGATGTCCGGCCGGCCGGCGGCCCTCGGGCCCGTCCCGCGCTGTCCGGGCACGACGGACGAGGGCGTGGCCGAGGTGCTCCCGCCGCTCCCCCGAGCCTCCCTCACCCCGGCGCATCCCGCGAACGGACGACTGCGGCGGCGCTTCGGGCGGCGGCCCGTCGGGCACGTGGGCGGGGCGGGACGGGCGACCGCCCGTCGCGGAGGTGGTCGGGGCGGGATGGGCCGTCCGGGCGACGGGCCTTCAGGAAACGGCCACCGCACGGTACTTCCTGGGGGGCAGGCAAGTACGGACCTTCTTGGGCGCAGTGGCGGAAAAGTATGCGCGGGATTGAATGCCGATCCGATCACGACTGTTCCGAACTGATCAACAACGCCTCTATAGTGCCGTCGTTGCGACACCCCTTCCCCTGTGTGCCCGCCCCCGAGAGTCTGGTCGATGCCGGCGTCACCCACCCCCTTCCGCCCTGCCCTGATCGCCTCGCTGCTGACCGCCGCCGCGGGTGGCGCGCTCGCCGCCGCGGCCGTCGCCGCGGCACCGGGCGGGGTCCGCACCCCACTGGGCTGGCTCGGCACCTGCGGTGTCCTGCTGCTCTCGGCCTCGGCCTTCGCCGTGACCTGGTACGCGCGGACCTCGCGAGCCCTGAGCCGGCGCGCCGAGACCCTCGCGGCCGAGATCGCCTCCAAGGACGCGTACGCCGCCCGGTTCACGGCCGCCGCCGAGCGCGAGAGGGTCGCGCTCGAGGAACGGCACGCGGCGGAGACCGCCGCCGCCGAGGCCGCCCACACGGCGCGTGCCGAGGACCTCGTACGGTCCCACGCCGCCGAGGTGGCCGAACTCGCCCGGCGGACGGCCGCCGCCACCGAACTCCTCGAAGTCCGGCTTCGCCGCGCCGAGTCCGGCCGGTCCGCCGCCATGGCCGCGGCGGCCAACGCCGCCGGCCGCATGCAGGCACTCGCCACGAGCATGCTCGCCGACCTGCGCGAGATGGAGAACCGGCACGCGGACGAGGACGTCCTCACCGACCTCCTCCACCTCGACCACCGGACCGCGCAGGCCGGCCGCCTCGCCGACTCCGTCGCCGTGCTCAGCGGCGCCCGGTCCGGCCGCCGCTGGGCCCGACCGATCGTCATGGAGTCGATCCTGCGCGGCGCGATGGGCCGGATCAGCGGCTACCAGCGGGTGCGGCTGCACTCCAGCAGCGACGCGGCCGTCGCGGGCCACGCCGCCGAAGGCGTCATGCACGCGCTGGCCGAACTCATGGACAACGCGGCGAACTTCTCGCCGCCCACCGCCGAGGTCCACGTCTACGTGGAGGAGGTTCCGGCCGGCGTCATCATCGCCGTCGAGGACAGCGGCCTGGTGATGAGCGACGTCCAGCAGCGCCGTGCGGAGGCCGCCGTCGGCTCCGCCCCGCAGGACCTGGCCGGCCTGTCCGGCACCCGGCTCGGCCTCGCGGTCGTCGGCCGCCTCGCGCGCAAGCACGGCCTCACCGTGTCCTTCCGCCCGTCGGCCCGCGGCGGCACCGGCGCGCTCCTGATGCTGCCCCAGGAACTCATCAGCCACGCGCCCGTGGAACCGGCCGTCGCCCCGGCCGACCCGCTGCCGCCCTTGTCCGGCCGCGGCGTGGCCGCGCCCGCGCCGACCGCCGCCCTTCCGGCGCCCGCACCCGTCCCCGAGCCCGAGACCGCGCACGACAGCGCCGCCGAGAGCACCGGCGAGCACCCTCGGTTCGGCGAGAGCGGACTGCCCCAGCGGCGGCGCGGCCGGGCGATGGCCGCCGCCCACCCGGACGGCCCCGAGACCGCGGCGGGCGCGCCCGCCGCGGGCCCGCGCACCGGCGCCGCGGCCGGCGCGGCGAACCGGTTCGGCACGTTCCGCCGGGCGGTCCGCGGCACCGCCGTCCGCCCGGACGAGGAGCCGCGGGACCCCTCCCTGCCGCGGCCCGACACCACGGCGGACGCCCCGCACGGCCCCGACGCGGCCTCCTCGCCGTCCGCCGGTCCTGCCGTCGTCGCGCCCGTACGCGAGCCCCGGCCCGGCACTCCGTCCGACCCCGACGCGGCGCCCTCGCCCGCGACCGCGGCCGTCCCGTCCGGCGCCGTCTCCGCACCCGAAGCCACACCGTCCGAACCGGCCGGCCGCGCGTCCGAACCGCAGGCGCCCTCGCCGTCCTCGAACCCCCCGTACCCGGAAGGCACTCCGTAATGACCGGCTCCACCACCGACGAGAAGCTCAGCTGGCTCCTGGAGGGCCTGCTGGAACGCACCCCGGGCACCCGGCACGCCTTGGTGCTCTCCCGCGACGGGCTCAAGCTCTGCCGCACCCCCGAGCTCTCCGTCGACCAGGCCGACCAGCTCGCCGCGATCGCCGCCGGCATCCAGAGCCTGTCGCACGGTGCCTCCGTGGAGTTCGGGGACGGCACGGGCGGGGTCCGCTCCGCGATCGCCGAGTTCTACGGCGGCATCCTGTTCATCGTCGAGGCCGGCGAGGGGGCCCATCTCGCGGTCGTCGCCGACGAGGACGCCGACGCGGGCCTCATCGGCCACAACATGTCCGAGCTGGTGGAGCAGTTGGGCGAGCACCTGGTCGCGAGGCCCCGGGGATGAGCCGCGGCAGGCCGGGCCGGGACGACTCCCCCGACCGCCTCTACACCCTGACCGGCGGCCGCAGCCGCTCCGGTTCCGACGCCTTCGACCTGGTGACCCTGGTGGTCTCCGAGAGCGACCCGGTGCCCGGCATGCAGTCCGAGCACGTGGCGATCCTGCGCATGTGCCGCCTCCCCACGGCGGTGGTGGAGGTCGCGGCCGGGCTCGGTCTGCCGGTGTCGATCACGCGGATCCTGCTGGCCGACCTGCACGACACCGGCCGGATCAGCGCCCGTCATCCCCGCTCGTCGTACCGCCTTCCCGATCACGACATCCTGGAGCAGGTGCTCGTTGGACTCCGTAACCTCTGAACAGCGCCGTACCCTGCACAGCACCGCCGACAACGGACTGAAGATCGTCGTCGTCGGTGGGTTCGGAGTCGGCAAGACCACCCTGGTCCGCTCGGTCAGCGAGATCCGTCCGCTGAACACCGAGGAGACGATGACCCAGGCCGGCGAGGGCGTCGACGACACCGCCGGCGTGGCAGCCAAGTCGGCCACCACGGTGGCCTTCGACTTCGGCCGCATCTCGCTCGACGCCCACAACGTCCTGTACCTGTTCGGGGCGCCCGGCCAGGAGCGGTTCTGGTTCCTCTGGGACCGGCTGTTCTCCGGGACCCTCGGCGCGGTCGTGCTCGTCGACACCCGGCGGCTCGCCGACTCCTGGTACGCCATCGACCGTCTGGAACACCACGGGACTCCGTTCGTCGTCGCCTGCAACGACTTCGGCGGTCCCGCCCACACCCCCGCCCAGATCCGCGGGGCGCTCGACCTCGCCGACGAGGTCCCGCTGGTCTTCTGCGACGCCAGGTCGCGCGAGTCGAGCAAGCAGGTCCTCATCGCCCTCGTCGAGCACCTGCGGACCGTCGTCGCCCCGGCCGTGCGGCCGGTCCCGCAGCCGATCCCGGAGCCCGCCCCGTGACCCTCCCCGAACACCCGCCGGTCCTCCTGAGCGGGCCTCGGTTCCAGACCGACCCCAACGAGCTGTACCGGCAGATCCGGCGCGAGCACGGCGCGGTGGCCCCGGTCGTCCTCGACGGCGGCGTCCCCGCCTGGCTGGTGCTCGGCTACCGCGAGCTCCACCAGGTCACCAGCGACCCTGTGCTCTTCTCCCGGGACTCCGAGCTGTGGAACCAGTGGGACGCCATCCCGGCGGACTGGCCCCTGCTGCCCATGATCGGCCGCAAGCAGCCGTCCATCCTGTACACCGTCGGCGAGCGGCACCGCGAGCGCGCGGGCGTGATCTCCGGGGCGCTGGAGGCGATCGACCCGTTCGTCCTCAAGGAGCGGGCCGAGCGGTTCGCCGACGAGCTCATCGACGCGCTCTGCGGCAAGGGCGCCTGCGACATCATCGCCGAGTACGCGATGCTGCTGCCGGTACGGGTCCTCGCCAGCGTCTACGGCTTCGCCGACGAGCAGGGCCCGGCGCTCGTCACCGCCATGAACGACATGATCAACGGTCAGGAAGGCGCGCTGGAGGGCCAGCGCCATCTGGCGGAGTCCATGTTCGCCCTGCTCGCCGCGAAGGCGCAGACCCCCGGCGACGACGTCGCCTCCCGGATGCTCGGCAACACCGCCGGCTTCACCGTCGAGGAGGTCGCCCAGGACCTCATGGTGATGATGGCCGCCGGCCACCAGCCCACCGCCGACTGGATCGGCAACTCGCTGCGGCTGATGCTGACCGACGACCGGTTCGCGGCCTCCCTGTCCGGCGGCCGCCACAGCGTCGGCGAGGCGATGAACGAGGTGCTGTGGGAGGACACGCCCACCCAGAACGTCGCCGGGCGCTGGGCCTCGCGCGACACGCACCTCGGCGGGCGCCGGATCGGCGGCGGCGACCTGCTGCTCCTGGGCCTGGGAGCCGCCAACGCGGACCCGCACGTGCGGGCCGACGCGGGCCGGCTCACCGGCGGCAACAACGCCTACCTCTCCTTCGGCCACGGCGAGCACCGCTGTCCCTTCCCGGCACAGGAGGTCGCCGAGACCATCGCCCGGACGGGCATCGAGGTGCTGCTCGACCGGCTGCCGGACGTGGACCTCGCCGTCGCCGAGGGCGCCCTCGCCCGCCGCCCCTCCCCGTGGCTGCGCGGCCTCACCGCGCTTCCCGTGACGTACACCCCGACCCCCGCCCTTGGAGCACTCGGATGACCTGCCCGCACGCCCACGCCGCCGCGTCCGGCACCGACGCCATCACCCTGGACCCGTTCGTCGCCGACCTCGACGGCGAGAGCGCCCGGCTGCGTGCCGCGGGCCCGCTGGCCCGTGTCGTGCTGCCCGGGGGGGTGGCCTGCTGGGCCGTCACCCACCACGCCGAGGCACGGCGGCTGCTCACCGACGCCCGGCTGGTCAAGGACATCGGCGTCTGGGGCGCCTGGCAGCGCGGCGAGATACCCGTGGACTGGCCGCTGATCGGCCTCGCCAACCCCGGGAAGTCGATGCTGACCGTCGACGGCGAGGAGCACCGCCGACTGCGCACCCTGGTCGCGCAGGCGCTGACCGCGCGCCGGGTGGAGCGGCTGCGCGAGGGCATCGAGGCCCTGACCGAGGGCATGCTGGACCGGCTGGCGGAGCGCCCGGCCGGCGAGGTCGTGGACCTGAAGGCGGAGTTCGCCTACCCGCTGCCGATGAACGTGGTCAGCGACCTGATGGGCGTCGACCCGGCCGACCACCCGCGGATGAAGGCCCTGTTCGAGAAGTTCTTCTCGACGCAGACCCCGCCCGAGGAGGTGCCGCAGATGATGGCGGACCTGGGTGCGCTGTTCGCGGGGATCGTGGCGGGCAAGGCCGAGAAGCCGGGCGACGACCTGACCAGCGCGCTGATCGAGGCGTCGGAGGGCGGTGACCGGCTGAGCACGGAGGAGATCACCAACACCCTCCAGCTGATGGTGGCGGCCGGGCACGAGACGACGATCAGCCTGATCGTGAACGCCGTCGTGGCCCTGGAGACCCACCCCGAGCAGCGTGAGCTCGTGCTCTCCGGCGAGGTGCCGTGGGCGAACGTGATCGAGGAGACCCTGCGCTGGTCCACGCCGACCTCGCACGTGCTGATCCGCTTCGCCACCGAGGACATCGAGGTGGGCGACCGGATCCTGCCCGAGGGCGACGCGCTGATCGTCTCGTTCGGCGCGATCGGCCGGGACGAGGAGCAGCACGGACCGACGGCGGGCGCGTTCGACGTGACCCGTGCGCCGAACCGTCACATCTCGTTCGGGCACGGCCCGCACGTCTGCCCGGGCGCGGCCCTGTCCCGCCTGGAGGCGTCGGTGGCGCTGCCCGCGCTGTACGCGCGCTTCCCCGGGCTGCGGCTCGCCGTGGCGCGCGAGGAGCTGCGGAACAAGCCGGTGGTGACGCAGAACGACCTGTTCGACCTGCCGGTCGTCCTGGCCTGACGGCCACAGGCGTCCGGCAGCGTAGCAGCGGGGTTCCCTTCCCGGACGGAGAACGTCCTACTCTCCGCGCCCGCGCGTGTTCATGCGGTAGTCATGAGCCCGGGAGGGAACACCTTGATCTTCAGCCTGAGCCGCCGCCGGAAGTCTGTCCCCACGAGCACCGCTTGTCCGTACGCGACCGGTCCGGGCGCGCCCGCCGCGGCGGGCGCGCCGCCCGGGGCCGCGCCGGTGGACCGTCGGGCGGCCGAGGACTTCGTCCGCCAGTTCCACCGGGAGCAGCCGGCCGCCGGCGACGTGGAGCGCAGGATCCGCGAGGTCCGGTCCGAGATCGACCGGACCGGCGGCTACGAACACACCGCCGAGGAGCTGGCGTTCGGCGCCCGGGTCGCGTGGCGGAACGCGGCGCGCTGCATCGGCAGGCTCTACTGGCGGAGCCTCGTGGTGCGGGACCTGCGGCACGTGACGGCGGCCGACGACGTCGCCGCCCACTGCTTCGCGCATCTGCGGCAGGCCGGGAACGGCGGCAGGATCCGCCCGGTGATCTCCGTCTTCGCGCCGGACCGGCCGGGCCGCGCGGGGCCCCGGATCGTCAACGACCAGCTCGTCCGCTACGCCGGCCACCGCGCGCCCGACGGCCGTTGGACCGGCGATCCGCGCGGCGCGCCGCTCTCCGATCGGGCCGTCGACCTGGGCTGGAAGCGGAACGAGGACCGGTTCCAGGTGCTGCCGCTGATGGTCGAGGAGCGTCCCGGCGCGCGCCCCGAGTGGTACGAACTGCCCGACGACGCCGTGCTGGAGGTGGCGCTGCGCCATCCCGACCACGCGTGGTTCGCGGAGCTGGGGCTGCGCTGGTACGCGGTGCCGGCGATCAGCGACATGGCCCTGGAGATCGGGGGCGTGCGCTATCCGGCGGCGCCGTTCAACGGCTGGTACATGGGCACGGAGATAGGCGCCCGCAACCTCGCCGACGCCGAGCGCTACGACCTGCTCCCGGTGGTCGCCGACCGGCTGGGTCTGGACCGGTCGAGCGAGCGCACCCTGTGGCGGGACCGGGCGCTGGTCGAGCTCAACGTGGCGGTGCTGCACTCCTTCCAGGAGGCGGGGGTGACGATGGCCGACCACCACACGGAGTCCGAGCGCTTCCTCCGGCACATCGACCGCGAGAGCCGTCTGGGCCGGGCCACCCCGGCCGACTGGAGCTGGATCGTCCCTCCCGTCTCGGGCTCCGCGACGCCGGTCTTCCACCGCTACTACGACCCCGTGGACCCGTCGCTGCGACCGGCGTTCCTCCCGCGTCGATCCTGAGCGGTGCCCCCTGTCGCCCCCGCGGGTGGGGCGTGACTCCCTAGGGGGCCGAGCTCTCCAGGATGCCCTTGAGGGCGAGTTCGTCCCTGGGCATCTCCTTGCGCACGTGGGGGCGTACGACGAGGGGGACGAGGGCCTTGCCGATGCCGTGCCCCTCGAAGTCGAGGGAGAGGGTCAGGCGTGACCGTCCGCCGTCGCCGAGGGGTTCGATGGTGCCCCGGACGTCGCCGCGCACGGGGCCGTCGATGCCGTGGATGTGCCAGTGCCTCGGCGGATCGAGTTCGATGACCTGCATGACGGTGGTGACTTCGCGGCGGCCGAGGCGGCGGGTGACGGCGACCTTCGAGCCGACGCCGAAGGGGGCGTCCCCGATCCTGCGGACCGAGACGGCGCTCTCCTGCCAGGCGGGCAGGTGCGTGGGGTCCGTGACGTAGCCGAAGACGTCGGCGGGCGGGCGGGAGATGTCGATGGATTCGGTGATGGCGGCCATGATGCCTTCTTCGTCCGACGGGAGGCCTCGCCGGTATCCGCTCACCGACGCGGACTCGTTGTCGCTTCATACGAATTCTCCCACTAGGGCCGGTGTCCGGCCAGCGCCGGTCTGAGTAGCGGTACTCATGCCGGAGACCTGCCCGGGCGGGACCATGACGCGAGGGCGGTGTACGGGCGCGGAGGGGGCGGCGATGCGCAAGGTCGTGGGTGGTCTGGTGGCGGCGGGGCTGGCGGTCGGCGCGCTGGTGCTCGCGTACGCGGTGGGAGCGCCGCCGGGGACGGTACTGGCCGTGGGGGCGGGGGTGCTCGCGCTGCTCTGGCTCCTGATGCTCCTGACGACGCCGTGGAACCTGTACTTCCGGGCCCACGCGGTGCTGGCGGAGATCGCGGTGAGCCGGGGGAAGGGGATCGAGGTCTCCGAGGAGCGGGACACCGAGGCGCGGCGCATCGCGCGGGTGATGCTGCGGGTCGCCGTGGCCGGGCACCTGGCGACCGCCGCCGTGGCGGTGGGGGTCACGGTGGCGACCGGCCGCGAGGCGGGGTACTGGTGCGCGGGCCTCTTCCTGGCGAGCACGTTCTTCCGGCCGGCCGGCGCGTACTTCGGGCAGTTGCGGCGCAGGCTCGGCACCCTGCTCGGGGAGGTCACGTACCCGCGCGACGACGTGGTGGCGCTCCGCGACCGGGTGGCCGCCCTGGAGAGCGGCGCGTCGGTCCTCGACGACAAGGCGGAGGAGCAGTACCGGGCCCTCGCCGAGCTGCGCCGCACCGCGGACGCGATCGCCCTCTCCGCGCACGAGCGCGCCGATCGGACCGACCGCAGGATCGCCGCCCTGGCGCGGGAGTTCGAGTCGACGGTGAACCGGCTCACGGACAACGAGGAGATCATCACCGGTCTGAAGGCGTTCCTGAGGCTGCTGCGCGCCACCGACGCGGCCGACGGCTCGGCGCCGTCGTGACCGGCGGCGGTCCCACCCGCTTGCCGGTCTCCAGGTTGCGGCTAATGTCGATATATAGGCCATAGGTCCTGCCGACTGTCGTGTCGGCACGGCGAGGGGGATGGGGGGCGGACGAAAGGAGCCTCCCATGACCCGTACATTGCGGGCTGCGATAGCCCTGGCCGGAGCCGCCGCATTCTCCCTGGGCGCGGTGGCGACCAGCGGCGCGGCCCAGCCGGGCACGGGATCGGCGGCACAGGAGGACGTACGGATCGGCCTTCTGCTGCCGGAGAGCAAGACCACGCGGTACGAGAAGTTCGACCGGCCCTACATCGAGGCCAAGATCAAGGAACTGGCACCCGGGGCCCAGATCGACTACTACAACGCCGCGGAGAGCGCCACGACCCAGCAGCAGCAGGTCAACACCGCGCTCGCCAAGGGCGACAAGGTCCTCATCCTGGACGCCGTGGACGCCAAGTCGATCCAGTCCTCCGTGCAGAAGGCCCATGACGCGGGCGTCAAGGTCGTCGCGTACGACCGCCTCGCGCAGGGTCCGGTCGACGCCTACGTCTCGTACGACAACCGCAAGGTCGGCGAGCTCCAGGGCAAGGCGCTCCTGGAGGCGCTGGGCGACAAGGCCGGAAGCGGCGAGATCGTGATGCACAACGGTTCGCCGACCGACCCGAACGCGGCGGAGTTCAAGGCGGGCGCGCACTCGGTGCTCGACGGCAAGGTGAAGATCGGCAAGGAGTACGACACGCCGAACTGGGACCCGAACAACGCCAACCAGCAGATGTCCGGCGCGATCAGCGCCCTCGGCAAGGACAACATCGTCGGTGTCTACTCGGCCAACGACGGACTCGCCGCGGGCATCGCGACCGCTCTGAAGTCGGCGGGCATCAACGTCCCGCTGACCGGTCAGGACGCCCAGCTCGACGCGATCCAGCGGATCCTGCTCGGCACCCAGACCATCACCGTCGAGAAGCCGTACAAGCCGGAGGCCGACATCGCCGCGACGATGGCCGTCGACCTGGCCGAGGGCAAGAAGCTCCCGCCCGACCTGGTGCCCACCACCGTCACCAGCGGCAGTGGCCAGAAGGTCCCGGCGAACCTGCTGACCCCGGTCGTGGTCGACAAGAGCAACATCAAGGACACCGTCGTCAAGGACGGCCTGTACACGGTCGAGGAGATCTGCACCCCGACGTACGCGGCGGCCTGCAAGGCGGCCGGTCTGCAGTAGTGACGGGGTCCAGGCGCGCAGGGCTGGTCGAGGAGGCGGTTCCTTTGCCGGAGTCACCCGTGCTCACACTGCGAGGGGTCTCCAAACGGTTCGGCGCGGTCCAGGCGCTGAAGGGGTTCGATCTGGAGGTGCACCCCGGCGAGGTGGTGGCACTGGTCGGCGACAACGGCGCCGGCAAGTCCACCGCCGTCAAGGCGATCGCCGGGGTGAACCCGCCCGACGAGGGCGTCATCGAGTGGGAGGGCCGGCCGGTCTCCATCGGCCGGCCCCACGACGCCCAGAACCTCGGCATCGCGACCGTCTACCAGGACCTGGCGTTGTGCGACAACCTCGACGTGGTCGCCAACCTGTTCCTCGGCCGCGAGCTGCGCCGCTTCGGCGTGCTCGACGAGGTGCGGATGGACCAGCGGGCGCGCGAGCTGCTCGACACGCTGTCCATCCGGATCCCGAGCGTCCGTATCCCCGTGGCCTCCCTCTCCGGCGGTCAGCGGCAGACGGTGGCCATCGCCCGCTCGCTGATCGGCGCGCCGAAGGTGGTCATCCTCGACGAGCCCACCGCGGCGCTGGGCGTGGAGCAGACCGCCGAGGTGCTCGACCTGGTGGAGCGGCTCCGCGAGCAGGGCCTCGGGACGATCCTGATCAGTCACAACATGGTGGACGTGATGGCGGTCGCGGACCGGATCGCCGTCATGCGCCTCGGCCGGAACAACGGCTTCTTCGACAAGCGCTCCACGACCACCGAGGAGATCATCTCCGCCATCACCGGGGCCACCGACAGCGCCGTCACCCGCCGCCAGGCCCGTAAGCGGGAGGAGGAGCGATGAGCCGCGACCGTCGTGTCCAGGGCCCCGACGACGCCACGCAGGAACCGGCACCCGGTGCCCTGCCGGCCGTCGACAGCCGTCTCCTCGTCCGCGAGGAGGGCCTGAAGGGGTACCTCGGGGAGTTCCGCCGCAAGCTGCGCAGCGGTGAGCTGGGCTCGCTTCCCGTGGTGCTGGCCGTGATCATCATCTGGACGGTGTTCGGCAGCCTGGACAGCACGTTCCTGTCGGCCCAGAACCTGTCCGACCTCAGCCAGCAGATCGTCGGCACGGGCATGATCGCCGTCGGCATCGTCTTCGTCCTGCTGCTCGGCGAGATCGACCTGTCGGTGGGTTCGGTCAGCGGTCTGTGCGCCGCGGTCTTCGCCGTGCTCAACGTGCTGAACGGCATGAACGAGTGGCTGGCGCTGCTGGTCGCCCTGACGAGCGGTGCGGTGGTCGGTCTCATCCAGGGGTTCTTCTTCGCGAAGGTCGGCGTGCCCGCCTTCGTCGTCACCCTGGCGGGCAACCTCGCCTGGAACGGTCTCATGCTCCAGGTGCTCGGCACGAGCGGCACGGTCAACATCCCCGCCGAGAGCATCGTCGCCAAGCTCTACTCGACGGTCTTCCACAGCCCGGCCGCCGCCTACGTGACGGCGGCCGTCGGCGTCGGTCTCTTCCTTGCGGCCTCGCTGCTCGACGCGAGGCGGCGCCGGTCGGCCCGCGTGCCGTCGCGGCCCGTCGCCGAGATCGTGCTGCGCACGGTGGTGCTCGCCGCCATCGCGTTCGCCACCGCGTACATCCTGAACCAGTACCAGGGGCTGCCGCTCGCCCTGTTGATCTTCCTGATCCTGCTGGTCGTCCTGGACTTCGTGCTCCGGCGCACCACGTACGGCCGGCGGGTCTTCGCGGTGGGCGGCAACATCGAGGGTGCGCGCAGGGCCGGCATCAGCGTCCCGTTCGTGCGGATCACCGTCTTCTCCATATCCGGGACCATGGCGGCCGTCGGCGGCATCTTCCTCGCCGGACAGATCCAGTCGGCGAGCCAGACCTCCGGCGGCGGCAACCTGCTGATGAACGTGATCGCGGCGGCCGTCATCGGCGGCACCAGCCTGTTCGGCGGACGCGGCTCGGTGTGGTCGGCGCTGCTCGGCGCGCTGGTGATCGGGTCGATCCAGTCCGGCATGAACATCATGGGCGTCAGCAACGCCGTCCAGTTCATGATCACCGGTTCGGTGCTCCTGGCCGCCGTGGTCGTCGACTCGCTGTCCCGGCGCAGCCAGAAGGCCGCCGGCCGGGCCTGAGACCGCGGGGCCGGGGAAGGAGACGCCCATGCCGGAGGAGACGAGGTCCGAGGCGGGCAGGACGCACGGCCGTGACGAGACGGAGGAGGAACGGGCCGACCGGCGCTGGCAGGAACTCATGCAGGAGATCCGGGTGGCGCAGACCGGCGTCCAGATCCTCCTCGGCTTCCTGCTCACGGTGGCCTTCACCCCGCACTTCCAGGGACTCGGGCAGACCGACAAGAACATCTACGTCGTCACCGTCGTCCTCGGCTCCCTGGCGACGGGCGCGCTCATCGGCCCCGTCGCCTTCCACCGGATCGTCTCGGGCGGCCGCGTCAAACCCCAGGCGGTCGTCTGGGCCTCGCGGCTGACCTTCACCGGTCTCCTCCTCCTCCTGGCGACCCTCACCACCGCGCTCCTCCTCGTCCTCCGGGTCGTCACGCACGACACCTACGTGCCCTGGCTGGTCTCCGGCGTCCTCGCCTGGTACCTGCTCTGCTGGTTCGCGCTCCCGCTCTGGGTGCGCCTGCGCTACACGGACCGCGACTGACGCCGTCAGCGGCCCTCCCCCTCCGGCGTTCCCGGACCGATGGTGAGCTCGAAGTCGCCGTCGTACCTCTCGTGACCGGCGATCACGGCGACCTCGACGACCTCCCGGCCGACCTCGCCGCGGACGATCAGCGGGTCCTCGCGCAGATCGCGCATGAGCGCCACGCACATGCCGATCATCACCAGCACGAACGGCGCCGCCACCAGGATGGTGAGGTTCTGCAGGCCCGCCAGGGCGTCGCCCTGGCCGTCGCCGACGAGGAGCATGACGGCGGCGACCGCCCCGGTGACGACGCCCCAGAAGACGACCACGGGCCGGGCCGGTTCCAGGGCGCCGCGCTGGGAGAGCGCGCCCATGACGATCGAGGCGGCGTCCGCGCCGGACACGAAGAAGATCCCCACCAGGATCATCACCAGCAGGCTCATGGCCCCGGCGAGGGGGAACTCCTGCAGCACGCCGAAGAGCTGCCCCTCGGGGGTCGTCTCCCCGGCCAGCTCGCCCTGCTCGCGGAGCTTCATGGCCGTACCGCCGAAGACGGCGAACCAGACGAGGCTGACGGTGCTGGGGACCAGGATGACGCCCCCGACGAACTGACGGATGGTCCGGCCCCGGCTGATGCGGGCGATGAACATGCCGACGAAGGGCGTCCAGGAGATCCACCAGGCCCAGTAGAAGACCGTCCAGCTGCCCAGCCAGTCGTGGATCTCCGCACCGCTGGTCGCCTCGGTGCGTCCGGCGAGCTGCGGAAGGTCGCCGATGTAGGCGGCGAGGGAGGTGGGCAGCAGGTCGAGCACGATGATGGTGGGGCCCGCGACGAAGACGAAGAGGGCGAGCACGGCGGCGAGCACCATGTTGATGTTGGAGAGCCACTGGACGCCCTTCTCCACGCCGGAGACGGCGGAGAGCACGAAGGCCGCGGTCAGTACGGCGATGATGGCGACGAGCAGCCCGGTGCCCGCCTTCTCCATCCACCCGAGCTCCTGGAAGCCGCTGCCGATCTGCAGCGCGCCGAGGCCGAGGGAGGCGGCGGAACCGAAGAGGGTCGCGAAGATGGCCAGGATGTCGATGACCCGGCCGGGGCCGCCGTACGCCCGTCGTTCGCCCATCAGCGGGACGAAGACGGCGCTGATCGTCTGCCGGCGGCGGCGCCGGAACGTGGAGTAGGCGATGGCGAGGCCGACCACGGCGTAGATCGCCCACGGGTGGAGCGTCCAGTGGAAGAGCGTGGTGGCCATCGCGGTCTCCATCCGCTCGGCCGAGTCGACGGGGCGGGTGCCGGGCGGTGGCGTGCCGTAGTGGGCCAGGGGCTCGCTCACGCCGTAGAACATGAGGCCGATGCCCATGCCGGCGCTGAACATCATGGCGATCCACGACACCGTACGGAACTCGGGGTCCTCGCCCTCCTGGCCGAGGGTGATCCGCCCGTAGCGGCTGACGGCCAGCCACAGGGCGAACACCACGAACCCGGAGGCGACCAGCATGAACGCCCAGCCCCCGTTGCGGATCAGCCCGTCGAGGAGCTTGTCGGAGAGGCTCTCCAGACTGTCCGTGGCAGTGGCTCCCCAGACGACGAACGCCAGGGTGAGGACGGCGGTGACGCCGAACACGATCCAGTCCGTACGGGCCTGGGGGCGGTCGTGGCCGTCCGGCGGGTCCGCGGGCACGGGCCGCCCCCCTCCGCCGCCCCCTTCAGGACCGGCTCGACGGCCGTCGGGCTTCCGTTCTTCCTGCGACACGAAGGGCACCTTTCCGCACATCAGGAACAAATGTGACGATGTCTCGGTAAGGCAGTACCACAGGCGCAGGGCCGGTCGGGGGACACACGCGGGAGAGGCCGACGTATCCTCGGCCCGGCACGGCCGACGACGGACGGAAGAGGACGGGAACGGTGGCGGACAGACGCAGGACCGGCGCGACGGCCACCGACGGCGGTTCGGCCGCTCCCCCCACGGCCGCTCCCCCCACGGACGCGCCGGCCCCGGCGGCGCCGCTCGGCGCGCGGGCACGGGAGGCGGTGCTCCAGCGCATCGTGGACCGGCGGTACGCGCAGGGCGCGCGGCTGGTCGAGCGGGAGGTCGCCGAGGAGCTCGGCATGTCCCGCGTGCCGGTGCGCGAGGCGCTGCGCGCCCTGGTCACGGAGGGGCTCCTCGAGCTGCTGCCGCACAGCGGGGTGCGCGTGCGGCGGCTGGAGCGGGCCGATGTGGAGCACCTGTACGAGGTGTGGGAGCCGCTCGCGGTCCAGGCGTCGCGGCTCGCGGCGCGGGTCGTGGCGGCGGGCGGCACCGGCGGGCTCGACGCGCTCCGGAACACGCTGCGGCAGGCCGAGTCGGCGGCCGCCGCGGACGAGGGGAGCCGGGAGGTGGCCGCCCACACGGCGTTCCACGAGGGCGTCGTCGCCCTGACGGGCAATCCGCTGCTCGGGCGCACCATGGAGCAGTTGAGCTGGCAGCTGCGGCTGGTGTTCGGCCTGCGCGAGGAGCCCGCCCACATGCGCGCCCAGCACGCCGAGATGTACCGGCACATCGCCGCCGGTGACCCGGAGGCCGCCGCGGCGAGCACGCTGCTGCACGTGCGCGACAGCAGGTCCGTCGCCCTGCGGTCGCTCTTCGGCGACGCCTGACGCTCTTTGTATACCAGAAGCCGGAGAGCGGCACTCCCCCTGGTCGACACCTCTACGAAAGCCCGCTAATTCACGGCCTCTTCTTCACCCCCTTGTCGGCCGCCTTCGGCTTGGTATACAAAACGGGGAGTCATCGGCCTACCCCTGGAGCTCACCGTGCCCGTCGAAGCCGCCAGCCCGTCCCCCGCCTCCGCCACCGGCTCGCTCTCCCGCCGCGCGATGCTGGCCGGGGCCGCCGCCCTGGCGGGCACCACGGCGACGACGGCCGCCACGGCCGGCGCCGCCCACGCGGCCGGGGACGCCCGCGCGGCCGGGGACGGCACCGGTCACGCCGAAGCCGCCGCGTCCGGTGGCACGGGCCGCGGCGCGCGGACGGTGGTCTTCAGGAACGTGCGCGTGCTCGGTGCGGCGCGGGCCACGGACCTGGTGGTGGTCGACGGCCGCGTCGTCGACGGTCCGGCGCCGCGGGGCGCGAAGGTGGTCGACGGCGGCGGGCGGATCGCGCTGCCGTCCCTGGTGGACGCCCACATCCACCCCGACAAGACGACGTGGGGCGGGTCCTGGGTGTCGCGGCGACCGGCGAGCGGCATCGCCGACTACGTCGCCCAGGACGTGGAGCTGTTCCGCGGCCAGCGCCGCCCCGTCGCGGAACGCGCGTACGGTCTGATGTCCCACGCGGTCGCCCGCGGCAC
This sequence comes from Streptomyces sp. NPDC043176, assembly GCF_056436715.1. Lineage (NCBI taxonomy): Bacteria > Bacillati > Actinomycetota > Actinomycetes > Kitasatosporales > Streptomycetaceae > Streptomyces > Streptomyces sp. NPDC043176. The sequence continues at coordinate 22,747 of NZ_JBWKCA010000015.1, forward strand.
CCGGGCGATGCGCGCCCACGCCGACGTGGCGCCGGCCTACGGTCTCGCCGGGGCCGAGGGGGTGGCCGAGGCGCGTGAGCGGTTGCGGCACGCGCTCGACGTGCAGATCGTCGCGTTCCCCCAGCACGGCGTGATCCGTACGCCGGGCACCGCGGCGCTGCTGGAGAAGGCGGCGCGCACGGGCCTCGTCGACATGATCGGCGGCATCGACCCCCTCGGCTTCGACCAGGCCCTCGACGAGCAGCTCGACACCGTGTTCGGCATCGCGGACCGGCACGGCGTCGGCGTCGACATCCACCTGCACGACCGCGGCGAGAAGGGACTCGAGGCCGTGCGCGGCATCATCGACCGCACGCGCGCCCTGTCGCTCGCGGGCAAGGTCACCGTCAGCCACGTCTTCTGCCTGCCCGGCCTGACGGACCGTGAACTGGGCTCCGTCGCCGCCGACCTGGGCGAGCAGGACATCGCCCTCACCACGGTCGCGCCGTCCGACTCCCTGGTCCTGCCGATCGCCCGGCTGCGCGAGCACGGCGTACGGGTCGGCCTCGGCTCCGACGGGGTGCGCGACTCCTGGAGCCCGTTCGGGAACGCGGACATGGTGCACCGCGCGCACGTCCTCGGCTGGGTCACGGACGTCCGCCTCGACGACGAACTGACGGAGTGCTACCGCGTCGCGAGCCACGGCGGCGCGGACGTCATGGGCCTCGCGCACGCCGACTTCGCTCCCGGCGCCCCGGCCGACTTCGTCCTCGTCCGCGGCGAATGCCTGCCCCAGGTCGTCGTCGACATGCCCCGCCGCGACATGGTCGTGCACGGCGGCGTCGTGGTGGCCCGCGACGGGGAGTTCCTCGACTGACGCGGCGGGGAGACCCCTGGTGGAGGCGGCGAGGGGCGGGTGTTGCGTAGGCTCGAAGCGAGCGTTCCGCGTACCCGCACCACGCCGTCCCTACGACGAGGAGGACCCCATGACCACCGCCGAAGAAGGACGGCAGCAGCTGGACGCGGTCAGCGTGCTCAACGCGAAGCGGACCCTCCTCCAGCTGCTCGCCAGGGCGGGCGTCTGGTCCGGTGACGCCGAGGAGCTCATCGGGTTCGTCGAGGCCGGTGCCGTCGCGCTCGCGTACGAGGAGGTCGGCAAGGAACCCTGGCCCGCTCCGGAGGGGAAGGGCGAGCCGTACGCGTCCGGTTGGCTCGACGGCACCCGGGCCGTGACCGACGCGCTCGGCGAGGTCGCCGAGCGCGCCCTGCGGCGGGCCGTCGCCGCCGACCCCACGGCCGACTCCCCCGACGAACGCCCGCCCGTGGGACGGACGGAGGTCGCGCGGACCAAGGTCGCGATGACCCCGCTCTACCTGTCGTTCACGGACGAGTCGGACCTGGATCCGGAGGTCACCGATCAGGTGCTCAGGGCGGTGCTGGGCACGATGAGCTCCCGGCAGCGCTCCCGGTACGCGGGGCGCCTGACCGAGTTCGCGTCCACGCACCGCGCGCATCTGGAGCGGCTGTACGCGGAGTACGGCCCCGGCAGCGCGATCGCGATCCACGGCCGCTACTCGCTGGTCCACTCCCCCACCAGCGTCGCCGTACTGGAGCGGCTGGCCACGGCACCCGCCGCCCTGCACGAGGAGTGGGACGCCGCCGAGCTGCCGCCCGCCTGGCTGGACGGGCTGACCACGGCCTGGAGCGAGTCGCCGGCCTGACGGTGGGTCCGGGGAGCCGCCCGCCCGAGGGGCGGTCCGAAAAGCCCGTGGGCGCCCGGTCAGGGAAGCGGGCGACCCCTGGTGATCCACCTCCGGAGGAGATAGGTTAGGCTCACCTAACAACGCCTCGCGATGGTCGCTGCCCGGCCTTCCCCTGTCCGGGGAGGCCTCCGGTGGCGCCTCAGCACCCCCTGCCCGGAGACAAGGATCCACCATGCCTGCTGTGTTCACGCCCCTTCGCCGTCGCGTCCTCGCGGCCGGTGCCGCCGCGGTCTCGCTCGGCCTCATGGTGACCGGCTGCGGTGCGGACGAGAAGAAGGACGACGCTGCGGGCGGCTCGACGGCCAAGGCTCCGGCGGCCGCCTTCCCCGTGACCATCAAGAGCGCCCTCGGTGACGCGGTCATCAAGGAGAAGCCCAAGCGCGTGGTGACCCTCGGCCAGGGCTCGGCCGAGACCGCGATCGCCCTCGGCAACGTCCCGGTGGGCATCGAGGAGTACCCCTGGGGCAGCGACAAGTCCGGCTACCTCCCGTGGATCCACGAGGCCGTGACGAAGTCCGGCGCCACGCTCCCCAAGCAGTTCAAGGGCGGCGAGGAGCTCGACATCGAGGCCATCACCGAGCTCGAGCCCGACGTCATCCTGGCCCCCTGGTCCGGCCTGACGCAGAAGCAGTACGACATCCTCAAGGACATCGCACCCACCGTCGCCTACCCCGAGAAGGCGTGGAGCACGAACTGGGACCAGCAGATCGAGATCATCGCCAAGGCGCTCGGTCAGCCGGAGAAGGCCAAGGAGCTCGAGTCGAAGATCGACAAGCAGCTCGCCGACGCGGCGGCCTCCCGCCCCAACTACAAGAACGTCACGTTCTCGTACATCTACAACACCGGCCCCGGCAGCCTCGGCATCTTCAAGCCCGAGGAGCAGCGCGTCGCCATGGTCTCCAAGCTGGGCCTCAAGGTCGACCCGATCGTCGACACCTTCCCGGAGACCGAGGGCACCGACTCCGCCCTGATCGGCCTGGAGAACGCCAACAAGCTGGCGAAGAGCGACATCGCCTTCACCTTCTACATGGACGAGAAGTCCCGTGAGGCCGTCGAGGCCCAGCCGCTGTACGCGGCCATCCCCGCCGTGAAGAAGGGCGCGCTGGTCTACAGCCACGACACCCCCTTCGTCACCGCCTCCTCGATGATCAACCCGCTCACGGTGCCGTACAGCATCGAGCGCTACCTGCCGATGATCGACAAGGCCGTCGCCAAGGCCGGGAAGTAACAGCGGATCCAGCGTGACCACTCTCTCCCGGATCGGCCAGGGCCCCGCCGTCGTACGGCGGGGCCCTGCCCGGCATGTCATGGCCGCCGTGCTGTGCCTGGTGCTCTTCGCCCTGGCGCTGCTGGCCAGCGTGATGTTCGGCAGCAAGCCGACGTCCGCCGGCGACGTCCTGCACGTCCTCACCGGCGGCGGCGACGAGTACACCCGCACCGTCGTCGAGAGCCGCTACCCGCGCACCGCCCTCGGGGTGCTCGCGGGGCTCTGCCTCGCCGTCGCGGGCACCCTCATGCAGGGCATCACGCGCAACCCGCTGGCCGAACCCGGACTGCTCGGCATCAACGCGGGCGCGTCCGCCAGCATCGTCGCCGCCACCGCGTTCATCGGCGCCTCCGGACAGCGGGAGACCATCTGGTGGGCCCTGGCCGGCGCGCTCGCGACCGGTGTCGTCGTCCACCTCATCGGCACCGCCGGCGGCGGCAACGGACCGGTCCGCCTGGTCCTCGCCGGGGCGGTGCTCTCCGCCGTCCTCGCCGCGTTCATCCAGGCCGTCGCCCTGTCCAGGCCCCAGGTCTTCGACACGTACCGCTACTGGGTGGTCGGCGCGCTCGGCGGCCGCGGATTCGACGCGGTCTGGGCGGTCCTGCCCTTCGCCGCCGCCGGATTCGTCCTCGCGGCACTCCTCGCGCCCGGACTCAACGCCATGGCGATGGGCGACGACAAGGCCGCCTCTCTCGGCATCAGCCCCGCCCGCGTGAAGGGCGCCGGGCTGCTCGCCGCGACCCTGCTGGCCGGCGCCGCCACGGCGGCGGTGGGTCCCATCGCCTTCGTCGGCCTGGCCGTCCCGCACCTCGTGCGGGCCCTCGTGGGCGCCGACTTCCGCCTGCAGATCGCCTTCGCCGCCCTCGCGGGGCCCACGCTGCTGCTGTTCGCGGACGTCATCGGCCGGGTCGTCCTGCGGCCGCAGGAGCTCATGGTCGGCGTCGTCACCGCCTTCGTGGGCGCCCCCGCTCTGCTGTTCGCCGTCCGCCGCATGAGGGGAGCGGCATGAAGACCGCCGACCCGACCGACACCCTGCCCGACACCGGTGACGCCACCCGTGGCGGGACCAGGGCGCGCCGCCCGGCGCGACCCCCGCGCCGCACCATGGTCCGGATCGGCCCCTGGGTCGCCGTACCCGTGCGCCGCTCCACCCTGATCGCCGCCGCGGTCGCCCTGCTGCTGCTCCTCGGCGCCGCCGTCGCGACGCTGTCGATGGGCAGGCTCGGCATCGACCTCGCGGACCTGCCGACGGCCCTCATGGGCGAGACCACGGGCAAGAACGCCTTCGTCCTGAACCGGCTGCGCGGCCCGCGGCTCGTGGTGGCCATCGCCACCGGCGCGGCCTTCGGCCTCTCCGGGGCGCTGTTCCAGTCCGTCACCCGCAATCCGCTGGGCAGCCCCGACGTGATCGGGCTCGGCGCCGGAGCGGGCGCGGGCGCGGCGGCCGCCGCGCTCTTCCTGCCGGACGTCATGCCGATCGCCGTCGGCTCGCTGCTCGGCGGGCTGATCGCCATGGCCGTCGTCTACTTCTCCACCGGGACGGGCTTCCGCAGCCCGGGACGTCTGGTGGTGGCGGGCATCGGTGTCGCCGCGATGGCGACGGCCCTGACCCAGTACGTGGTCTACGCCGTCGAGCGGGACAAGGCCAGTGCCCTCACCGCGTACATCAACGGCAGCCTCTCCGCGCGGTCCTGGGAGGACGCGACGACGATCTGGGTCGTCCTCCTCGTGTGCGTGCCGTTCGCCGCGCTGCTCGCCCGGCCGCTGAGCATCGGCGAGATGGGCGACGACACCTCCACCGGCCTCGGCGCCCGTCCGGCCCGGACGGCCACCGCGGCGGTCGTCCTGTCGATCGTGCTCTCCGCCGGTGCCGTCAGCGTCGCCGGGCCGATCGCCTTCATCTCCCTGACGGCGCCGCAGATCGCCAAGCGCGTCACCCGCAGCGGCGGACCCCACCTCGTCATGTCCGCCCTCCTCGGCGCGCTCCTCCTGGTCCTCGCCGATCTCACCGCACAGCAGCTGCCGCTCTTCGACGACCTGCCCGTCGGCCTCTACACGATGGCCGTCGGCGGCGCGTACCTCGGCTACCTGCTGATCCGGGAGTGGCACCGGCCCGTGTGACCCACGACGGCCGCGTGTCGGCGAGGCGCACCCCTACGCGGGGCCGAGCGCCTCGCCGACGCGCAGGTTCCAGCGGTCGGTGCGGCCGGTGAGGTGAACGGCCGTCAGGGGACGGACGTCGAGGCGCCACGAGGTGGCGTCGGGCGCCCCGAGGGCGTGCAGGACGGCGGCCCTGACGACGTCCGGTTCGGCGACCGCGACGACGGGGCCCGAGACGGACGGGAGCGCGTCGAGCCAGGAGCCGACCCGCTGCCGGAGGTCCCGCAGGGACTCGCCGCCGTGGGGTGCCGCCGACGGGTCGGAGAGCCACGCGGCGACCGCCGCCTCCTCGCTCGCGGCGACCTCGGCGAGCGTCCGTCCCCGCCAACGCCCCATGTCGCAGGCGGCGAGTTCGGGCAGCGGCTCGGCCTGGAGGCCGAGTGCCCGCGCGGTGCCGCGACAGCGTGCGGACGGCGAGGTGTGGACGCGGGGGGCCGGGGGGACCGAGGCGGCGACGGACTCGGCGCGGGCGGCCCCCGCCGGGTCGAGGGGCCCGTCGTCGTCGAAGCGCACCTCGCGCATCGCCTCGCTCGTCGCCGGGGAGATCAGCGTCAGCCGGACTGTCATCGGGTTCCTTGTCCTCGTGGGGCGTACGGAGAGTGATCCAGGCCTCACGGTCTTGGCGGCGGCCCCCGCACGCGGTACGGTCAGGCGACATCTGAACAGCGTGACGACGGCGAGACGGAAGTCCGGTGAGAACCCGGCACGGTCGCGCCACTGTAAGCCGCGGCGGCCCGGAAGGTGACGCCGCGGGAAGTCAGACCCGTGGACCGTCGTCTTGCACCACCGTTTGGGACGCGAGTTCCCACAGGAGGTTTCATCATGGCCGAGGCTGTCGTCTCCGCTGCCGTTTCCGCCCCTTCCGTGGCCGTACCGGCTCCGCTGCCCGTCCGGGCCGTCCTTCCCTGGGCCTTCTTCGTCGGCCTTCTGGCCCTGATCGCGCTCTACTTCGTCGGCGCCGAGCAGGGTGCCACCTCGCTGTTCGCCGGCTCCGACGTGCACGAGTGGGTGCACGACGGTCGCCACCTGCTCGGCTTCCCCTGCCACTGAGGGGCGTTCCGCACATGCACGCCTCAACTGTCAGAACCCTGCTGGTCCGTGGCATGCTCGCGGGCCTGATCGCCGGGCTCTTCGCCTTCACCGTCGCCTACGTGGTGGGTGAGCCTTCCGTGAACGGCGCGATCGCCGTCGAGGAGGCCCAGGCCGCCCACGAGGCCCATGCCGAGGCCGGGGCGCACGCCGGTCACGGCGCCGCCGAGGAGTCGGCCGAGGAGGAGGAAGCGGTCAGCCGCGACGTCCAGTCGACCTTCGGTCTGGCCACCGGCGTCCTGGTGTACGGAGTGGCGCTCGGCGGCATCGCCGCGCTCGCGTTCTCCTTCGCCCTGGGACGCGTCGGCCGGTTCAGCCCGCGGGCGACCGCGGCGCTCGTCGCGGCGGCCGCGTTCACCACCGTCTACCTGGTGCCGTTCCTGAAGTACCCGGCGACCCCGCCGGCCGTCGGCAATCCGGACACGATCGGGAAGCGCACGACGCTGTTCTTCCTGATGATCCTGCTCAGCGTGCTCCTCGGCGTCGCCGCGGTGATCGCGGGGCGGCGGCTCGCGCCGCGTCTGGGCAACTGGAACGCGACCCTGGCCGCCGGTGCCGGCTTCGTCGTCGTGACGGCCGTCGCCTTCGCGGTGCTGCCGGACAACGACGACGCGGTCAAGGCCGGCTTCCCGGCCGCGCTGCTCTGGGAGTTCCGACTGGCCTCGCTCGCCGTCCAGCTGGTCATGTGGGCGGTGTTCGCGGTGGTCTTCGGCGTCCTCGCGCAGAAGGCGCTCGCCCCCCGGGCGGCCGCCGGGACCCCGAACCAGGTCGGGGCGCCGGTCGTCGGCTGACCCGGGAACGACCCGACGGCTCCGCCCCGCGCGCCGCTCGCGTGCGGGGCGGAGCCATGTCCGGCCGTCTCCTGGGGGGTGATACGGCGAACGTCGGCACCCGCGCACACTCCGCTCCCTATACTGAGCGCGCACATGTCATCACGTTCCGCATTCGGAGGGTCTCCTCTTGAGTGGTCGTCCTCAGCTGGTCGACGCAGTCCGGCAGTTCGAAGGCCCCGCGGAGTCCGGCGGGCAGCCGGCGGCCTGGCACGAGCGGGCCAAGAGGGCGATCGGCATGGGGCGGACGGACACCGCGCTGGTGGCCGAGGCCGAGCGGCTGGCGCGCTCCGGGCAGCTCACGCCCCGGGACCTGCGCCTGCTCCTCCTCGCCACCGACGACCACCCCGCGTGGCTGACGGCCCGCCGCCTGGCGGTCGACGCCCTCCAGGACACCTCGGAGACGGCGCTGCAGGTGCTGACCGCCCACACGCAGATCGAGGTCTGGCCGCCACCCTCGTACGAGGAGTCCTCCGAGCACCTGCCGGGCGGACACGTCCGGCACATCGTGGCGGTACGGCTCGGGCCGGCCGACCGGCCGGTGACCGGACCGGCCCGCAGCGCCCGGTCGTTGCAGCGGGCCCGGCAGGCCGCCGCCCACGCCCTGCTGCGACGCCTGGCCGGCGTCGGCGACCCGGACGCGGACGGAGCCGGAACGGCACCACCCCGGCTGACGCTGCCGGGGATGGGCACGGAGGTCTTCGAGTGCCTGCTGAACGCCCGGGTGACGGAGGGCGAACCCGGCCCCGAACTCGCGGCCGAGGTCACCCGCCGGGCCGGAACGGCACGACTGCGCCACCGGGACCTGCAGGTCCTGCTGTTCGCCGCCCGAGGGCCCGCGTGGCGCGACCTGCGCCTCCTCGCCCTCGACCACGCGGCCCACATGCAGTCGGCGGCGGCCACGCTCCTCCGCTGGCACGCGGACGCGCGGGGCGCGGCACTCCGGCACACGGTCACCCCGTCCGCAGGAGGCTTCACCTGCGGCTGGAGCTGGCAGGACCCCGGATCCCCCACCGTCGTCGAGGGACCCGAACGCACCGCCCGGGACCGCCGCCGGGCCGTCCACCAGGGCGCGGTCGCCCTCCTGGCCGAGCTGGCCGGGCTTCCCGAACCCGAACGGCAGGAGGAACCCCCCGCCGCGGGCGCGGCCGGCGGGGCGTCGCGCACCGTGCGGATCCAGCCGGTCCCGGCCGGGCAGGATCCGGTGAAGTACCTGAACAAGTACACCCAGTTGGAGGTCATCACCAAGCCGGTCCCCACCTTCACGGCCGCCCCGAAGAGCGTCGCCTGCACCTACACCTGCACCCTCGTCCACTCCGGCGAGCAGGTCCTCGGCACCGGCCGCGCCAAGCAGCGCCCGGACGCCCGGCGCGCGGCGGCGTCGGCGCTGATGGCCCGACTCGTGGCCCAGGACGCCGAGTCGGCGCCCGAAGGCGCCGTCGGGGGCCGATCCGCTGCCGGAACGGCCGGAACCACCGGGGGCGGATCCGCTGGGCCCGGGGCCACCGGGGCCACCGGGGCCACCGGAACCGGGTACGTCGAGTCCGCTTCCGGGTACGTCGAGTCCGCCGGGCTCGGGTCCGCTTCCGGGTCCGCCGAGGGCGCCGGGCTCGGGTCCCCTTCCGGGTCCGCCGAGGGCGCCGGGCTCGGGTCCGTCGCCGGATCCGCCGCGCACGGCGCGGGCGAACCGTCCCATGCCGGCGACGAGTCCCCCGGCGCGCCCGACACGGCCGGCGAGCGCAGGACCGCCGCCGCGCGTCCACCCGTACGCCCGCCCGTGCCCGGGCCGCGACGCGCGCCGGAAGCACCCGTCCGGGCCGCGGGGCTCTCGGCCGGCGACGCGATCGCGGAGGCCCTCGCCGCCGGTTGCGCCGTCTCGTTCCTGCCGGGCGAGGGCGGACCGGGCGCGCTGTTGTTGCACCGGGCCGACGGGGCTCCTATGCCGGAGGCGGGGCTGCCGGAGCCCCTGTCCCCGGTGCGGTGTCCGGTCCTGCTGCCGTCGGCTGCCGCGGCCGTCGCGGTGGTGGGGTGGCGGGTTCCGTCGGCCGCCGCCGTCCCCGTACTCCTGCGGCGTGACCGGAGCCCGGGGTGGCATCCGACGGCGGCGGAGTGGGAGCGGGCGGCTCGTCTCGCCCTGCAGACGGTCGCCGCGGGGCTGGTCCGTCCGGCGCTCACGGCGGACGGGGCCGACCAGTGGCGGCTCGGACCGTTGCCGATCGCCGCCGCGCGGGCGGCGGAGGCGCTGGCCCACGGCATGTCCCCGCACGCCCACGCGGTGGCCCTCGGGGGCCGGCCGCTGACGGCGTGGGACGCGGTGCCGGCTTTCCTCGACTCGGTGGCCGACGGCCTGGTGCGCACCCCGGCGGCCGTCCTGTTCGGTGCGGGCCCCTTCCTCGGCGCGGTCGGGAGCCGACTGCCGGCCTCGGATGCCGGGCCTTCCGAGCCGGGGGCGGGGTCCGAGTCCGGCTCGGGGCCGGACGAGGTACGGCGGTGGCTCGACGCGGTCGAGGACAGGTGGGACGAGGGTCCTGCGCCCCGGCTGGTGCTCGACATCGCCGAGCCGTCCGAGGAAGAGGCGGCGGCGGGGCGGCTGACGGGCCGGCTGCTGCTGGCCGTCGACGACGGGCCGGTCGCGCCGGCCTCTCGCCCGGACGGACGTGACGGGGCGCGAGAGCCCCGTCGGCCGGACCGGCGGAGCGGACCCGGCGGGTCGGCGGGACGGGACGGGCCGCATGGCACGGGCGGACCCGGCGCGCCGGACGGGCCCGGTCGCGAGATCCCCGTCCGCCGTCTGTGGTCCGGCCAGGCGAACCTGACCGGTGTCGAGCCGTATCTGCTGCGCGAGCGCGTCCGCCGCCGGATCGAGCGGCTGGCCCGCCGGTGCCCGGTGTTGTCGGGGCTGCTGCCGTCGCCCGGGGACTTGGCGGTCGACGCGGACGGGATCGTAGGGCTTCTGGCGGCCGAGGAGGCGCTCGCCGGGGACGGTCTCGTGGTGCGGTGGCCGGCCGGGCTGCGGGACCGGTTGTCGGCGCACGCCGTCGTGGGCGGAGCCGTGCGGGGCGCGGAGGGCGCGGGCCGGGCGGAGGGGGCCGGTCACGCCGGGGCGCCGCGTGCGACCGGGGGCGTGCCCCGGTTCAGTCTCCAGGCGTTGCTCGACTTCCGCTGGCAGGTGGCGCTGGGCGGGGACGTGCTGAGCGAGGCGGAGATGGACGAACTCGCGGAGGCGGCCCGGCCGCTCGTCCGGGTGCGGGGCCGGTGGGTGCTGCTCGACGCCGTGACGACGGGGCGGCTGCGGCGGCGCGAGATCGGGCGGCTGGCCGGCGTCGAGGCCCTGGCGGCGGCCCTCACCGGTTCGGTGAGCGTCGACGGGCTCATGGTGCCGTGCCGTGCGGGTGGGGACCTGGCCGCGGTCGTCGAGGTCCTGCGGCAGGGCGAGCACGCGCCGCCGGTGGCCGCGCCCGCCCGGCTGGACGCCGTGCTGCGCGCGTACCAGCGGCGGGCGCTGGCCTGGCTGGGGCACACGGGCCGGCTCGGGTTCGGGGCGGTGCTCGCCGACGACATGGGGCTCGGCAAGACGCTCACGGCGATCGCGTACATCCTGCACCGGCAGGAGGAGGGGCACCGCGGTCCGGTCCTGGTGGTGTGCCCTTCGTCGCTGGTGACGAACTGGGAGCGGGAGATCGGACGGTTCGCGCCGCATCTCGACGTGACCGTCTATCACGGCACGCGGCGGAGCCTCGGATCCGTCGCCGACGGTGCCGTCGTCCTCACCACCTACGGGGTGCTGCGCCGCGACCAGGCGCTCGCGGCCCGCACCTGGGACCTGGTGATCGCCGACGAGGCCCAGCACGCCAAGAACGCGGCCTCGTCGACGGCACGCAGGCTGGGCGGCCTGGTCTCCACGACGCGGCTGGCCCTCACCGGCACGCCCGTCGAGAACAACCTCTCCGAGTTGTGGACGCTGCTCGACTGGGTCAACCCGGGCCTCTTCGGGACGCTGAAGGCCTTCCGGTCCCGCTACGCGGCGGCGGCCGAGCGCGAGCCGGACGGCCCTGCCGCGCGGGCCCTCGCGCGGCTGGTCGCGCCGTTCCTGCTGCGCCGCCGCAAGACCGACCCGCACGTGGCCCCCGAGCTGCCCGCGAAGGTCGAGTCCCGGCGGATCGTGGAGCTCACCGCCGAACAGGTCGCGCTGTACGAGGCGGTGGTCCGCGAGACGATGGAGCAGCTCGCCGACGCCCCTTCCCTGGCCCGGTCCGGTCTGGTGTTCAAGCTGATCACCGCCCTGAAGCAGATCACCAACCATCCGGCCCACTACTGGGGCGAGGAGCACCCCGGTGCGGATCGGGTACGGGAGTTCACCGCCCGTTCGGCCAAGCTGGAGGCGCTGGACGACCTGGTCGAGACGATCACCGGGCGCGGTGAGGCGGCGCTCGTGTTCACCGGTTACGTCACCATGGGCCGGCTGCTGGAACAGCACCTGACGCATCTCGGGCATCGCCCGCTGTTCCTGCACGGCGGCCTGAACACGCGGCGGCGGCAGGAGCTCGTCGACGCCTTCCAGGCGGGGCGGTCACCGCTGTTCCTGCTCTCCGTGAAGGCGGGCGGCACCGGTCTCAACCTGACCAGGGCGGGCCATGTCGTCCACTTCGACCGCAGCTGGAACGCCGCCGTCGAGGACCAGGCGTCCGACCGCGCGCACCGGATCGGGCAGCGGCGGACCGTCACCGTGCACCGTCTCATCACGCGGGGCACGATCGAGGACCGGATCGACCAGCTCCTCACCCACAAGCGGACGCTCCAGGACACGGTCCTCGCCTCGGGGGACTCGGGCCTGGCCCGCCTCACCGACCGCGAACTCGCCGACCTCGTCGGCCTGGGAGGCCTCGGATGAGCACCTCGCCCGCCCCGGTCCCGCCGTCCGCCGCCGACGCGGTCGAACGCGTCGCAGCGGGCGCGGGCGCCCCTCCCGTCCTGGACGGCCCCGACGGACCGCCCCCGGCGCCCCTCCCCTCCGTGGACGTGCTGCGCGTGCTGGTCGCCGACGCCGCGGGCCGTGCGGCCGCGCTGCTCGACGACCCGTGGGGCGGGACGCCCGCCGCGGTGACGGCGGACGCCGTCACGGTCGACATCGCCCGTTTCACCGCCCGGCACGGAGACGCGCACCTGGAGGCCGCCGCCGCGCGCCTCGGGCTCACCGTGCCGCGGACACGGCAGCTGGCCATCGCGTACCGGTTCGGAGGCCCGGCCGGCGTCGCGACCCACCTCGCCCCGCGGCCGGCCGACCCCGAGGTCCTCGCCGCGGCGGAGCACGCCGTGCAGCCGTTCCGGCCCGCGCCGACGGCTCCGGTGGAGCGCCACCACAACCACCTCACCGACGCGCCGGCCCGCGTCCAGCTCCGGTACGGCCCCGACGGCCTCTGGCACCCGTACGTCGAGCGCTACGGCGACTGGCAGCCGGCCGCCGTGCCGCACGCCGATCCCGCCGAGGCCTACCGGGCCGCCCGCGCGGCGCTCCGCGGTCCGGGCACACCGGGGAAGGGCGCGCGGAGCTGAGCGGAGCCGACGTCAGACGGGGCCGGGTGGTACGCCCGCCCGGGGCAAGGCGGGTCCCTTCCGAGGGCAAGGCGGGTCCCTACCCTGGGCAAGACGCTTCCCCCGTCCGGGGCAAGATGCTTCCCCGTCCGGGGCGAGAGCCCGGGAGCAGACCGGGGAGCAGACCCGGAAGCAGTCCCCGGAGCAGAGTCTGGGAGCGCTCTCAGGCTGGGTGGGCCTGCGGATATCCTGGTACACACGGGACCGCGGACCCGGGGCGTCGTCCGGGGCCGCGGACCGCCGCCCGCCCACCATCCGACGCAGCCGAGGAGCGCCCGCCGTGACCGAACCGACCACGGGGTCCCGCCCCACGCTGGAAGCCGTCGCCGCGCACGCGGGCGTGTCCCGCGCCACGGCCTCGCGGGTCGTCAACGGGGGCGCCGGCGTGCGCTCTCCGCTGGTCGAGAAGGTGCGCCGGGCCGTCGAGGAGCTCGGCTACGTCCCCAACCACGCGGCGCGGACCCTGGTGACCCGACGCAACGGCGCCGTGGCGGTGATCATCGCGGAGCCGGAGTTCCGGGTGTTCTCGGATCCGTTCTTCGAGCAGCAGGTACGCGGTATCAGCCGGGAACTGACGGCGCACGACGCCCAGTTGGTGCTGCTGTGGGTGGAGGGGCCGGGCGATCACGACCGGATCGCCCGCTATCTCGGCGGCGGGCACGTCGACGGCGCGCTGGCGTTCTCGCTGCACAGCGACGACGCGCTGCCGGCCGTGATCGACCGGGCCAGGATCCCCGTGGTCTTCGGCGGCCGGCCCGCCCCCGGCACCGCGCCCACCATCCCGTTCGTCGACTGCGACAACCGCGGCGGCGCCCGGGAGGCGGTGCGGCACCTGCTGAGCCTGGGCCGGCGGGCCATCGCCCACATCTCGGGGCCGCCCGACCAGACGTCCGCGGTCGACCGGGTCCACGGCTACCGGGACGTCCTCATCGACGCCGATCCCGCCCTGCTGTGCCAGGGCGACTTCACCGAGGAGAGCGGGGCGCGCGCGATGGCGGAACTGCTCGACCGCCGGCCGGACGTCGACGGCGTGTTCGTCGCGAACGACCTGATGGCGTCGGGCGCGCTGCGCACCCTGCGCGAGCGGGGCGTGCGGGTGCCCGAGGACGTGGCCGTCGTCGGCTTCGACGACATGGACTCGGTGGTCCGCAGGACCGAACCGGCCCTCACCACGGTGCACCAGGACATCGAGGGCATGGGCCGGCTGATGGTGAAGCTGTTGATGAGGCTGCTCGACGGGACCGGCCCGGAGGTCCCCGCGTCGGTGATCACCCCGACGTCGCTGGTCCGCCGCGCGTCGGCCTGAGGCCGGGAGGAAGCCCGTACGAGGAGCGGCGGGCCCGGGGGACTCCCCGGACCCGCCGCCGTCTCACCGGACGCCCGCGGTCAGTCGTACGGGATGACGACCACGGAGCGGTCGGTGCCGGTCTGGAGCCGCGAGTCGCCGTTGCCGATGGCGCTCCAGACCTCCAGGCGGACCGTGCCGCCGCGCAGGTCGCCGAGCGTGCCGGTGGCGGACTTCAGGCCACGTGCCTGGGCGTACTCCTCCCATCCGGTGACCGGGTCGGTCGCGAAGTAGTGGTAGGTCTCCGTCCGGTCGAAGGTGCCGTCGCCGGTGAGGTCGTAGCTGATCCTGGCCTGCTGGCCGAGGCCGACGGCCGTGCCCGCGTCCACCTGGAGGCGGAAGGCGGTGGCGCCGCCGGACCTGAGGGTGCCGTTGACCCCCCTGACCTCGTAGACGAGCGGCCGGTTCGGAGTGCCGTCGTGGTTGGCACCGCCGGCGGAGGCGATGGTGTCGCTGCCCGCGGTGGCGCCGGTGGCCGTGGTGAGGGTCCCGCCGGTGCGGAGCTGGAAGGTGTTGCCGGTGGACGGCTCCGGGTCCGGGCCGGGGTCGGTGCCGCCCGTCCCGCTGCCGGTGGCGGTCGAACGGGCGGGGACGGTGAGGGACTTGCCGTCGGAGAACGTCACCGTGCGGGCGGTCGTGCCGTGGTTGTGGGCGACGTAGGTGCGGGTGGTGCCCTTGAGGAAGACGGCGGAGGTGGGCAGGGAGCCGGTGACGGTGGCGTCGGGGGCGCCGAGGGTGTCGAGTGCGGTGAGCCAGTGGTAGGTGTGGGCCTTGGACTCGCCCGCTTCCGGGGTGTACCCGGCGTTCCCCGCGTCCCACTTGGCCTTGGCGGCGGCGGGATCGGCGAAGGACTGGAACTCCCAGAGGATGTCGCGCCATTCGACGGCGGGGCCGCCGTTCTCCCGTTCCATCTCGGCGATGTTGCGCCGGACGGCGTCCTTGCGTGCGCCGAGGTGGAGCGAACCGCCGGTCACGGGGAGGACGTTGATGCCGTGGATCTCCTCGGGGTTGGCGGTCCACCAGGTGGAGTAGGCGGCGCCGCTGCCCCAGACCATGCCGACGGTGTCGTGCTGGAAGGAGGCGGGGAAGACCTGCTGGTCGGCGTCGAACCAGTACTGGGCGATGGCCTCGCCCTCGGTGGTGAGCAGGTACGTGCCGAGGTCGCGCAGGGCGGTGTCACCGGTGGCCGCGCCCCACAGGACGAGCGCGGCGCTGAGGTTGGTCGACTCGGAGGAGGACTCCTGGTTGTTGCCGGCGGCGAAGCCCTGGTGGCCGCTGGCCCAGCTGTGCCCGGCGTAGACGTCGAAGCCGCGCAGGAAGGGGAAGGAGCCGTCGGTGCGGCTGGGGTTGGCGGTGTCGCGGACCAGGGTCTTCACCATGGCGCCCCAGGCGGAGTCGGCGGCCCAGGCGGGGTCGTACTGGGCGACGATCGCGGCGGCGTACACGTAGTAGCCGTAGTGGAAGTGGTGGTCGTTGAGTTCGGTGTCGCTGCCGTAGGAGGCGGGGTAGCCGGTGAGGGTCCTCCACGTCCTGTCGTACGAGAACTCGCTGGCGCCTCCGGCCGTGAACCAGTCCTGGAGGCGGCCCTTCATCAGGCCGAGGAGCTTGTCGCGGATCGCGCCCTCGCCGATCTGGTCGGCGAGCGGGACGAGCTGGGCGAGCTTTCCGAGGGCCTTGCCGGTCCAGTAGGTGTCGACGGCGCCGGAGAAGGGGTCGGAGGCGTTGGCCACCTCGTTCAGGTAGCCGCGCAGCCGGGCGGTGTCCGCGCCCGTGCCGCCGGGGAGCGCGGGCAGGGTGGCGGCGGCGCGCTGGGAGGTGGTGAAGGAGGCGGACTCGCGGACCTTCATGGTGCCGCGGGGCGAGACGTAGGTGTACGGGGTGAGCGGGTCGGTGGTGTGCAGCCACTGGTGGCGGTAGAGGGCCTGGAGGGTGCCTCGCTCGGTGCCCTCCTTGGCCTCGGTGGTGAGGCCGTAGGTGGCCCGGACGGTGCCCGCGTCGTAGCTCCAGTTCACGGTGGATCCGGTGACGAAGCTGTAGGCGTACTTCCGGTAGGTCGCCAGGGCGTCGGTGGAGGGCAGGACGGCGACGGAGAAGTAGTCCTTGCCGCCGAGGCCGGCGGTGACCGTGGTGCCGGAGACGTTCCAGTCGGTGCCGGTGGGCGCGAAGAGGGCGTAGTGGTGGCCCGCGACGGTGATGCCGAGGACGTTGCCCTGGTCGGCGAAAACGGCGGGCGTCTCGGCGGTGGTGATCCGGGCGTCGCCTCCGCTGCCCTTGGCGTACACGAAGGGCATGCCGTGGCCGATGGTGGTGCGCAGGGTGCGGGAGCCGTCGGACCAGTAGGGGGTGACGGTCCAGTCGGACCAGGCGTCGGCCTTGGTGTCCGGCGAGTTGAGGCCGGTGAGGCCGAGGGTGAGGTCGCGTTTGTGCGCGAACTCGTACTGGCGCCCGTCGCCGACGACGGCGGGGCTGGTCGGGTAGCCGATCTCCAGGCCCCCGGCGACGGCCTGGTAGGTGAGCGGGTGGCCGTACATGGGGGTGGAGTACGGGTTGTCGCCGTAGCGCTGGAAGGCGAGGGAGGACCACCAGTCGTTGGTGGGGACCGGCTTGCCCTGGGCGGCGGGGGTGACCTTGGGGGTGACCGGCGCGCCGGTGTTGGTGGTGGGGCCGGAGGTTCCGGCGGGGCGGGTGTCGGAGTAGCTTCCGGCGCCCGTGGGCACGGTGGCCGCTGCCGCCGGGGCGGCGGCGGGACCCAGGCCCAGGGCGGCGAGGGCGGAGACCAGGACCAGCGCTGCGGCCGGCCTTGTGCGGGGGGCTGGCATGAACGGCACCTCATGTCGTCGCGGAGTCGGGGATCGCGTGGGCGAGGGGCTGAGCGGGGCTGTCGCGTGTGCTGAGCGAGGGACTGTGCGTGTGCTGAGCGAGGGGTTGTGCGTGCGTTGGGCGTCGGGCCGAGCCACGCCTGAGAGCGCTCTCAGATGGCCGGAAACGTAAAACCCTCGAAACAGGTGTGTCAAGAGATTGAACACAGCGGGGAGTTGAGGCCGTGTCTCGTCCGTTACGCCTTCGAGCCTTGACGGATGAGCCGCCGCGCGGGCACGCTCCCTCCGCAGCCTTGAGAGCGCTCTCAACCGCTCTCGCTCGTTCCGGAACCAAGGGAGGCTTCCCATGCCCATCGCCCGAGCCGCCAAGAGAGCCGCCGTCCGCCTGGGGGCGGTCGCGCTCACCGGGGCACTCCTCGCCGCCTGCGGAGGTTCGACGGACGACACGTCCTCGGACGGCGCGGGCGGCAAGGTCACGATCACCGTGGACCTGTTCGGCTCCTTCGGATACAAGGAGGCCGGCCTCTACGCCGAGTACGAGAAGCTCCACCCCGGCGTCACGATCAAGCAGACGGACACCGAGGACGAGGCCGACTACTGGAAGTCCCTCCAGACCCGCCTCGCCGGCGGCGGCGGGCTCGCCGACGTCCAGGGCATCGAGGTGGGCCGGATCGCCTCCGTCACCCAGCAGCAGGCCGACCGCTTCACCGACCTCCGCAAGTACGGCGCGGACGCCCTGAAGGACCAGTTCGCCCCCGCCAAGTGGGCCGCCGCCACCGGCAAGGGCGGCGAGGTCCTCGGGCTCGGCACGGACGTCGGCCCCGAGGCGATGTGCTACCGGACGGACCTGTTCAAGCAGGCGGGACTGCCCACCGACCGCGACGAACTGGCCAAGAAGTGGGCCACCTGGGACGGCTACCTGGACCTCGGCAAGCAGTACAAGGCGAAGGCGACCGGCAAGAGCGCCTGGCTCGACAGCGTCGGCAGCCTCTACTCGATCATGATCGGGCAGGAGAGGGAGCGGTACTACGACGCCTCCGGGAAGCTGATCTGGGAGGAGAACCCGGCCCTCCGCACCGCCTGGGACCACTCCGTCCAGGCGGCCCAGGACGGCCTGAGCGCCAAGCTCGACCAGTGGTCCCCGGCGTGGAACCAGGCCTTCGCCGCCGGCTCCTTCGCCACCATCCCCTGCCCCGCCTGGATGCTCGGCTACATCAAGGGCCAGGCCGGTGAGACCGGCAAGGGCAAGTGGGACGTCGCCCCGCTCCCCGGCGGCGCCGGCAACTGGGGCGGTTCCTACCTGGCCGTGCCGAAGGGCGCCGCGCACAAGAAGGAGGCGTACGAGCTGATCAAGTGGCTCACCGCCCCCGAGCAGCAGACCCGCCTCTTCGAGAAGCAGGGCAACTTCCCCTCCGCCACCGGCGCGATCGAGGAGGTCGCCGACGCGAAGGACCCGTTCTTCTCCGACGCCCCGATCGGGAAGATCTTCGGCGACGCGGCGAAGGCCGCCCCCGTCCAGGTCCTCGGCGTGCACGACCAGAACATCGCCCAGCAGATCACCAACGCCCTCAGCGAGGTCGAGCGCAAGGGCACCTCGCCCGAGAAGGCCTGGTCGAACGCGCAGAAGGGTGTCGCCAACACCATCGGCTGACCCGCGCGGTCGGCCGACCCGCACCCTCGGCCGACCCGCACAGCCGGGTGCCCGGCACTCTCCTCCCCGACCTCTCACCGAAGGGCCGCACCGTGACCCTCACCGCATCCCAGGCGCCGGCGCCGCCGGGCCGGATCGCGCCGCCCCGGCGGCGGGGATCCGCCCTGCGGGCCTGGCGGACGTTCTCGCCTTACGCCTATCTGGCCCCGTTCTTCACCCTGTTCGCCGCGTTCGGCCTGTTCCCGCTGGTCTACACGGCGTACGTGTCGCTGTACCGGGTGGAGCTCCAGACGCCCGGCGACATGCAGTGGCGGGGCTTCGGCAACTACACCGCCCTCCTCGGCGACGAGTACTTCTGGCTCGCGCTGCGCAACACCTTCACCATCGGCGTGCTCTCCACCGTGCCGCAGCTGGTGATGGCGCTCGGCCTGGCGCACCTGCTGAACTACCGGCTGCGGGGACGCACTTTCCTGCGGACCGCGATCCTGCTGCCGTACGCGACCTCGGTGGCGGCCGCCACCCTCGTCTTCGCCCAGCTCTTCGGGAGCGACTTCGGGCTCGTCAACTACGTCCTGGGCGTGGTCGGCATCGACCCCGTGGACTGGCAGAACGACACGGTCGCCTCCCAGATCGCCGTGTCGAGCATCGTCATCTGGCGGTGGACCGGCTACAACGCCCTGATCTACCTGGCGGGCATGCAGTCCATCCCGAACGAGCTGTACGAGGCCGCCGCGATGGACGGGGCCTCGCGGTGGCGGCAGTTCTTCCACGTCACGCTGCCCGGTCTGCGGCCCACGATCGTCTTCACCGTCGTCGTCTCCACGATCGGCGCGACCCAGCTGTTCGGGGAGCCGCTGCTGCTCGAAGGCCAGATCTCGGGCGGCATCTCGCACCAGTACCAGACGCTCGGCCTCTACATGTACGAGCAGGGCTGGGGCTTCTTCCACCTGGGCCGGGCCGCGGCCATCGCCTGGGTGATGTTCCTGCTCATCGTGGTGCTCGTCGGGGTCAACGCCCTGATCGCGCGCCGCCGTTCCCGCAAGGAGGCCGGCCGATGACCGCGCCGATCGCCCCCGCGGCGGCCTCGGCGCCGGCCGCCCCCGCCACCCCGCCGGCCTCCGGCCCGACCTCCGGTCGTACCGGACGGCCGCGCCGACGGTCCTCGCGGGCGGGGCGCACCCTGCACGCCGGGCCGGTCGCGTACACGATCCTGATCCTCGCCGTGCTGGTGTCCGCGTTCCCCTTCTACTGGACGATCGTCGCCGCCAGCCGCTCCAACGCCGATCTGGCCCGGGTCCCGCCGGCACTGCTGCCGGGCCCCCACCTGATGCGGAACTTCGAGGCGGTCCTCGAGGAGGCGGACATCGGCAAGGCGCTGCTGAACTCCCTCATCGTGTCGGGCTCGATCACCCTCGGCACCGTACTGTGCTGCACGCTGGCCGGGTTCGCCTTCGCCAAGCTGCGCTTCCGGGGGCGGGGCGCGCTGCTCGCGGTCACGGTGGGCACGATGATGATCCCGCCGCAGCTGGGTGTCATCCCGCTGTTCATGCTGATCGCCGAACTGGGGTGGGTGAACCAGCTCCAGGCGGTGATCCTGCCGGGTCTGGTGTCCGCGTTCGGGGTGTTCTTCATGCGGCAGTACCTGGTGCAGTCGCTGCCGGACGAGCTGATCGAGGCGGCCCGGGTCGACGGCGCGTCCACGGCCAGGATCTTCTGGTCGATCGTGGTGCCCGTGGCCCGGCCCGGCATGGCGGTGCTCGGGCTGCTGACCTTCATGGCGGCGTGGAACGACTTCTTCTGGCCGGTCGTCGCCCTGACCTCCTCCGAGCCCACCGTCCAGGTCGCGCTGCGCCAGCTCGGCGGCGGCTACGTCCACGACCAGTCCGTGATCATGGCGGGCACGCTGCTCGGCACCCTCCCGGTGCTGCTGGTCTTCGGACTGCTCGGCCGCCAGATCGTGGGCGGCATCATGCAGGGCGCGGTCAAGGGCTGACCCACCGCGGCCCCGCCCCATCCCGCCGGCTCTCCGCCCTCCGGCCGGCACGGCACCTGCCCTCCTCCCCCCCATTCTCTCCCCCAAGACGTCCCGACCCGAGGGAGTTCCCTTCCCATGACCGCGCTCGACACCCACACCGACACCACGGCCGCCCTCCGGTTCCCCGAGGGCTTCCGCTGGGGCACCGCCACCGCCGCCTACCAGATCGAGGGGGCCGCCGCCGAGGACGGCCGCACGCCGTCCATCTGGGACACCTTCAGCCGCACGCCGGGCAAGGTCCGCAACGGCGACACCGGTGACATCGCGGCCGACCACTACCACCGCGTCGACGAGGACATCGCCCTCATGCGGCGGCTCGGGGTGACCGACTACCGCTTCTCCGTCGCGTGGCCCCGGGTCCAGCCGACCGGGCGCGGCCCCGCCGTGCACAAGGGCCTGGACTTCTACCGGCGCCTCGCCGACTCGCTCCTGGAGGCGGGCATCCGCCCGGTGGCGACGCTCTACCACTGGGACCTGCCGCAGGAGCTGGAGGACACGGGCGGCTGGCCCCACCGGGAGACCGCGTACCGCTTCGCCGAGTACGCGGGCATCATGGCGGACGCCCTCGGAGACCGGGTGGCGACCTGGACGACGCTGAACGAGCCGTGGTGCGCCGCGTTCCTCGGCTACGGCAACGGGGTGCACGCGCCGGGCCGCACCAGCGACCTCGCCGCGCTGCGCGCCGCCCACCACCTCAACCTGGCCCACGGGCTCGCGGCGCGCGTGCTGCGCGGCGCGCTGCCCGGTTCCGCCGAGGTGTCCCTGACCCTCAACCTGCACGCGGTGCGGGCCCGTTCGCAGGCGCCCGAGGACGTCGACGCGGCCCGGCGGATCGACGCGGTGGGCAACCGGATCTTCCTCGACCCCGTCTTCCACGGGCGGCTGCCGGAGGACCTGGTCCGTGACACGGCGGCGGTCACCGACTGGTCCTTCGTCCAGGACGGGGACCTCGCGGCGGCCGCCGCGCCGATCGACTCCCTCGGCATCAACTACTACTCCCCCGCCGTCGTCGCGGCCGGTTCGTCCGAGTCGCCGTCTCCGTGGGCGGGCGCGGAGCGGCACGTCCGCTTCGAGCCGGCGCCGGGGCCGCGGACCGCCATGGACTGGCCGGTGGACGCGGACGGACTGCACGAGCTCCTCGTCCGGCTGCGGGACGAGCTGCCCGGCGTACCGCTGGTGATCACGGAGAACGGCGCGGCGTACGACGACTACGCCGACCCCTCGGGCCGGGTGAAGGACCCCGAGCGGGTGGCGTACCTCCACGCGCACCTGGCAGCGGTGCACCGGGCGCTCGCGGACGGCGCGGACGTGCGGGGCTACTTCCTGTGGTCGCTGCTCGACAACTTCGAGTGGGCGTACGGCTACAGCAAGCGGTTCGGCATCGTCCACGTCGACTTCGCCACGCAGCGCCGGACGCCGAAGGACAGTGCCCGCTGGTACGCGGAGGTCATCGCCCGGGGCGGGCTCGCCGGGTCCTGAGGGTGCGGCCTGGTCCCGCGAAGGGGCGCCGCGGTTCCCCCCTCGGGTCCAGGTGCCGCCCGGCTGGGGTTCGCCGGGGCCGGGGCCGGGGTCGGTGCCCGTGGTCCTCAGGGTCAGACCGTAGTTCCGGAGCAGCGGGTTCAGCGGCTGGAAGAAGGTGGTGCCGCCGCTGGAGCAGGTGCCGGAGCCGCCGGAGCCCTTGACGTACGGGGTGGAGGTCCAGCTGGAGTCGGCCGCGACCCGGGCCATGTCGTTGCCGGGGAAGACCGAGCCCTGGAAGGTGCCCCGCGCGACCTGGTTGAAGCCGCTGGTGGTGGTGCCCGCCCGGCCGCAGTGGGCGGCGGTGGCGCCGGCCTCGGCCTCGTAGGCGAGGCGGCTGAGGGCCTGTGCCCGGGTGAGGCCCGGGTCGCGGCCCATGGCCTGGAGGAGCTCGGGCTGGGCGGAGGCCGCGCCGAGGGTCCGCGCGGCGGTGCCGGCGGCGCCGGGCCCGACGCGCGCACCGCCGGCCTGCTCGCCCTCGTCCACGGCGCGAAGCTGCACCGCCTGGCCTTCCCCGACGTGCCCCGCAAGCAGGTCGCGCCCCGCCTGGAGCGGATCACGGAAGGCCGGTGGGTCGCCGAGGACGTCCGGAAGGCGATCCGCGACATGCGGGCCGCGATGGCCGCGGTCGCCGTGGCGACCACGGTGGCCGTCACGAGCTGACCGGGCGGATCCCCGGCCCGCCGTCCGCCGGCCGGGGGCTCCCGCGGCCGGTCAGGAGGCGTTGGGGCCGACGTCGGCGGGGGTGAGGGGGCGGCGGAGGGGCGCGGTGGCGGCGTACTCGTCCGCGCCGACGTCACGGGGGGTGCCGCGCGGGTCGCCGTCGATGTCCTCGGTGACGAGGACGCCGGTGAAGGTGGCCGCGCCGATCGCGGGACTGTCCGCCGCCAGGCGGTGGATGCCGTCGGCGCCGGGCAGGAGGCGCGGGTCGACGCGGGTGTAGCCGGCGGCGGGCAGGGTGCCGTCGGCGGCAGCGCCCCAGAGGATGTTGCCCTGCCAGGTGAAGCCGCTGGTGCGGCCCAGGGCGACGAGGCTGCCGGCGTCGCCGACGAGGAGGTTGTCGGCGACGACGACGTCCCGGGGTTCGTACGTGCGGCTCTCTCCGGAGAGGCAACTCCTGTTGCCGCGGAAGGTGTTGTGGAGGATGACGGCGCCGTCGCACGCGTCGTTGCCGCGTCGCTGCTCGGTGGTCTCGCCGTCGGTGTGGTCGCGGGTGGTGCCGCTGCCGATGACGAGCGCGCGGCCGGTCAGGCCGGCGAGGTGGTTGTTCACGACGAGGTGGTCGTTGCCGTAGAGGCGGATGCCCTCCTTGCCGCCGAGCAGGTGGTTGCCCTCCACGGTGGTCCGGTTGCCGTGGCGGAGCACGATGCCGCCCTGGCTGTCGCGGATCGTGTTGTGGCGGATGGTGTTGTCGGAGGACTTCACCGAGATGGCCTCGGGGTCGCCGTCGCACCGCTCGAACAGGTTGTACTCCACGATCGCGTGGGCGCCGGACAGCGCCCGGCTGCTGACGCCGAGCCGGATCGACTCGCCGCCGTTGGCGCCGGTGTAGCCGTGGCGGGCGAAGTGGTTCCTGAAGACGTGGAGGCGCTGGGCGACGGCGGTCGTGCCGGGGCCGTCGACGACGAGGAAGATGCCCTGCGTGGTCCTGTCGTGGAACCGGTTCCGGTCGATCTTGGCGTCGTCGCCCTCCACCAGGACCCAGTCGAGGCCGGGTTCGTCGGCGAGCTGGAAGTCGTTGCGGGTCAGCCGGATGCCGGTGCTGTCCGCCGGGATCGCGAGCGTCTCGCTCTGCCGGAACGCGAAGCCGCTGAGCGTGACGTAGGCCGAGTCGCGGAAGACGAAACTGCGCTCGCCGCGCAGCACGGCGCCGCCCCGGGACGCGGAGACGACGGTGATGGGCGCGCCGGCGGTGCCCTTCCTGCCCGTGACGGTGAGGGCGCCGCCCGGCGGGACGGTGTACGTGCCGTCCGCGACGACGATCCGGTCGCCGGCGACGGCCCGGTCGATCGCGCTCTGCAGCTCGGCCAGGGACGTGACCGGCGCAGTGGCCGCGGCCGGGGCCACGGGGGCGAGCAGGGTGTCGAGCGGGACGGCGGCCGCCGCCGCGCCGATGAGGGAGCCCGTGAGGAAGGTCCGTCGTCGCATGATGCCTCCTGGGGAAGAGAGGAGTTCGCGCGGGGCCCGTCGCGGGGCCCTTTCGCGTCCCGACCGGGCCGGACCCGGTGCGGGCCCCCACGGCCCGCCCCGGATCCGGCCTGGTCAGGACGGGACGCGCCCCACTCTCCCGCCTGCCGCTCACGTCCCGCTGACGTTCCGCTAACGCGCCCCGCCGGGCACCGGACCGGGCCCGATCGGGTGGACCTCGGGAAGGGCCGGGGGAAGAGGGGTGTACGTGCGCGGACGGACGGTTCAGGATGGGGCCGGCGGAGCGCCCCGGTCTTCGTCCTCGTGGGTCCACGTGAAGGTGGGGGAGATGACCGGCCGACGCAGGGCGATCACCCGGCTGCTGACGATGTCTCTGACGATTTCCCTGACCGCGGGGCCGGCGACGGCCCTCGGCTCCCCCGCGCTGCCGTCCCGGCTCGTCGCCGACCAGACGACGATCTCGCACGACGACCTGCGCACCGGCTGGGACCACGACGAGCCGGGGCTCGGCCCCGACCAGGTGTCCAGTTCGGACTTCGGGCTGCAGTTCTCCACCCCCGTCGACGGCCAGGTCTACGCCCAGCCTCTGGTGGTGGGGCGGACGCTGATCGCCGCCACGGAGAACAACAAGGCGTACGGCATCGACGCGGCCACCGGCGGCATCGGCTGGACGAAGGACCTCGGCGCGCCGTGGCCCGCCTCCGCCGTCAGCTGCGGGGACCTGGTGCCGAACATCGGGGTCACGTCGACCCCGGTGTACGACCCGGTCAGCAACGCCGTCTACCTGACGTCGAAGGTGAACGACGGCCCCGACGTCCAGCACCCCAACTGGTACGTGCACGCCCTCGACCCCGCGACGGGCGCCGAGCGGGCGGGCTGGCCGGTCAAGGTGGCGGGCGCGCCGGTGAACGACCCCGGGCGCGCGTTCAACCCGTACACCGCCGGGCAGCGGCCCGGGCTGCTCCTCATGGGCGGCTCGGTGTACGCGGCCTTCGCCTCGCACTGCGACCGCGGGCCGTACGTGGGCTACGTCATGGGAGTCAACACCACGACCCGCAGGACCACGCTGTGGGCGACCGAGGACGCGTCGGCGAACGGCATGGCCGGTGTGTGGATGAGCGGGGGCGGTCTCGTCTCCGACGGTCCCGGCCGGATCCTGTTCTCGACGGGCAACGGGGTCTCCCCCGCACCCGGACCCGGCAACCGGCCGCCCGGCCAGCTCGCGGAGTCGGTGGTGCGGCTCGGGGTGAACAGCGACGGCACGATGTCGGCGCAGGACTTCTTCAGCCCCTCCAACGCCTCCCAACTCGACCTGAACGACACGGACCTGGGCTCCGGCGGCCCGGTCGGCCTGCCGGAGCCCTACTTCGGCACCAGCCGGTACCCGCGGCTGCTCGCGGAGATCGGCAAGGACGGCCGGCTCTTCCTCCTCGACCGCGACGGCCTCGGCGGACGCAGCCAGGGTCCGGGCGGAACCGACAAGGTGGTCGGCGTGTTCGGGCCGTACGAGGGGGTCTGGGGGCACCCCGCCGTGTACGGCGGCCAGGGCGGGTACGTCTACACCATCGGCAGCAACGGACCGCTGCGGGCCTTCGCGTACGGGCTGTCCGGCTCGGGCCTCCCGGTGCTCAGCAACACCGGGAGCAGCGCCCAGCGGTTCGGCTACACCTCGGGTTCGCCGGTGGTGACGTCGACCGGGACGAACCCGGGCTCGGCGCTGGTGTGGGCCGTCGCCTCCGACGGGGCGAACGGCGCCAACGGGCAGCTGCGCGCCTACGACGCCGTACCCGTGAACGGGGAGCTGCGGCTCCGCTGGTCGGCGCCGATCGGGGTGGCGTCGAAGTTCGCCGTGCCGGCCACGGACAACGGGCGCATCTACGTGGGCACCCGGGACGGACGCGTGATGTCCTTCGGCCGTCCCGCGAACTCGGCGCTGCACGGTGAGCCGGTGGACGCCGGCGATGTCGCGGTCGGCTCCTCGGGTACGGTCACGGCGACCGTCACGGCGACCCGTGACGTGACGCTCACCGGGGTGCGCACCCCGGCCGGCAGCGCGTTCTCCGCGTCCTCGGCCGGTCTGCCGCGCACGCTGCGGGCGGGTGAGGCGCACACCGCGCAGGTGACCTTCTCCCCCACGTCGCCGGGGGCCGACACGTCGGCGCTGACCTTCGCCACGGACGTCGGCGACAGCGCGCTCGGCCTGACCGGTTACGGGACCCGGCCGGGTCTCCTCGCGTCCCCGGGATCCCTCGACTTCGACACGGTGCCGACCACGTCCCGCAAGACGCTCGGCGTGACGTTCACGAACACGGGGACGACCGACGAGACCCTCTCCTCGGTCTCCCTGCCCGGCGGCCCGTTCACCGTCGCCGATCCGCCGGCCGTGGGTACCGTCGTGCGTCCGCGCCAGTCCGTCACCGTGCAGGTGACGTACGCGCCGACCGTCGCCGGGCAGCACACGGGGACGGTCGCGGTCGCCGGCGGGAGCGGCACCGCGTCCGTCTCCCTGGCGGGTACGGCGGTGACCGGGCGGGCGGAGCTCACCATCACGCCCACCTCGACGGACTTCGGTCAGGTGCGGGTCGGCGAGTCGGTCACCAGGACCTTCGACATCGCCAACACGGGCAACATCCCGCTCACCATCACCAAGGCCAAGCCGCCGGCGGCGCCCTTCCACGTGACGAACCCGATCAGCGAGGGCCAGGTCCTCGGCCCGGAGGACGTGGTCCACCAGGCCGTCACGTTCTCGCCGACGGCCATCGGAGCCGTATCGGCCGGGTACGAGCTGACCGCCGACGACGGGCAGGGGGCGCTGAAGGAGACGCTGACCGGCACGGGGACCGCCGGCACCGTGGTCAACGTCCCGTCGCCCGGCGCGGGCGGCTGGAAGCTGAACGGCTCCGCGCGGATCTCCGGGAACGACCTCCAGCTGACGCAGGCGACGGCCTCCCAGCGGGGTACGGCGGTCTGGCCCGTGCCGGTGCTCACCGACGGTCTGAAGGCGTCGTTCACCACGGTGATCGGTGGCGGGACCGGCGCCGACGGCCTGTCCTTCTCGCTCCTCGACCCGGCCAGGACCACGCCGTCCGCGCTCGGCGGTGTCGGCGGCGCGCTCGGCTTCGGCGGGCTGCCCGGTGTGGCCGTCGCCTTCGACACCTTCCGCAACACGGGCGATCCGTACACGAACTTCGTCGGTGTCTCCACCGGCGGCACCAGCTCGACCCTCAGCTACGCGACGACCACGCCGAACGTGCCGAACCTGCGGTCGGGCACGCACGCGGTGTCCGTCACGGTCACCGGCAAGACGATCGCGGTGTCCGTCGACGGCGTCGAGCGGCTCCGGACCACGGTGGCGACGCTGCCGCCGACGGCGTTCCTCGCGTTCGGCGGCGGGACCGGCGGCGTCACCGACATCCACGCCGTCCGGGGGGCGGCGATCACCGCCGCCTCGTACGCGGTGCCTCCGCCGGGGCCCAACGGCTGGACGTACAACGGCAGCGCCGCGCTGTCCGGCACCTCGCTCGTCCTCACCCCCGCCACGGCCGGCGTCAGGGGTTCGGCGATCCAGGCCACCTCCGTGCCCTCGGCGCGGCTGCGGGCCCGCTTCACCGCCACCCTGTCGGGCGGCACCGGCGCCGACGGGCTCGCGCTGCTGCTCCTCGATGCGGCACGGGCGACGCCGACGTCCCTGGGCGCCGGGGGCGGTGGGCTCGGCTTCAGCGGGCTGCCCGGGGTCGCGGTGACCCTGGACACCTACCGCAACGGCAACGACCCGTCGGCGAACTTCGTCGCCGTGTCCACCGGCGGCACCGGAACCACCCTGCAGTACGCGGCGACCTCGTCGAACGTCCCCGCCCTGCGGACCGGCAGCCATGTGATCGACCTGAACGTCACCGCGGCCGGGCGCCTCATCGTGCTGGTCGACGGCACCCAGGTCATCGACGTGGCGGTCACGCTGCCGCGCAACGTCCTGGTCGGCTTCAGCGCCGCCAACGGCGGCCTGACCGACCGTCACACGGTCAGCGGGGTGCGGATCGGCTACTGAGGCCCCCCGGCCCGGGCGGGGGCTGCCCGCGGGTGCGGCGCACCGACTCGACCGGGATGACGGCGGCGCCGCCGAGGGTGACGACGGCGGTCGTGAGGTACGGGCGGTGTGCGGCGGTCGTGCGTGAGCGGGAAGCGGGGAGGGACGGCGGGACTGTCGAGCGGTGGTGCGGTGGTGCCGGGTCAGCTGTCGAAGCCGAGGCCGAAGCGGTCGAGGGTGCGCAGCCAGAGGTTGCGGCGTCCCTCGTCGAGGTCGGCGCGCGCCATGGACCAGCGGGTGATGCCGATGCCGATCGAGCGGACGGGCTCGGGCGGGAAGGGCAGCGGCTTGCGTCGTACGAGTTCCAGGCCGGTGCGCTCGGTGTGCTCGCCGGCGAGGAGGTCGAGCATGACCTCGGCCCCGAAGCGGGTGGCGCCGACGCCGAGGCCGGTGAATCCGGCGGCGTAGGCGACCTTGCCGTGGTGACTCGTGTCGAAGAAGACGCAGAAGCGGGTGCTGGTGTCGATGGCCCCGCCCCAGGCGTGAGTGAACCGAACCCCTTCCAGCTGCGGGAACGTGGTGAAGAAGTGCTCGGCGAGCGTCGCGTAGGTCTCCGGCCGCCGGTCGTGTTCGGCGCGGACCGGACCGCCGTGGTGGACGGCGTCGTACCCGCCCCAGAGGATCCGGTTGTCCGCCGAGAGCCGGACGTAGTGGAACTGGTTGGCGCAGTCCGCGAAACCCTGCCTGCGCGTCCATCCGACGGAGGCGAGCTGCGCGTCGGTGAGCGGCTCGGTCATCAGCGCGTAGTCGTACACGGGGACGGTGTACGGGCGGTGGCGCCGGAGCAGGGACGGATAGGCGTTGGTGGCGAGTGCCACGCGCCCGGCGGTGATCCGGCCGTACGGGGTGGCCACGCCGATCACGGCGCCGCGTTCGTCGAGCGAGGTCGCGGGGGTGTTCTCGTGGATGCGGACGCCCAGGTCGAGGCAGGCCTTCTTGAGGCCCCAGGCGAGCCGGGCGGGGTTGACCATGGCGACGTCGTCCCGGTTCCACAGGCCGCCGAGGAAGGTCGGCGAGTCGATCTCGGCCCGGACGGCCTCGGCGTCGAGGAGGAGCGGGCTGCCGCCGTAGCGCGCGGCCGTCTCGGCCTCCTCCGCGAGCCCGTCGAGCTGGTAGCGCTCGGTGGCGACGACGAGTGAGCCGGTGCGCTCCCAGTCGCAGTCGATGCC
The DNA here is from genome assembly GCF_056436715.1 of Streptomyces sp. NPDC043176. Classification (NCBI taxonomy): domain Bacteria; kingdom Bacillati; phylum Actinomycetota; class Actinomycetes; order Kitasatosporales; family Streptomycetaceae; genus Streptomyces; species Streptomyces sp. NPDC043176. The sequence continues at coordinate 52,196 of NZ_JBWKCA010000015.1, forward strand.
GTGGCGCTCGACGGCGTCCTCGATGGCCTGGAGGTTCTCCCGGCCGAGGCGCTCCAGGAGGCCGATCTCGTCGGGCCAGCGCCGGACGCCGTTCGCGAGGCCGTGGGTGAGGCTCGCCTCGCAGAATCCGCCGTTGCGGCCGGAGGCGGCCCCGCCGACCCCGTCGGCCTCGACCAGGACGACGTCGAGGGAGGGGTCGCGCTCCTTGGCGACGAGTGCGGTCCACAGGCCGGTGTAGCCGCCGCCGACCACCAGCAGGTCGCAGGTGGTGGTGCCGACGAGCGCCGGGGCGGGCCTCGGTCGGCGGGGGTCGTCGAGCCAGAACGGCGTGTGCTCGACGTCCCGGAGCGAGGAGAGGTGGTCCATGGGCGTTCCTTACGGGTCGCGGAGACGCCCGGGCGCGGGGAGTCTCCGAAGTGCCGCCATGAGACTCCGCCGCGCGGAACAAGGTCAATGGTGTTGACGTAAGGCGCGCCGGGGCGGCACGGCCCCCGCGGCCAGGGGTCCGCCTCCGGGCGTGGTCGTCCGGATCCCTCGGCCGACGCCCTACGTCGTGGGGTCCCAGCGGTCGAGGATCTCCTCGGCGATGCTCCGGGCTCCCGGTTCGAAGCGCGCGGAGAGTTCGCGGAACAGCGCCTCGGCGTGCTCGGCCGGCCATTCCTCGGGCAGGTGCTCGGCGGGCAGGTGGGGGTCGCGGCGGACCAGGTCGAGCCAGTCGGTGTGGAGCAGGAGCAGCAGCCCGAGGTCGTCGCGGGCGTCCGCGGGCAGCCGGCCGTCGCCCCAGCGGGCGAGGAAGGCGCGGTAGCCCTCGGCGATGGCGTCGACGTCGAAGGCGGCGCGGAGCAGGGGACCGGCCTCGGTGGGCGCGGCGGCCTCGCCGTGGAAGGCTTTGATACGGTCCCCCAGCCCGAGCTCCGCCGTGACGGGGGCGACGTCGACGCGGCCGGGCGCGACCCAGAGTCCGCTCTGCAGGGGGCCGAAGCCCGCCCAGACGAGCCGGGAGCGCAGGTCGTGGCGCTCACGGCGCCAGGACTCGGGGAGCGAGAAGCCGACCAGGGTCCAGGTGCCGTCCCAGGCGCGGTTGACGGCGCCGGTGCGGCGGATCCGCTCCTCGCCGTCGGCGAGGACCTCGGCGGCCCGGTCGGTGAGCGAGAAGTACATCCTGCGGCCGCGCCGGTGGCGGTCGAGCAGCCCCCTGCCGACCATCCGCGTGAGGGTCGAGCGGACGGCGCCCTCCCCCACGTCGACGCGGGCGAAGGCGTCGATGACGCTCGCCGAGGACAGGGCGGTGCCGGTGCCGAGGACGTGGATGCCGAAGAAGCTCAGCATCAGGGACTGGGTGCGGGGCGGGGCTCCGCGGCCGGCCGCTTCGGGGTCGGCTTCGGAGGGCTGCGGCGGGTCGGATGCGATCACGGGGGACAGCGTAGGCCCGGCAGTCCCGGCTCACCATAAATATTCGGCAGTTTGTTGACCGCAGATGAGAATGTGCCTAGCTTTGGCCTCCCCGGTGCGTGCTCCTGGCCGCGTCACCTCGCGCCCCGCACCCGGCTCACGGGAAGGACCCCGCTCATGACCCCTGTGGATCTCACCGGCAAGGTCGCCGTCGTCACCGGAAGCGGCCGCGGACTCGGCCTCGCCTACGCCCGCTCGCTCGCCGCCGCCGGCGCCGCCGTCGTGATCAACGACGTGGACGGCGACGCCGCCGCCGAGGCCGTGCGCCTGATCACCGCCGACGGCGGACGCGCCGTCGCCGAGGTGGTCCCGGTCGGCTCCACCGAGGCCGCCCAGGCCCTCGTCGCCCGCGCCGTCGCCAGCTACGGCCGGCTCGACGTGATGGTCACCAACGCCGGCGTCCTGCGCGACCGGGTGCTGTGGAAGATGACGGACGAGGACTTCGACACCGTCGTCGAGGTGCACCTGCGCGGCACCTTCACCTGCGTCCGCGCCGCCGTCGAGCAGATGCGCGCCCAGGGCGAGGGCGGCCGCGTCGTCGTCGCCGGCTCCCCCGCCGGGCAGCGCGGCAACTTCGGCCAGACCAACTACGCCGCCGCCAAGGCCGGCATCGCCGCCATGGTGCGCACCTGGGCCATGGAACTGGCGAAGGCCGGCATCACCGCGAACGCCGTCGTCCCGGTGGCCGCGACCGCGATGACGAAGACGATCCCGGTCTTCGCGCCGCACGTCGAGGCCCTGGAGAAGGACGGCGTCGCGCTCCCCGACAGCCTGCGCAAGGGCGAGGGCTTCGGCACGGCCGAGGACGTCGCCGGACTGGTGACGTTCCTCGCCTCGGACGCCTCCGCCGGCGTGACCGGCCAGTGCGTCGGCATCGGCGGCGACAAGCTCGCGCTCTGGTCGCACCCGCGGGAGGTGTCGGTGGCCTACGCCGACGGCGGCTGGAGCGCCGAGACGATCGCCGCCGCCTGGCCGGTGACCGTCGGCCGTACCCCGGAGACCTTCGGCATCCCGGCGCCGCAGCTGTGAGCGGCCACGGCGCGATGGACGTGAACGCGCTCGTCGCCATCGACATGCACACCCACGCCGAGGTGTCCGAGAAGGGCTGCGCGTCGCTCTCCGACGAGCTCGACGCCGCCGCCGGCACGTACTTCAAGGCGGAGCACCGCCACCCGACACTGCCGGAGATCGCCACGTACTACCGCGAGCGGCAGATGGCGTGCGTGGTCTTCACGGTGGACGCGGAGTCCGCGACCGGCACCGCTCCGGTACCGAACGAGGAGATCGCCGAGGCCGCGCTGCGGAACCCTGACGTGATCATCCCGTTCGCCGGGGTCGACCCGTACAAGGGCAGGGCGGCGGTCCGTCAGATCCGGCGGCTCGTCGAGGAGTTCGGCGTCAAGGGCTTCAAGTTCCACCCGAACATCCAGGCCTTCCACCCCGACGACCGCATGGCGTACCCGCTGTACGAGGCGATCGAGGAGGCCGGCGCGATCGCGGTCTTCCACACCGGGCAGACGGGCATCGGCGCGGGCGCTCCGGGCGGCGGCGGCATCCGGCTGAAGTACTCGAACCCGATGGACGTGGACGACGTCGCCGCGGACTTCCCCGGGATGAAGATCGTCCTCGCCCACCCGTCCTTCCCCTGGCAGGACGAGGCGCTCGCGGTGGCCACCCACAAGCCCCAGGTGTACATCGACCTGTCGGGCTGGTCGCCGAAGTACTTCCCGCCGCAGCTGGTCCGGTACGCCAACAGCCTCCTGAAGGACAAGGTGCTGTTCGGCTCCGACTTCCCGCTGCTCGCCCCCGACCGCTGGCTGGCCGACTTCGCGGAGCTCCCGATCAAGGACGAGGTCCGTCCGAAGATCCTCAAGGAGAACGCGGCCAGGCTGCTCGGCCTCACCGGAAACTGAGGGGGATCCCATGCGCAACCAGGGCATCGGCTCGTGGCCCGCGCGCCGCGACCGCAGGTCGCCCCGGCGCACCGCCCTCCTGCACGGGGGCCGCGCGGTCGACTACGCCGAACTGCACGACCGCTGCACCCGGTTGGCCCACGCCCTGCGGGGTGCCGGGGTCGAGCGCGGTGACCGGGTGGCGTTCCTCGGCCCCAACCATCCGTCCTACCTGGAGACGCTCTTCGCGGCCGGCCTGCTCGGAGCGGTGTTCGTGCCGCTCAACACCCGTCTCGCCGTACCGGAGTTGCTCCATCAGCTCACCGACTCGGGCAGCACCGCCCTGGTGCACGCCGGGCAGCCGGCCGAGCGCGTGCAGGAGCTGGCGGAGGGCGCCGGCCTCGGCACCGTCCTCGCCGTGGACGGCGGACCGGGCGCCCCGTACGAGGAGCTGCTCGCGGCCGCGTCCACGGAACCGGTCGACGAGGAGGTGGGCCACGAGGACGTCTGCCTCATCATGTACACCTCGGGGACCACCGGCCGCTCCAAGGGCGCCGTCCTCACCCACGGCAACGTCATCTGGAACAGCCTCAACGTCCTCGTGGACACGGACCTCGCCGGCGACGAGGTGGCCCTGGTCGCCGCACCGCTCTTCCACACCGGCGCCCTCAACATGAGCTGTCTGCCGATCCTCCTGAAGGGCGGCACGGTCCTCCTGGAGTCCTCCTTCGACGCGGAGCGCACCCTGCGCCTCGTCGAACGGCACCGCGTCACCTTCATGTTCGGCGTGCCGACGATGTTCGACGCGATGGCGGCGGCCCCGCGGTGGGCCGACGCGGACCTGACCAGTCTGCGCACCCTGCTCTGCGGCGGCGCCCCGGTGCCGACCCGCACCGCCCACGCCTATCTGGACCGCGGCCTCGCCTTCGTCCAGGGCTACGGCATGACGGAGACCGCGCCGGGCGCGCTGATCCTGGACCGGGCCGACTCGCTCAGCCGCGCCGGTTCGGCCGGCGTCCCGCACTTCTTCACCGACGTGCGGGTGCTGCTGCCCTCGGGCGAGGAGGCCGCGCCCGGCGAGAAGGGCGAGGTCGTCGTCGCCGGGCCGAACGTGACCCCGGGCTACTGGAACCTCCCGGAGGCGACCGCCGCGGCCTTCCGCGACGGGGGGCGCTTCCGGTCGGGCGACGTGGCCGTCGTCGACGAGGACGGCTACGTACGCCTCGTCGACCGCATCAAGGACATGATCATCTCGGGTGGCGAGAACATCTACCCCGCCGAGATCGAGGACGCCCTCCTCGGACACCCCGACGTCGCCGAGGCGGCCGTCATCGGCGTGCCCGACGCCCGGTGGGGCGAGGTGGGACGCGCGGTCGTCGTCACCCGCGCCGGAGCGGCCCTCACCGCCGGGGAGCTGATCGCGTACCTGGAGGCCCGGCTCGCCCGCTACAAGATCCCCAAGAGCGTCGTCCTCGCACCGGACCTCCCCCGCAACGCCACCGGAAAGCTGCTCAAGGCCCCCATCCGGGCGCGCTACGGCGGCGACGGCTGACACTCCTGCCGGTGCCCCGCCGGTGCCGGTGTCCGGCCGGTGCCGGTGCCCCGCCGGTGCCGGTGCCCCGCCGGTGCCGCCGTCCGTCGTGCCCGTTCGACGTGCCCTTTCGGCGGCCCTCCCGCATTCCCTCGCATCCCCGCACCCCCGCACCCCCGCACCCCCGCATCCCCGCATCCCCCTGTATCTCCAGAGGAGTACCACCATGGCTCTCACCGTCCACGGCATCGACGAGATCAAGGCCCAGGCCGGAGCCGACCTCGGCCACGGCTCCTGGGTCGAGATCGCCCAGCCGCGCGTCGACACCTTCGCGGACGCCACCGACGACCACCAGTGGATCCACGTCGACGCCGAGCGCGCGGCCACCGGTCCCTTCGGCGGCACCATCGCCCACGGCTACCTCACCCTCTCCCTGCTCATCCCCATGTGGAGTGAGCTGCTCCAGGTCGAGGGGGTGGCGATGGCGGTCAACTACGGCCTGAACAAGGTGCGTTTCCCTTCCCCCGTGCGCGTCGGGTCGAAGATCCGCACGCACGGCCGCGTGGTGTCCGTCGAGGACGTCAAGGGCGGCGTCGAGGTCGTCGTGGACCTCACCGTGGAGATCGACGGCATCGCCAAGCCGGCGTGCGTCGCCCAGGCGGTGTACCGCTTCTTCGCCTGATCCCGGGGTACGGGGCAGGGGCGGCCGCTTCCCGCGGTCGCCCCTTCGGCGTGCCCGCGGGTCGGGTCCGTCCAGGCGTCCGTCACGCGCTCCGGGCGGTGACGGGTGCCGGTGGCCCCTGCGCCCCAGGGGGCTCGCCGCGGGTGGCGGGTACGGTGGGCCCGCGCCGTCCAGGCGCCCCACTCGCCCCCGCCCCCGAGGAGTCAGGACGATGCCGCAGCCCGCCGAGGCCGAGGGCGCACCCGCCGAGTCGGTCGGGCCGTTGGAGCGGGGACTCGCCGTGCTGCGCGTGATGGCCGCCGGGTCCGACGTGCGCCACCGTCCCGGCGACCTGGCCCGGTCGACCGGACTGGCCCGGTCGACCGTCGACCGGGTCGCCACCACACTCGTCCGCCTCGGCCTCCTGCGGACCGAGGGCCGCGACCTGCTCCTCGCCCCGCGGGCCGCCGAACTCGGCAACGCCTATCTCGCCTCCTCCGGGCTCCCCGAACTCCTCGGGCCGCACGCCGCCGCCCTCGCCGACGCGCTCGACGAGTCGGTGTCCCTGGCCGTTCCGGACCGCGACGGCGTCCGCTTCCTCACCCAGGCGACCCGCCACCGCGCCATGGCGATCTCCTTCCGGCCCGGCGGTCTGCTGCCGGCCGAACGGTGCGCGCCCGGCGCCCTGTTCGCCGCCCACTGGGACGCGGGTGACCGCGAGCGGTGGCGGGCGCGACGCGCCGAGGACCCGCTGGACACCGCCTTCCCGTCCGTCCCGCCCCGCCCGGCGGCCCCGCCGGACGAGGTGGAGGCCGAGTTCCTCGACCGGGCGCGGGAGGCCCGCGAGAGCGGCGTCGCCGTCGACGACCAGCTCATCGAGCCGGGCCTGCTCTCCGTCGCCCTGCCCGTACGGGCACCGGACGGCGCGGTGGTCTGCGCGGTCGCCGTCGTGAGCCACACCAGCCGGCACACCGCCCGGTCACTGACGGAGCGGGCCCTGCCGCCGCTCCGGAGCGCCGTCGCGGCGATGGAGGCGGCCCTCGCGGCACGGGGAGCCGCGGCGGGCGCGGCGGCGGGTGCACCCCCAGGGGCCGCGGCACCCGAAGCCCTGCCCGAGTCCCCGCCCGCGGTCGCGCCCGCGCCGGGGAGGGCGGAGCTCAAGGAGGAAATCGGCTCGGGCTTCCTGCAGTCACTCGCCCGCGGTCTCGACGTCCTGCGCGCCTTCGGCGGTGTCAGGGGTCCCGTGCGGCTCGCCGAGCTCGCCCGGCTGACCGGGCTTCCCCGGGCGACGGCGCGCCGGTCGCTGATCACCCTGCGCCATCTGGGGTACGTCCGGGAGGAGCCGGGCGGGTTCGTGGTCCTGCCCCGGGTGCTCGAGCTGGGTTACGCCCGCCTGTCGGGCCTGAGCCTGCCGGAGATCGCGACCCCGCATCTGGTCGCCCTGGTGCTGCGGGTGCACGAGTCGGCGTCGGTGGCCGTGCTCGACGGTGACGACATCCGGTACGTGGCGCGGGTCGCCGGCACGCGCATCATGCACATCGACATCACGGTGGGCACCCGGCTCCCGGCCTACGCGACCTCGATGGGCCGCGTACTCCTGGGGGACCTGACCGAGGACGAGCGTGCCGAGCGCCTCGGGCGCATCACGCCCGAGGCGCTGACCCCGCGCACGGTGACGACGCACGAGGAACTGGACGAGGTGGTGGCGGCGACGGCCGCGCGCGGCTACGGATGGGTCGAGCAGGAGCTGGAGGAGGGCCTGCGCTCGCTCGCGGTGGCCGTCACGGACGGCCGGGGCCGGGCGGTCGCGGCGGTCAACGTGGCCCTGCACGCGGGGCGGGCCACGCCGCAGGAGAGTCTGGCCGCCCTGCTGCCGCCGCTGCGGGAGACGGCCGGCCTGATCAGCGCCGACCTCGCCGCCGTGGGGCGCTTCTCGCGGGTGGCGACCGGCTGAGGCAGTGCGCGGCGCGGGTGCGGGCGGGAGGCCCGGCCCGCGGGACGGCCGCCGGCTCGCGGAGGGGACGCCGCTCTCCGTTCAGCCGTCGGCGCCGGCCGGTCGCAGGGCCTCCACCGCGGCGAGCATCAGTTCCAGGGCGAAGGGGTAGCCGCTGCCGCTCATGTCGGCGGCGAGCAGGGGGAAGGTCGCGGCGATGTGGGGGTGGGTGTCGGACGACAGCCTGCCGTACACCTCGTGCCAGACCTCCTCGTCCTTCTCTCGGGCGGCGGGCGGCAGCGCGGCCGCGGCGGCGTCCTGGGCGGCGAAGGCGAGGGCCTGGTCGACGAAGGCGTGGTAGATCCGGACGGCGAGGTCGTCGGGGAAGCCGGCGGTCCTGAGGATGCCGAGGATCCGTTCGACGGCCCGGGTCTCGTGGGGGCGGCCGGTGGTGCGGTGGGCGGCGAGGACGGCGGCCTGCGGGTTGTTCCGGTAGCAGGAGTTGATCCGCACGCCCATGGCGCGGAGGTCGGTCCGCCAGTCGCCGGTCGCCGTCCAGCCCTCCTGCGCGCGGCCGATCATCTCGTCGGCGACGGCGAGGAGCAGGGCGTCGGTGTTGCGGAAGTAGCGGTAGAGGGCGGTCGGGTCGGCGCCGAGCGCGGCGCCCAGCCTCCGTACCGAGAGGGCTTCGGCGCCGTGCTGCGCGATCAGGCGCAGAGCGGTGTCGACGATGAGCCGTTCCGAGAGGACGGCGCCCTGTTTGGTGGGGCGGCGGCGCTGCCTGCTGCCTTCGGGCACGACGCGTTCGGGCATGGCCGGAACATTACGTCAACGTTGTTGACGTGTAAACGGCTGCGGCCGACCGCCTTGCGGGAACCGCCCGTTCGACCGGCCGGAGCCTTATGTCAACGCCATTGACGTGTGAACGGACCTGCCGCTTCCATGGCCCCCACCACACGTCATCCCATGGTCTGGAGCGCACATGAGCACGGCCGATCTGGTCTTCACCCGTGGCCCCGTCTTCACGGCGGACCCGGCCCGCACCCGGGCGACCTCGCTCGCCGTCGTCGGCGACCGGATCGCGGCCGTCGGGCACGACGAGGTCCGGGACCTCATAGGCCCCGGCACCGAGGTCGTCGACCTGACGGGCAAGCTGCTGCTGCCGGGCTTCCAGGACGCCCACATCCACGCCGTCGGCGGCGGCAAGGAGCTGGCCGAGTGCGATCTGACCGGTACGGTCGGCGTCGCCGATTACCTGGAGCGGATCCGCGAGTACGCGGACGCCCACCCGGAGAAGACCTGGATCACCGGCGGCGGCTGGTCGATGGAGAGCTTCGACGGCGGACTGCCCACCCGGCAACTGTTGGACTCCGTCGTCCCGGACCGGCCGGTCCTGCTGTCCAACCGCGACCACCACGGCGCCTGGGCCAACTCCCGGGCACTGGAGCTCGCCGGGCTCACCGCCGACACCCCGGACCCCGCCGACGGCCGCATCGAGCGGGAGGCGGACGGCCGCCCCGGCGGCACGCTCCAGGAGGGGGCGATCGGCCTGGTGGCCCGGTTCGTGCCGCCGGCCACGCACGAGGACCGGCTCGCCGGTCTGCTGCGGGCCCAGAAGCTGCTGCACTCGCTCGGCATCACCGCCTGGCAGGACGCGCTGCTCGGCTCGTTCAGCGGCATGACCGACCCCTCGGACGCGTACATGACCGCCGCCCAGGACGGTTCGCTGACCGCCCGCGTGACCGGCGCGCTCTGGTGGGACCGCGAGCGCGGAGCCGAGCAGATCCCCGAACTGGTCGCCCGGCGCGAGAAGTTGAGCGCGGGTCGGTTCCGGGCCGGCTCGGTCAAGATCATGCAGGACGGCATCGCGGAGAACTTCACCGCCGCCATGATCTCCCCGTACCTGGACGGTTGCGGCTGCGCCACCGGCAACAGCGGGCTGAGCTTCGTCGACCCCGAGGCGCTGTGCGGCTACGTGACCGAGCTCGACGCCCTCGACTTCCAGGTCCACTTCCACGCCCTCGGCGACCGCGGCGTCCGCGAGGCCCTGAACGCCGTGGAGGCCGCGATCGCCGCCAACGGGCACCGCGGCAACCGCCACCACCTGGCCCACCTCCAGGTCGTCCACCCGGAGGACCTGGTCCGGTTCGCCCGGCTCGGGGCCATCGCCAACATCCAGCCGCTCTGGGCCGCCCACGAGCCGCAGATGGACGAGCTGACCATCCCGTTCCTGGGTCCCGAGCGCGCCGCCTGGCAGTACCCGTTCGGCGACCTGGTGCGCGCCGGGGCCACCCTGGCCGCCGGCAGCGACTGGCCGGTCAGCAGCCCGAACCCGATCGAGGGCATCCACGTCGCCGTCAACCGCCGCGACCCGGAGGCCTCCGACGACCGGGTCTTCTACGCCGAACAGCGCCTCGACCCGACCACCGCGCTCGCCGCCTACACCGCCGGCACCGCGCACGTGAACGGCCTGGACGACACGGGCAGCCTGCGCGCCGGCCACCTCGCCGACCTGGTGGTCCTGGACCGCGACATCCTCACCGGCCGGCCGGAGGAGATCGCCGAGGCCCGGGTCGAGCGGACGTACGTGGGCGGCGAGCTCGTGTACGCGCGCTGACGTGCCGCTACTCGCTCCGCCCGGAGCGGAGGGAGGAGGCCCGGACGTCGAGACGCGTCGCCACGAGCGTCCCGGCGGGTTCCCGGCGGCCGTGCTCGAGAACGGCGACGAGGTGCTCGACGCCGGCCTCCGCGACCGCCTCGGGCCGCAGACTGAGCGTGGTCACCGGCGGGTCGGTGTACGGGGCCGTGGTGTCCTCGCTGACCAGGACGACCAACAGGTCGTCCGGGACCGCGTAGCCGTGCCGGCGCGCCGCGGCCAGGACCAGGGGCGGACTCGCCTCGGCGACGACGAGCAGGGCGTCCGGCCGTTCGGCCCCCTCCGGTACGCCGAGGGCGGTCTCGACCGCTTCGACCACCGGCCCGTTCCCGGTCTCGGCGACGCGCACGGTCAGCTCCGGCAGGCCGTGGGCGGCGCACCAGTCCCGGTGCGCGGTCTCGACGCCGACGTGGAAGCGGGTGGCGATGTCCGGCACCACGAGCACGGGCCTCCCGGCCCCCTGTTCCCGCAGGTGGTCCAGGGCTTCGCGGACGGCCCCCTCGGCGTCGACGTCCACCCAGGAGGCCCCGGGCCGCCCCTCCACGGACCGGTCGCTGAACACGGGGATCCCGGCGGCCAGGAGGTCCTCGATGACGGGGTCTCCGGCCACGGGGTCGGCGACGACCACCGCGTCGAGCGGCAGGTCGGCCCACTCGCTCTGCAGGGTGCCGGCCGGCAGCAGCACCACGGCGTAGCCGCGGAGCAGTGAGGTCGCCGCGGTGGCGCCGGTCAGCCGGGCGAAGTAGGGCGACTCCAGGTAGGTCCAGAGCGCGTCGGGGAGGCCTCCCACCACGTATCCGATCAGCCGGGCCCGTCCCGCGCGCAGGTGGCGCGCGGTGGCGTTGGGCCGGTAGCCCATTCTGCGCGCGGTCTCGCGGGCCTTCTCCCGTACCTCGGGGGAGAGTCTGCCGGTGCCGTTGAGCGCCGCCGAGACGGTGGTCTTGGACAGGCCCGCCTCGCGCGCCACGTCGACGAGGCGGACGCGCGGGACGGGCGGCGAGTGCTGCCCGCCGTGCCGTGAAGCTTCGGTCATGGGGTGATGGTGCCACCCTCGTGACCTCTGCAAAACCGTTCCCGCAAAGTCACCCGCAGGTCTTGTGCGGGAACGTTCCCGCACCAATACTCGCTCCATCCCCCCGAGCCCGTCACTACACCCGTAAAGGGGTGGGTCACCATGCGCATGCCCAGAGCCATCGCGCTTCTCGCCTGTACCGCCGCGCTCGCGGCCACCACCGCCGCCTGCTCCGGCGCCACCAAGCCGCCCGTCTCCGCCGCCGGCGCGGACTTCGAGGTGACCCCGCTGTCGCCGCCCGCCCAGGGCCCGCTGGACTCCTTCACCTGGTCGCTGTACGCCGAGCCGTACACGCTCGACTACGCCCTCGCGTACGACTACCCGCCGAACACGGTGCTGGCCAACGTCTGCGAGCAGCTGCTGCGGGTCACCCCCGACCTGAAGACCGAGCCCGGCCTCGCCGTGAAGTGGGCGCAGCCCGACCCCCGCACCCTCGTCTACACCCTGCGCCCCGGGGTGAGGTTCCACGACGGCACCACCATGACCGCCGACGACGTGGTCGCCTCCCTGAAGCGCCAGATGGCCCCCGAGACCGGGTCCCCCTGGGGGTCCTCCTTCAAGAACGTCGACTCGATCGAGAAGACCGGCCCCCTGGAGGTGACGATCCGCCTCGGCAAGGCCGACGTCCTCTTCCACGAGCTGATGGCCGCCTCCCCCGGCACCGTCGTGAGCGCCGCCTCGCTCGCCCGGGCCGGCAAGGACTACGGCACCCCCAAGGGCAAGCTGAACTGCACCGGCCCCTTCGCCCTCGACACCTGGGCCCAGGGCGACAGCATCACGCTGAAGAAGCACGCCGCCTACTGGGACCCGAAGCTCCTGGCGAAGTCCGAGAAGGTGAAGTTCACCTTCGTCGAGGACGCGGCGGCCCGCTCCAACGCCTTCCTCTCCGGCAGCGCCGACGGCGGCTACATGGTCCCCTCGTCCTCCTTCGCCCAGCTGCGCTCCAGCGGCAAGGGCTCGCTGCTCTTCGGCCCCAACACCGCCGGGTCGAACCTCGCGGTCCTCGACTTCCACGGCGCGCTCGGCGATCTGAAGGTCCGCAAGGCCCTGTCGATGGCCCTCGACCGGAAGAACATCATCAAGGCCGCGGCCGGCGGCGTCGGCGTCCCCGCGAAGGCCCCCGCCGCACGCGGCGCCTGGGCACTGGCCCCGGAGAAGACCGCCGCGCTCTTCGACACGCTGCCCGAGCCCGCGTACGACGTGGAGGCGGCGAAGAAGCTCGTCCAGGAGGCCGGCGCGACCGGCCGGACCGTGACCCTCGCCACCAGCACGCTCGCGCCCGAGATCAGCGTCGTCGCCAACGCCGTCCAGGCCGCCGGCCGCCAGATCGGCCTCGACGTCCAGCTGAAGCCGGTCTCCCCCGACGCGTACAGCAGCATCTTCGTCGACCCGAACGCCCGCGCCGGCCTCGACCTCGTCATCACCAGCGGCTACGACAACACGCCGGACCCACTGGAGTTCTACCAGTACCTGCGCACCGGCGACTTCGGGAACTACGGCAACTGGACCGACGCGGAGTTCGACGTCGCCTTCGACCGGGCCAACTCCGAGCCCGACGCCGGCAAGCGCGCCGAACTGACCGCGAAGCTCCAGAGGATCGCGCTCGACGAGCTGCCCGTCATCCCCGTGTACGAGGCCCCCTTCTCGGTCTTCCTCGGCAAGCGGATCACCGGCGCCCCGACCGGCGTCGTCCAGCTGTACTACCCGTGGGCCGCGACGATCGGGGCCGCGAAGCGATGACGCGCTACCTCGTCGGACGGTTCCTCGGCCTGGTGGCGGTGCTGTTCGTGACCTCGCTCGTGGTCTTCGGCTCCGTCCACCTGGCCCCCGGCGACCCGGTGTCGTTCCTGCTGCACGGCCGCCCCGCGACCCCCGGGGCCGTGGCGGCCCTGCGGGCGGAGCACCACCTCGACGACCCGTTGGTCACGCAGTACCTGAAGTGGCTCGGCGGAGTGCTGAGCGGCGACTTCGGCCGCTCGGCGCAGTACCACCAGGACGTGTCCGCGCTCATCGGCTCCCGGCTGACCGGCACCGCCCTGCTCGTCGGCTACGCGGCCGTCCTGGTCGCCGTGCTCGGGTTGACGGCCGGCATCCTCGCCGCCCTGCGCCCCGGGCTCCCGGACCGGGCGGTGCTCATCGGCACCGGCGTCGCCACCGCCACGCCCTCGTTCGTGACGGCCATCGCGCTCGTGTCGCTGTTCTCCGTCCAGCTCGGCTGGTTCCCCGGGCCGGGCGGCGGCACGGCGGCCGGCCTCTCCGACCGGCTCTACCAGCTGACCCTGCCGGCCTTCGCCCTGGCACTGTCCTTCGCGGGACTCCTCGCCCGGGTGACCCGCTCCGCGATGCTCGACGAACTCGGCCGCGACCACGTCGAGGTGGCGCGGGCCCGGGGCGTCGCGGGCCCCGCGGTGGTCCGCAGGCACGTGCTGCGCAACGCGCTCGGCCCCGTCGTCACCGTCGGCGGCACGATGCTCGCCGGGCTCCTGATCAGCACGTCGATCGTGGAGACCGCGTTCGACGTGCCCGGGCTCGGCTCGCTGCTCGTGCAGTCGGTCACGGCGAAGGACTTCGCCGTCGTCCAGGCGATCACGCTGCTGAGCGTGGCGGCCTTCGTCCTCGTCAACCTCGTGGTCGACCTGCTCGCCCCGCTCATCGACCCCCGTCTCTCCCTCGGGGAAGGCTCCTCATGACCACCACCACCTCCGCGGTGCCGTACCGCAGGCCGGGGCTCCGGGCCCTGCGCCTGTTCGGCCAGGGACCGCTCTTCGCGGTCTCGGTCGCCGTGCTCGCCCTACTCGTCCTGGTCGCCCTGCTCGCGCCCGTCCTCGCCCCGTACGACCCGGAGGCGCTGGACCTGGCCGCGACCCTGGCGGGCACCACGGGCGACCACCTGCTGGGCACCGACCAGTCGGGGCGCGACGTCCTGTCCCGGCTGATCCACGGCGCCCGCACCGGGCTGCTCGGACCTCTGCTCGTCGTCGCCGTCTCCACCCTGCTGGGCACCCTCCTCGGAGTGGTGGCGGCCTGGCGGGGCGGTTGGGCGGACACGGTCCTGTCCCGGTCCATGGACCTCGTCTTCGCCATCCCCGGCCTGCTGCTCGCGATCCTGCTCGTGTCGGTCGTCGGCTCGGGCCTGACCGCCCCCGTGATCGCCATGTCCGTCGCCTACACCCCGTACGTGGGCCGTCTCGTGCGCGGCATCGCCCGGCAGGAGAAGGCCCGGCCGTACATCGAGGCGTACCGGGTGCAGGGCTGGTCCGGCTGGACCGTCTGCGTCCGCCACCTGCTGCCCAACATCGCGCCGACGGTGTTCGCCCAGTCGGCGATGAACTTCGGGTACGCGCTGATGGACCTGGCGGCGCTCTCCTTTCTCGGCTTCGGCGTGCAGCCGCCCGCCGCCGACTGGGGCGCCATGATCAACGAGGGGCAGGCGGCCGTCCTGCAGGGCGCGATGCTGCCCGCCCTCGCGCCCTCCGCGTGCATCGTGCTCGCCGTGGTGGCGTTCGGCATCGTCGGCGAGGGGCTCGCCGACCGGATCGCGAAGCGGGAACGGTGAACGGCATGCGCGCACAGACGGATGGGGCGCCGGTCCTGGAGATCGACGGGCTCGACGTCCGCCTCGCCGGCGACCGGGCGGCCCGGCCGATCCTCGACGGGGTGAGCCTGACGGTAGGGCCCGGGGAGACCGTCGGACTCGTCGGCGAGTCCGGCTCGGGCAAGTCCGTGGCCTGCCGCAGCGTCCTCGGGCTGCTGCCCACGGGCGCCCGTACCACCGGCAGGGTCCTGGTCTCCGGACGGGACGTCCTCACCATGAACCGCGCCGAACTCACCTCGCTGCGGGCCCGGCGGGTCTCCATGGTCTTCCAGGACCCCCGCGCCTCGGTCAACCCGCTGCGCCGCGTCGGCGACTTCCTCACCGAGGGACTGCGGGCGGCCGGAATCCCGGCCGCCCGGGCCGGCGCCCGCGCCGAGGAGCTCCTCGCCGCGGTCGGCATCCGCGATCCGCGGGGCGCCCTGCGCCGCCACTCGCACCAGTTCTCCGGCGGCATGCTCCAGCGGGTCGTCATCGCCGCCGCCCTCGCGAGCGAACCGGACCTGCTCGTCGCCGACGAGCCGACCACGGCCCTCGACGTCACCACCCAGGCCGAGATCATCTCGATCCTCGCCCGGCTGCGGGCCGAACGCGGCACCGGCATGCTGTTCGTCACCCACGACCTCGAACTGGCCGCGTCTGTCTGCGACCGCGTGTACGTGATGTACGCCGGACGGATCGTGGAGACCCGCTCCACCGACGAGCTGTTCGACCACCCGCGCCATCCGTACACGGCGGGCCTGCTCGCCTGCACCCCCGGCATCGCGCCCGGCTCTCCGGCGCCCCGGCCCATTCCGGGCCGCCCCGTCTCCCTGGCCGAGGCGCCGCCCGGCTGCGCCTTCGCCGCGCGCTGCGGCCACGCCGTGCCGCGGTGCCACGAGGAGACACCCCTCCTGGCCGCGGACGCCGTCGGGTACGCCGCCTGCCACCGCGCCGACGAAGGGATCACGCTGTGACCGTCTCGACCAAGGAGGGCCTGGTCGTCGAAGGGCTGCGCAAGCGGTACGGCGACCACACGGCGGTGGACGACGTCTCGTTCACCCTGGCACCCGGCTCCTCGCTCGCCATCGTCGGGGAGTCCGGCAGCGGCAAGACCACGACGGTGCGCATGCTGGTGGGTCTGGAACGCCCCGACGGCGGCACCGTCCGGCTCGACGGCCGGGACCGTTCGGCACAGCCCCGCGGCCGGGCCGAACGCCTCGCCCGCGCCCGGGAGATCCAGATGGTCTTCCAGGATCCGTACCTCTCGCTCGACCCCCGCGTGACGGTCTCCGGCTGCCTCGACGAGGTGCTGCGCCTCCACACCGCACTCGACGCCACCGACCGCCGCGCCCGCGTCACCGAACTCCTCGACCAGGTCGGACTCGGCACGCGCGAGGCCGGGGCCCTGCCGCGCGGGTTGTCCGGCGGCCAGCGCCAGCGGGTGGCGATCGCGCGCGCCCTGGCGGTCGAGCCGAGGGTCCTCGTCCTCGACGAGGCCGTCGCCGCCCTGGACGTGTCGATCCAGGCGCAGATCATCGAACTGCTCCGCGCGATTCGCGAGGAGTCCGGCGTCGGCTACCTCTTCGTCACGCACGACCTCGCCGTCGTCCGGCACATCGCGGACGAGGTCATGGTGCTCAAGTCGGGTGCCGTCGTCGAGTCCGGCCCCGCCGACCGGGTCCTCGGCGCCCCCGAGCACCCGTACACCCGGCTCCTCCTGGACTCCGTGCCCCGCCGCGCGCGGCGCCGGCCGGGACCGGGGGTGCCGGACGGCCGGCTGCCGGCCTGAGCGACCCTCCTGCGTGAGCGGGCCTCCTGTCGTGAGCGGGCCCCGGCCTCTCCCCACCGGTGGTGGCGGCGAGCGGCCGGGACCGCTCGCGCTCCCGGTGGCGCGGGCTCCGGGTCGCCGCCGACCGCCGCACCGGCCTCTTCCGTCCCCTGCTTCAGTTCCGCAGCCGTTCGATCGGCGGGCCGTCCGTCGCGCCCACGGCGGCCACGGGGCAGAAGCGCGCCTCCACCCCGTCCCAGCCGGGCAGTGGCGCGAGGGCGGGGTAGGTGGCCGCGCCGCAGCGCAGCCGCGGCGGGGGCGCGGCGAGCCAGTCCGCCGCGAGGAGGCCGCCGGTGGAGAAGAACCAGAGCGCGATCCGCTCGCCGTCGACCCGTGGGTCCGCGCGGACGAGTGCGACGGCCTCGGCGAGGTCCTCGGCCGCGCGCGCGGTCGGCGAGGCCGTGGAGGCGGTGGTCCAGCGCGGCGGCGGGAATCCCGTCGGTACCGCCCCAGCGCGGCCAGGAGGCGACGGCGGGCCGCCCGTTCTCGGGGAGGCCGGTGTCCAGGGCGACGATCCGGGCCACCCGTTCCGGGCGCCGGTCAGCGGCGCCGAACACGGGGTGCAGGCCGTAGTCGTGGCCCACGAGCACGACTTCGGGGGTGTCGAGCGCGTCGATCAGCCCCACCAAATCCTCGACGTGGCTCTCCAGGCCGGTTCCGGGCCCGGCCCGCCGGTCACCCGTCCCTGGACTCGGCGGAGCACCGGCCGGCGCCGCCGCTGCCGGACGGGGAGTGCCGGCCGGCCGTGCTGTACGAGGGGCTGGCCGAGGCGTACGCGCTGGCCGCCGCGGAGGAGCGGGCCGAAGGGGCGCCGCGGGACGGCGGGACGCCGCGAGCCGAAGGGACGCCGTGGGAGAGCGGGACGCCGCGGGACGGAGGCGCGCCGCGGGAGAGCGGGGCGCTGGACTGCTTCGTCTCGGCGTACGCGCACGCGAGCGGGGTGCCGGACACCCCCGCCTTCCGCCGCCGGCTCGTCGGTCTGCTCGCCCTGCACGACGGGCCGGTGATCGGCCGCCACTGGAAGCCGGTGGCCGGCCTGTTCGCCCCGGACGCACCGGTGCTCGGCGTCCTGCACCATCACCGGTCCGTCGCGCTGCGGGACCGGGTCCACGCGCGGACCCCCTGAGGTCTCCCACATGGTGGGCACCCGGCCGTCCACTTACTGGGCGCGGGACTGGCGGATCTCCTCACCCTCCCGGCGTCGCCGCAGGTCAGAGGCGTACATCGGAAGTGTCAGGTGGCGCAATACTGCCGCAACACCACGGGGGCCGGTCCCCCGCTACGTTCCGTCCCATGCCCGCCGAACCCGCCTCCGCCGCCCGTCCCGTCGCCGCCGCCCGCCGCAGGCGGCTGCGGGCCGACCGGGCGCGGCAGCTCGCCGACCTGCTGCGCCACCAGATCCTGGCGGGCGGCTTCCCCGGCGGCGTGCTCCCGCTGGAGGACGCCCTCGCCGCGGACCACCGGGCCAGCCGCAACACCGTGCGCCAGGCCCTCGACCTGCTGCGGGGCGAACGGCTGGTCGAACGGCGGGCGGGGGTGGGCACGGTCGTGGTCTGCGAGAAGTACCCGCACGGTCTGGACCGGCTCCAGGGGCTCGCGGAGACCCTGCGCGAACACGGGCGGGTCACCAACGAGGTCCGCACGGTCGGTCCGGTGACCGCGTCCGGCCCCGTGGCCCACCGGCTGGGCCTGCCCGAGTACACGGACGTGCTCTGCGTCGAGCGGCTGCGGCGGCTCGACGGCCTGCCGCTCTCCCTCGACCTGTCGTACCTGCCGATGGACATCGGCGGTGAACTCCTCGGCTGCGACCTGGAGAACACGGACGTGTTCCGGCTCCTGGAGGAGCTGACCGGCGGGCCGCTCGGGCACGCCGAGATCACGCTGGAGGCCGTCAACGCCGACGCGCACTCCGCCGCCGTGCTCCAGGCCCCGCGCGGCGCCGCGGTCCTGATGCTGGAGCGGCTGACCTGTCTGCCCGACGGGCGGCCGGTGGACCTGGAGTTCATCCGGTTCCGCGGCGACCGCATCACCATGAGCGGCCTTCTGCACCGCTCGCTGTAGACCCGCCCGACCTCCCCGTACCCCCTTCCTGGAGACAGCCATGCCTCTGGTCCCCCAGCGCGCCGACGTGCCCGTGACCATCGACGAGTCGAAGTGCATCGACGGCTGCACCCTCTGCGTCGACATGTGCCCGCTCGACTCGCTCGCGATCCGCGAGGACGACGGCAAGGCGTACATGCACGTCGACGAGTGCTGGTACTGCGGCCCCTGCGCGGCCCGCTGTCCCACCGGCGCGGTCACCGTCAACATGCCCTACCTGCTCCGGTGAAAGGCCTGATTCCCATGCGGTCACGAAGACTCGCCCTCGCACTCCCCCTCGCCCTGTTCCTCCCGCTCGCCACCGGCTGCGGCGGCGCCGCCGACGGCGCGTCGGGTCCGTCCGGCGCGAAGACGGTCACCGTGACCGTCGGCTACCAGTCCAAGACCATCAACACCGTCACCGCCGGCACCCTGCTGCGTTCCCTCGGCTACTTCGAGCAGGAACTCGCGGCGGCCGGGAAGAAGGACGGCCTGACCTACCGGGTGGTCTGGCAGGACTACGCGACCGGTGCCCCGATCACCGCGCAGATGACGGCCGGAAAGATCGACATCGGTTCGATGGGCGACTTCCCGCTGCTGATCAACGCGGCACGCGGAAAGCAGCTCAAGGAGCCCACCCGGCTCGTCGCGGTCACCGGGTACAACCTGCGGGGCGGCCTCAACACCGTGGTGACCGCGCCCGGTTCGCCGCTGAGGTCGCTCACGGACCTCAAGGGCCGCAAGGTCTCCACCAGCGTCGGTTCGGCGGCCGACGGCACCCTGGTCCGGGCCTTGCGCCGGGCCGGGCTCGACCCCGCGAAGGACATCGCCAAGCTCAACCAGCAGCCGAGCGTGGGCGCTTCGGCGCTCGCCTCGGGCAGCGTCGACGCACTGTCCCAGTTCGTCGCCTGGCCCGGGCTGCTCGCCTTCCAGGGCCGCGCGACCGCCCTGTACGACGGCGCCGAGCTGAACCTCCCGACCTTCCACGGGGTCACCGTCCGCGAGGGGTTCGCCCAGCGGCGACCCGGCGTCCTCGACGCCTTCCTGCGCGCCCAGCGGCGGGCCACGGACGAGCTGCGCGCCCGGCCGGTCGCCGCCGCGGAGTCGGTGGCGAAGGAGACCGGCCTGCCCGCGGAGGTGGTCTACCTCTACAACGGCGCCCAGGGCATCGCCACCTTCGACCCGGCGCTCCGCCCGGAACTGATCGCCGCTCTCAAGGAGGACGTGCCGGTCCTGAAGGAAGCCGGCCTGGTGAAGGACGTCGACGTCGACGCCTTCGTCGACACCGCGCCGCTGGGGCGCGCCGTGTCCGCTCCCGCCTACCCCACGGCGACACCGGCCAAGCCCGAACTGTGGCTCCGGGGCCAGGCGTCGACCCGCTCCTTCGAGAGTCCCGGCGCGCTCCTGAAGGCCGTCAGGGGCGCCGACGTGCGCGCCGCGTACGTGCCGGACGCCGTCACCGGGACGCTCTGGTTCGCGGACCGCGCGGTGTGGGTGGCGGACGGCGGCGCGTGGCGCGCCTTCGTGACCCGGGCGGCCGCCGAGCGGTACGTCTCCGGGCACGCGGGCTCGCGGATCGTCACGTACGCGGACGCGGTGAGGCTCGCCTCGTGAGCGACGTGAGCAAGGTGAGTGCCGTGAGCAAGGTGAGTGCCGTGAGCGCCGTGAACAAGGTGGGCGACGTGAGCGGCAGGGGCGGCAGGGGCGGTACGGGTCGCCCGAAGGGCGGGGGCCGCACGGGCGTGGGCCGTCGGCTGGTCCGGGTGGCCTCCCTGGTCGTGGCGCTCGGCCTGTGGCAGTTGCTGACGTCGCTCGACGTCCGGTGGTGGCTGCGGTTCGACCAGTTCCCGACCGTCGTCGAGGTGGCGTCCGCGTTCGCCGACCGGGTCGGCACGGAGGCGTACCGGCAGGACCTCGGCCACAGCCTGCGCCGGATCGCGGTCGGGTTCCTCCTCGCCGCGGTCCTCGGGGTGGCGGCCGGCACGGCCGTCGCCCGGTCCCGGTGGGCCGCGGACCTCCTGGGCCCGCTGGTGGAGGTGGTGCGGCCGGTGCCGGCCATCGCCCTGGTGCCGGTGGCGATCCTGCTGCTGCCCACCAACGAGCAGGGCATCGTCTTCATCACCTGCGCCGCCGCCCTGTTCCCCGTCCTCGTGTCGACCCGGCACGCGGTGCGGGCGCTCAGCCCGGTGTGGGAGGAGGCCGTGCTGACCATGGGGGGCGGCCGGGCCCGGGTGCTGTTCTCGGTGGTGCTGCCGGGTGCCCTGCCGGGCATCTTCGGCGGCCTGTCGGTCGGCATCGGCGTCTCGTGGATCTGTGTGATCTCGGCGGAGATGATCTCCGGCGAGTACGGGGTGGGTTACCGCACCTGGCAGGACTACACGGTCGTCGACTACCCGGGGGTCTTCGTCGGCATGGCCACCATCGGCGCCCTCGGCTGGCTCACCTCCACGGCCGTGGAGACCCTCGGCCGCCGGGTCACGGCCTGGCTGCCGCGCCCGGCCGACCGGATCCCGGCGGGTCCCGCCCGCACCACCGGTACCTCCCGATCCGCGGGGCCGGTCCCCGCGCCGGACACCGGCCTGAGCATCTCCTCCGCCCCTTCCGCCCCTGCCACTCCCGCCGCCTCTTCCTCTTCCTCCCCCGACGCCTCGGCGGTGTCCCTGCCCGAGAAGGAGCCGGTTCGATGAGCGCCGCGAGCCCGTCCGCCGAAGCCGCCGCGACCCCGGCGCCGTCCGAGACAGCACCGGCGCCGTCCGGCCCCGCCCCGGCCGTTCCCGCTCCGGGGCTCTCCGGCGCGGAACTCGCCCTCCACGAAGTGCGGCTCGGCCACCCCGGCGCGGCGGCCGTGTGGGGGCCCGCGGGCCTGCGGATCGCACCCGGTGAACTGGTCACCGTCGTCGGCCCGTCGGGCTGCGGCAAGACCACGCTGCTGCGCACGCTCGCCGGGCTGCTGCCGCCGCTGGAGGGGCGGGTCACGCAGGACGGGGAGCCGATCCGGCGGCCGGGCGCCGACCGGGCGCTCGTCTTCCAGCACGACGCCCTGCTGCCGTGGCGGTCGGTCCGCGCCAACGTCGAGCTGCCGCTGGCCATCCGCCGGGTGCCCCGGGCCGAGCGGCGGCGCGCGGCCCTGGACTGGCTGGAGCGGGTCGGGCTCGCCGAGCACGCGCCCAAGCTGCCGCACCAGCTGTCGGGCGGTCAGCGGCAGCGCGTCCAGTTGGCCCGCGCGCTGGCCGGCGGGCCCCGCGCCGTCCTGATGGACGAGCCGTTCGGGGCGCTCGACGCGCACACCAGGGCCGGGATGCAGGACCTCCTCGTGGAGATCCTGCGCGGTACGGGCGCGACCGTCGTCTTCGTCACGCACGACGTGGACGAGGCCGTCCACCTGGGCGACCGGGTCGTCCTGTTCGGGACCGGGGAGGTCCTCGACGTGCCGCGCCCGCGCGTGCGGGAGGCCCGGAACGAACCCGCCACGGCGGCCCTGCGCCGCCGCGTCCTCGACTCCCTCTGAGACCTCCGCCCCCGTCTCCGCTCCCCGCCGCGCTCCGGGCGATCCCCGCCCCGACGCCCGAGCGCCCTCGACCCTTCCGACCGCCTGCTGCGAAAGGCACTCCGTGGACACCCTCCTGACCGTCCCCGACCTCTCCGACGCGACCGAGCTCTCCTGTGACGTCCTCGTCGTCGGCGGCGGCACCGCCGGCACCATGGCCGCGCTGACCGCCGCCGAGCGAGGGGCGAACGTCCTGCTCCTGGAGAAGGCGCACGTCCGGCACTCCGGCGCGCTCGCCATGGGGATGGACGGCGTCAACAACGCGGTCGTGCCGGGCCGGGCCGAACCCGACGACTACGTCGCCGAGATCACCCGAGCCAACGACGGCCTCGTGGACCAGTCGACCGTCCGGCAGACGGCCACCCGCGGCTTCGCGATGGTCCGGCGCCTGGAGTCGTACGGGGTGAAGTTCGAGAAGGACGAGCACGGCGAGTACGCGGTCCGGCAGGTGCACCGCTCCGGTTCGTACGTCCTGCCCATGCCCGAGGGCAAGGACGTGAAGAAGGTCCTGTACCGGCAGTTGCGGCGCCGGGAGATGCGTGAGCGGATCCGCATCGAGAACCGGGTGATGCCGGTCCGCGTGCTCACCCACCCGGACGACGGCAGGGCCGTCGGCGTCGCCGGGTTCCACACCCGCACCGGGGAGTTCACGGTCGTCCGCGCGGGCGCGGTGATCCTGGCCACCGGGGCCTGCGGGCGGCTCGGACTGCCCGCCTCCGGCTACCTGTACGGCACGTACGAGAACCCGACGAACGCCGGCGACGGCTACGCGATGGCGTACCACGCGGGCGCCGCGCTCACCGGCATCGAGTGCTTCCAGATCAACCCGCTGATCAAGGACTACAACGGGCCCGCGTGCGCCTACGTCGCCAATCCCTTCGGGGGCTACCAGGTGAACCGGCACGGCGAGCGGTTCGTGGAGTCGGACTACTGGTCGGGGCAGATGATGGCCGAGTTCGCCGCCGAACTCGCCTCGGACCGGGGGCCCGTCTACCTCAAGCTGAGCCATCTGCCGGAGGAGACCGTCGACGCCGTCGAGTCCATCCTGCACACCACCGAGCGGCCCACCCGCGGCACCTTCCACGCGGGGCGCGGGCACGACTACCGCACCCACGACATCGAGATGCACATCTCCGAGATCGGCCTGTGCGGGGGCCACTCCGCCTCGGGGGTGCGGGTGGACTCCCACGCCCGGACCACCGTGCCCCGGCTCTACGCGGCCGGCGACCTGGCCTCCGTACCGCACAACTACATGATCGGCGCGTTCGTCTTCGGCGATCTGGCGGGCGAGGACGCGGCGCGGTACCGGGCGTACGAAGGCGAGTTGGACCAGCGGCAGCTGGCGGACGCGCACGAGCTCGTCTACCGGCCGCTGCGCCACCCCGACGGGCCGCCGCAGCCGCAGGTGGAGTTCAAACTGCGCCGGTTCGTCAACGACTACGTGTCGCCGCCCAAGACAGGGGCCAGGCTCTCCCTGGCCGTCGAGGCGTTCACCCGGATGTCGGGGGAGATCGAGGGGATGGGCGCGCGCACGGCGCACGAGCTGATGCGGTGCGCCGAGGTGTCGTTCATCCGGGACTGCGCCGAGATGGCCGCGCGGGCGTCGCTGGCCAGGACCGAGTCCCGGTGGGGGCTCTACCACGAGCGGCTCGACCATCCCGAGCGCGACGACAAGGACTGGCTCTACCACCTCGACCTGCGCAAGTCCCCGTCCGGTGCGATGGAGTTCACGGCGCGGCCGGTCGAGCCGTACGTGGTGCCCGTGCCGGAGTTCGCGCCGCCGGGCGGCCCGGAACGGCACATCGGCGAGGTGGCGCTCGTACCGGTCGCCACCGCCGGCCCGCGCGAGGTCGCCCCCTCGGCCCGTACGACGGCCGGCGCCCCGGACTCCTCCGGCGCGAACGCCGCCCCGCACCCGTCCGACGCGGACCCCACCGACCGGCAGGCGTCCGCCACGCACCCCGCCGGTGCTCACGCGACCGCCCCCGCCACGGGCGCGCCCTCGGACGACGCCCCGCACCCCCGTCTGCTGCGACTGCTCTCGCTCGTCGAGGACTCCCCCGACCTGGAGGCACTGGGTCCGTACCTGGACGACGCCGATCCCGCGGTACGGGCCGCCGCCGTCACCGCCCTCGGCGAGACCGCGCCGGCCGGGACCGGCCCGGCGCTCGCCGCACGGCTGCGGGACGAGTCGCCGAAGGTGCGTGGCGCGGCCTCGGCCGCGTTGCGCGAGCTGGTCGAGGTGCTGCCCGCCGATCCGGTGTTGGGGGCGGGCCTGCGGGAGGCCCTCGGCGTGCCCGACGCCGCGGTGCGTGCCGCCGCGCTCGACGTGCTGCGGGCGCTGGGGCTCGGTGACGCCGCGCTGTACGCGGCCGCGCTCGCCGACGACGCCGTCGACGTACGGGTGAGGGCGGTCCGGGCCCTGGTCGCGGTGGACGCCGTCGCGGAGCTCGCGGTGGCCGCGGGCGACCGGGCGCGCGAGGTCCGGGTCGCGGTGGCCCGCGGGCTCGCGGCCGTCCGGGATCCGGCGCCGGAACCGCTCGGCCCGCTGCTCGACGACGCCGACCCTCTGGTCAGGGGCGCCGCGCTGGCCGCCCTGGCCGACACCGGCTGCCCTCCGCGCCTCGCCGGGGTGGCGGAGGCGGCGCTCGCGGACACCGCCTGGCAGGTGCGGGCCGGCGCCGCGACGGCTCTGCGGGCCGCCCCGGGAGCCCTCGCCGTCCCCGGCCTCACCAAGGCACTCGCCGACCCGAACGCCGACGTCCGCAAGGCCGCCGTCCTCGCCCTCCTGGCCCACCGGGGCGACGCCGCGGCCCGTGCCGCGCTCGCCGGCGCGACCGGCGACTCCGATGCCGACGTCCGCGCCTACGCCGCCCGCGCGGCCGCCCCGGTCCCGAGCGGCACCGGCTGATCCGGGGCCCGCCGGTCCGACCCCGTGTCACCGGCCTGATCCGGGGCCCGCCGGTCCGACCCCATGTCACCGGTCCGATCCGGGTCCCGGCGTCCGGTCCTGTCCGTGCATCGACGCGCGGGGCGCGCCTGCCGCCCGGCGGCGGCCGAGTGGAGGCGGCCGAGTGGAGGCGGCCGAGTGGAGGCGCCGGGGCGGGGCAGCCGCACAAGAGGGCGGTTCGACACGGGCGCCCAGTGCCCGGGCGCACACGGGCGTCCGCCGCCCACCCCGGCATACGAGCCCACGGGTTCTGCGCACTCGGGCGGGTGGTGGAGGGCGGCATCCGGGTGAGCGGGCGCATACCCCGGGGCGAAGCCGGGAAGGGGCGCAGGCTGGATCTGGATTCAGGTCGCGGGACGCAGGACGACGAGGAGGTGGTGCCGGTGTCGGGGCCGACGACGACCGGGGAAGCGGTGGGAGCGCCGTGCTGGCTGAGCCTGAGCGCGCGTGATCTCAAGGCGGCGGAGCGCTTCTACGGGGCGGTGCTGGGCTGGACGTTCCGTCGGGGCGGCCTGGGCGAGGACTACTCGGTGGGCGAGCTCGGCGGGGTGCCGGTGGCCGGGATCGCGCCGGTGGCGGCCGAGCTGGCCGTCCCCGTGGCCTGGACGGCGTTCTTCTCGGTGACGGACGCCGACGACACGGTGGCCCGCATCCGGGAGCGCGGCGGCACCATCGGCGTGGGTCCCGTCGCCTACCCGCCCCGGGGGCGCGCGGCTCTCGCCACCGACCGCGAGGGCGCGGCCTTCGGGGTCTGGGAGGGCCGGACGGAGTCCCGTTGGCACATCGGCGAGCACACCGCACCGGCCTGGCTCGAACTCCACACCCGCGACGCCTTCGAGGCGGCCGTCTTCTACGGCGAGGTGTTCCGCTGGGCGGGCGGCGCCGGCGAGGCCGCGGGCGGTCTGGAGGTCTCGTACGAGCAGGACAAGGTGGTCCTGCGGCGTGACGGCGACGCCATCGCCCGTCTGAACAGCGGTCCGGTCGAGTCCGCCTCGCCCCGGCCCCAGCTGCGCCCGCGGTGGATCGTGTGCTTCCGCGTCCCCGACCCGGAGGCCGCCACGGCCGCCGTGGTGGCCCACGGCGGGTCCGTCGTTCCGGGCGGCGCGTGGGGCGGCGTGCGCGGCCACGACGACACCGACGGCCGGCGGGTGGTGGTGCGGGACCCGGACGGGGCGCTGTTCACCCTGGAGGCGGTGGAGGAACGGAAGGACTGACGGTGCGGAGTACGAGCCCGGGCGCGGGTACGGGTTCGGGTCCGTACCCGCGTCGGGGTCGAACCGCGGGCGCCGCCGGACACGGCGTCCGGGACCGGCCCGTACACCGTCGAGGTCAGGCCGCGTCCGCGCCGGAGGCGGCGGCCGGGACCGGGCCCGTACCACCGCCGAGGGTCAGGCCGCGGGCGCACCGGAGGCGGACCGAGGGGTCGTCTCCGGCACCGCGTCGGCCGTCTCCGCGGCGTCCGTGGCGGGGGCTCCGGCGGGGATGAGCGCGGCGACGAGGGCGGCCGCGAGGCCGACGCCGCAGCCGATCAGCATGGCGACGCGGAAACCGTCCTCGGAGGGCAGCGTGTGCCCGCCGAGCGTGGTGGTCAGCTGGGCGAGGACGACGCCGATGACGGCGGCGGAGGCGGAGGTGCCGATGGATCGCATCAGCGTGTTGAAGCTGTTGGCCGACGCGGTCTCCTCCTGCGGCACGGCGCCCATGATGAGCGCGGGCATGGCGCCGTAGGCCAGGCCGACACCGGTGTTGCAGATCAGCGTCACGACGAGCAGGCCCCAGGTGGTGTCCATCAGGGCGAGCGAGGAGCCGTATCCGGCGGAGATGACCAGGGCGCCGACGGAGAGCGTGACCTTGGGGCCGCGGGCGGCCGAGAGCTTGGCGCCGAGCGGGGCCAGGACCATCATCATCAGGCCCGCGGGGGCCATCCAGAGACCCATCGCCATCATCGACTGGCCGAGGCCGTAGCCGGTGGCCTCCGGCAGCTGGAACAGCTGCGGCACGACGAGGGACTGGGCGTACATGGCGAAGCCGACGAGGACCGAGGCCGCGTTCGTCATCAGGACGACGGGGCGGGCGGTGACCCGGAGGTCGACGAGCGGGTCGCGGGTGCGCAGTTCCCACGCGCCCCAGGCGAGCAGGACGACGACGGCGAGGGCGAAGAGGCCGAGGGTGGTGCCGCTGCCCCAGCCCCAGGTCGCGCCCTTGGAGACGGCGAGCAGCAGGGAGACGAGTCCGATGCCGAGGCCGAGCGCGCCGGGCGCGTCGAAGCGGCCCGGGGCGGGGTTGCGCCGGCCGGCGGGGGCGACGCGCCAGATGAGGGCGCCGACGAGGGCGCTGAGTCCGGCGGCGACCCAGAAGAGGACCTGCCAGCCGGCGTTCTCGGCGACGGCCGCGGCGAACGGCAGGCCGAGGGCTCCGCCGACGCCCATGGAGGCGCTCATCAGGGCGATGGACCCGCCGAGCCTCTCCGGCGGCAGGATGTCGCGCAGCAGGCTGATGCCGAGGGGGACGACACCCATGCCGAGGCCCTGGAGTCCGCGTCCGACGATCATCGGGACGACGGAGGCGGAAAGGGCGCAGACGATCGAGCCGGCGATCAGCGGGACCACCGAGACGAGCAGGACCCGCCGCTTGCCGAGGGTGTCGCCGAGCCGCCCGGCGACGGGGGTGGCGACGGCGCCCGCGAGCAGGGTCGCGGTGATCACCCACGAGGCGTCGGACGTGGTGGTGCCGAGCAGCCTGGGAAGGTCGCCGATGAGCGGGACCACCAGGGTCTGCATGAGTGCGGCCACGATGCCGGCGAGCGCGAGGACGCCGACGACGCCTCCGGGTCGGGCGTCGGGCTTGGAGCCGTCCACGGGTTCTCCCTCGGTCTTGCACGGTGGTTCCGCACACTTTCTTTGTGCATCATGCATATTCATGGCGCCATACACAAGTTGTGCATGATGCACATCGACGCACCTCGGGAGAGAATGCCCCCATGGACAAGCCCGTGGACAAGCCCACCCACCTGGTCGAGTTCGAGACCATGCTGCTCAGCCGGCACGCCCACCTGTACGCGCCCCGGTCCCGCGCCGGAGGCGGCAACCTCGACCGCAGCGCCTACGTCCTGCTGAGCCGCATCCGCATGCACGGACCCCTGTCCATCGGCCAGCTCACCGAGGCCTTCGGTCTCGACGCCTCCACCCTCAACCGCCAGACGGCCGCCATGCTCCGCGCCGGCGTCGTCGAACGCATCCCCGACCCGGACGGCGGCATCGCCCGCAAGTTCCGCATCACCGACGAGGGCGAACGCCGCCTGGAGGCCGACCGCACCGCCAACGTCGAGGGCCTCGACCGCGTCATGGAGCACTGGTCCCCCGAGGACGTCACCCTCTTCGCCACCCTCCTCGAACGCTTCAACCGCGACATCGAGCGCCTCGAAGGGCGCCCCTGGCCGCGCCCCTGACCGGGAGCGGAGGCCGTACACGACTCCGTCCGCCCCCACGACGACAGCGAGGGCGGGGACGGCGCCGCGCCCGCACGACGGGAGCACCCGCAGGCCGGAAAAGTCTCGACGCCGGGCGGGCCTCGATGACGGGCGGGCCTCGATGACGGGATGATCCGAATCCCGGAAGGCCCTCGACGACGGGAGGGGCCGTCAGGCCCCGCGTCGCATGGCGGCCTGGCGGTCCGTCGTCGCCAGGGCGGTGTCGAGGAGCGCCACGACGGCGAAGGCGACGGCCGCCGACGGCCGTTCGAGCGCGTGGAGGGCGAGGGCCGCCGCTCCGAAGACCGCGGCCTTGACGGCCAGGACTCCCGCGAGCGGCAAGCGGATCCGGGCCTTGGGGGCGGCGAAGAGACCCCAGACGACGGCGGCGAGGGCGGGCGCCGAGACGGCGAGGAACAGCCGGAGGGCCACGTTGCCCGCACTCTCCCAGCCCCACCAGGCCAGTACGGCCAGGGCCGCGAGCTCCAGCAGGAACGCCAGCCCTTCGTTGAACACGTGCAGCGGGCCGGGCAGCTTCATCGGGCACCTCTCGACGTCGGTCGCACGCGCGAACTCACCGACCGTAGACCTCACTTCCGGCAGAAGTCTTTACCTCCCGGTCCCCGCAGCGGTAACTTCCGGCCGACGCAAAATGTTTCAGAAACTTTCCGAGAGCGTTTCCAACGGTGCTGATCCCCCATCCCCCACCGGCCCGCACGGAACGCGCCCCTGCCTGGAGAACGAGATGACGCGTACCCCCACGCGGCCACCGGCACGTCCGGTGGCCGCCCTGGCCGTGGCCGCCGGCCTGCTCGGACTGGTCGCCGCACCGTCCGAGGACGCCGCACCGCGGACCGCGCCGGTCGCCGCCGTCGCGGAGAACACGGCGACGGTCTTCTACTGGACGAAGACGAAGAACTGGGCGGCCTACAACCTGCACTACGCCCCCGACGGCGGCTCCTGGACCACCGTCCCCGGCGTCGCCATGGAGGCCGCCTGTACGGACTGGGTGAAGAAGACCGTCACCCTCGGCGCGGCCGCCGGGCTGCAGGCCACCTTCAACAACGGCACCGG
This sequence comes from Streptomyces sp. NPDC043176, assembly GCF_056436715.1. Taxonomy (NCBI): domain Bacteria; kingdom Bacillati; phylum Actinomycetota; class Actinomycetes; order Kitasatosporales; family Streptomycetaceae; genus Streptomyces; species Streptomyces sp. NPDC043176. The sequence continues at coordinate 81,914 of NZ_JBWKCA010000015.1, forward strand.
CACCTGGGACAACAACGGCGGGAGGAACTACGCCCTCGGCACCGGGGCCATCACCGTGAAGGACGGGGTCGTCGCCCACTCCGACCCCTGCTCGGGCACCACGCCCACGCCGTCCGCCAAGGCCACGGTGTACTACTCCACCGAGACCCTGGGCTGGTCGACCGCCAACATCCACTACCAGCCCGCGGGCGGCTCCTGGACGGCCGCCCCCGGCGTCGGGATGCAGACCGCGTGCGCCGGCTGGTGGAAGCGGGAGATCGACCTGGGAACGGCGACGGCCCTCAAGGCCGCGTTCAACAACGGCAACGGCACCTGGGACAACAACGGCGGCGCGGACTACGCCATCGGAACGGGCGTCAGCACCGTACGGAACAACGTGGTGACGGCGAACGCGGCCGATCCGTGCGCCGCCGCCACGCCCGACACCCAGGCGCCGACCGCCCCCGGGCGCGTGACCGCCGTGGCAGACGGGACCTCGGTGCTGCTCACCTGGGACCCGGCGACGGACGACAGGGGCGTGACGAAGTACCAGGTCACCCGGGTCGGCGGCAGCGGCGGCACGGTCGTGACCGACGTCGGCTCCACGGTGTACTCGGACACGGGCCTGGCCGAACGGACCGCCTACAGCTACACGGTGAAGGCCGTGGACGCGGCCGGCAACGTCTCCGCCGCCTCGGCCGCCGCGACCGTCACCACCGGCGACAGGCCGACGACCCCCGCCACCGGGAAGCCCCTCGGCACCGACCCCCGCAAGGACCCCGTCTACTTCGTCCTCACCGCGCGCTTCAACGACGGCGACGCGTCGAACAACCGCGGCGGCAGCCAGCACGTCAAGTCCGGCAACGCCGCCAACGACGACCCCATGTTCCGGGGCGACTTCAAGGGCCTCATCCAGAAGCTGGACTACGTCAAGGGGCTCGGCTTCTCCGCGATATGGATCACCCCGGTGGTCCTCAACCGGTCCGACTACGACTACCACGGCTACCACGGCTACGACTTCTACAAGGTCGACCCGCGCCTGGAGTCGGCCGGCGCCTCCTACCAGGACCTGATCGACGCCGCCCACGCCAAGGGCATGAAGATCTACCAGGACGTCGTCTACAACCACTCCTCCCGCTGGGGCGCCAAGGGCCTGTTCACGCCCACCGTGTACGGCGTCCGTGACAGCCAGTGGAGCTGGTACTACGACGAGAAGCAGCCCGGATTCGAGTACGACGGCCTGACCATCGACCCGAAGACCGGGAAGTCGTACTACAACGGCGACCTGTGGTCCACGGCCGAGCCGACCGGGAACACCTGCCTCGACTGGGGCAAGCCGACCGGCGGCAAGAGCGCCGAGGGCTACACCGTCTACAACTGCCAGTGGCCCAGCCCGACCTCCGGCATGTTCCCGAAGGCGCTCTACCACCAGTGCTGGATCGGCAACTGGGAGGGCGAGGACTCCCGTTCCTGCTGGCTCCACGAGGACCTCGCCGACTTCAACACCGAGAACCCGACCGTGCAGAACCATCTGATCGGCGCCTACAACAAGTACATCGACATGGGCGTCGACGGCTTCCGCGTCGACACCGCCGTACACGTTCCGCGCACCACCTGGAACCGGCGCTTCCTGCCCGCCATCCAGGAGCGGGTGACGCAGCGCCACGGCGCCGAGGCCGCGAGGAACTTCTTCGTCTTCGGCGAGGTCGCCGCCTTCGTCAACGACAAGTGGAACCGCGGCTCGGTGAACCACTCGGCGCAGTTCTACACCTGGAAGGAGCGCAAGGAGTACGACATCGACGACACCAAGGCCGCTCTGGAGATGTACGACTACGAGCAGCAGCAGGGCACCGGCAACCAGCCCACCTCCACCAACGCGTTCCTGAACGGGAACAGCTACCACGCGCCGGACCACAGCAGGTTCTCCGGCATGAACGTCATCGACATGCGCATGCACATGAACTTCGGTGACGCGTACAACGCCTTCTCCAACGGCAAGGACTCCGACGACAGTTACAACGACGCCACCTACAACGTCGTCTACGTCGACAGCCACGACTACGGACCGAACAAGTCGAGCGAGCGGTACACGGGCGGCACCGACGCCTGGGCCGAGAACATGTCCCTGATGTGGACGTTCCGCGGCATCCCGACGCTCTACTACGGCTCCGAGATCGAGTTCCAGAAGGGGAAGAAGATCGACTGCGGGCCGTCCTGCCCGCTCGCCACCACCGGCCGCGCCTACTACGGGGAGCACCTCGCCGGCTCGGTCACGGCCTCGGACTTCTCCCGGGTCTCGTCGGCGTCCGGCGCCGTCGCCGGCACGCTCCAGCAGCCCCTGGCGCAGCACGTGCAGCGGCTCAACCAGATCCGCCGCGCCGTCCCCGCCCTCCAGATGGGCCAGTACTCCACCGAGGGCATCTCCGGCGGCATGGCCTTCAAGCGGCGCTACACCAGCGGCACCACGGACAGCTTCGCCCTGGTCACCGTGTCGGGCGGCGCCACCTTCTCCGGCGTCCCGAACGGCACCTACACCGACGCCGTCACCGGCGACGTGCGCACCGTCGCCAACGGCACCCTCACGGTCGCCGCGCCCGGCAAGGGCAACCTCCGGGTGTACGTCCTGAACGGTCCCGGCAGGATCGGGGCCTCCGGCCCGTACCTGAAGTAGAGGCCGCGCGAGGATCGACACCGTACGGGGCGGGCCGGGCCCGCCCCGTACGGTGACAGCGCCGGTTTGCCACCCCGGCGGGCGGGCGGACTGCGGGAACCGGGGCCTGTGCCGCCCCGCTCCCCGGAGTGGTGGGAACGAAAGGGGCAGGAGGGCGGATAGAACCGCCTTCCCGGCGCCGCCAGATCAACAGTGCGTCACACGAACAGGCTTTTCGGACAGAACACTTCCCTCCGCCCCATGAGTCTGGGATCTTGCCTCCACCCCACACATCACAGGGCCCGGCAGGCGCCACCCGCGCCACCGGGTCATCGGAGGACGCATTGTTTTCCCACATATCCAGCCGGCTGAGGGCTTCGGCCATCGCCGTGGCGGCGCTCGGTACGACCGTGGCGCTCGCCGTTCCCGCCGGATTCGCCCAGGCAGCAACGTCGGACACCGCGCCCGTCGCGGCCCGTTCGGCGGGGGCGGACCAGGCCACCACGACCACCACCGCCGCGGCGGCGCCGGCGGCCTGGGTCGCCGGCACCCGCGCGTACCTGGTGATCACCGCTCCCGGTGGCACCTCCGCGGTGAGCGGCGCCGTGGCGACCAACGGAGGTTCGGTCTTCGCCACGTACGACGCGATCGGCGTGATCGTGGCGCACTCGGCGTCCGCTTCGTTCGCCACGTCGATGCGCGCGGTCGGCGGCGTCCAGCAGGTCGGCGCGACCCGGACCTCCGACGTCCCGGCCGACGCCTACAACCCGGCGCTGCCGGCCAACCCGGCGCAGTCCGCGACCACGCTCACCGAGTCCAACCGCTGGGACATGACCCAGATCAAGGCCGACCAGGCCTGGGCGGTCACCACCGGTTCGTCGACCGTGAAGGTCGGTGTCCTCGACACCGGCGTGGACGACCAGCACCAGGACATCGCGCCCAACTTCAACGCCGCCGACTCGGCCTCCTGCGCCTACGGCAAGGCGGACACCCGCGCCGGCGCGTGGCGGGACGTCGGCACCCACGGCACGCACGTCGCGGGCACGATCGCGGCCGCCAAGAACGGCAAGGGCGTCATCGGCGTCGCGCCGGGCGTGAAGATCTCCGCGGTCCGCATCGCGGAGCCGACCAGCAGCCTGTTCTTCGCGGAGAACACGATCTGCGGCTTCATGTGGGCCGGTGACCACGGCTTCAAGGTCACCAACAACAGCTACTACACGGACCCGTGGCAGTTCAACTGCCCGGACAACGTGGACCAGGCCGCCATCATCGAGGGCGTCCGCCGTGCCCAGGTGTACGCCGAGGGCAAGGGCTCGCTCCAGGTCGCCGCCGCGGGCAACTCCAACTACGACCTGGCGAACAAGACGACCGACTCCGAGAGCCCCAACGACTCGACGCCGGTCACCCGCACGATCACCAACGCGTGCATCGACATCCCGACCGAGCTGCCGGGCGTGGTGACCGTCGCCTCGCAGGCCAGCGGCGGCGCGAAGGCCTCGTACTCGAACTTCGGCAACGGCGTCATCGACGTCGCGGCGCCGGGCGGCGACGGCTCCACCCAGGTGTACTCGACGCTTCCGGGCGGCAAGTACGGCAACATGAGCGGCACCTCGATGGCGTCCCCGCACGTCGCCGGCGTGGCCGCGCTGATCGCGAGCGTGAACCCGACGTTCACGCCGGCCCAGATCCGTGACCAGCTCGGCGTCCAGGCCAACGACCGCGCGTGCCCCTCGGACACCCGCTGCACCGGCACCACGGCGAAGAACGGCTTCTTCGGCGAGGGCGCGGTCGACGCCCTGAAGGCCGTCGGGGGCTCCACCCCGCCGCCCGGCGCGTACTTCGAGAACCTCGCCGACGTCGCGATCGCCGACAACAGCACGGTCGAGAGCCCGATCACGGTCAGCGGGGTGACGGGCAACGCCCCGGCGACCCTCAAGGTGGGCGTGGACATCAAGCACACCTACATCGGTGACCTGAAGGTCGACCTCGTCGCCCCGGACGGCACCGTCTACACCCTGCACAACCGCACGGGCAGCGGCACCGACAACATCGCGCAGACCTACACGGTCAACGCGTCGGCGGAGGTCGCCAACGGGGTCTGGAAGCTCCGCGTGAACGACAACGCCAGCCAGGACACGGGCAGGATCGACGCCTGGAACCTGACCTTCTAGGAGGCCGCGCCCCGGTCTCCCAGGAGGCCGGGACCCGACCCTCCCGCACCTTCCGACCCGGGAACGGGGCCGGAGCCGCCACGGCTCCGGCCCCGTTCACGTACCCGGGGTAACCCAGAGGAAAAAGTCCGTACCGAGGGGTAGGCCCGCCCCGGAGGCTTGCTATACGTTCCGTCTAACAAGCTTGCTAGACGCGATGTCTAACAAGAACCCGAGCCGCTCACGCGACCCAAGGAGCCGCACCATGGCAAGCAGCACCGTTCGCCCGGACGACCAGGACGTCACCGACTCGGACGTCGCCGAGCGGTTGCTCCGGTCGGCGGCGAAGCTGTCGTACGACCCCGCCGTCGAGGTGGACTGGGACACCCCCCTCGACAAGGACTTCCACGGACAGAGCCCGGAGTGGAACTCCCTCTACGGCACCGCCTACTGGAACGAGATGACCGAGGAGCAGCGCAAGGAGCTGACCCGGCAGGAGACCGCCTCGGTGGCCAGCACCGGCATCTGGTTCGAGATGATCCTCCAGCAGATGGTGCTCCGCGACATCTACCGCATGGACCACACCGACCCCCGGTTCCAGTGGGCCCTCACCGAGATCGCCGACGAGTGCCGGCACTCGATCATGTTCGCCCGCGGCTCCCAGAAGCTCGGCGCGCCCTCGTACCGGCCCAAGCGCGCGGTGCTGGAACTGGGGCGGTTCATGAAGACCGTCGGCTTCGGCGAGGCCGCGTACGCCGGCATCCTCGTCGCCGAGGAGGTCCTCGACGTCATGCAGCGCGACTGGATGCGCGACGAGCGGGTCGTCCCCTTCGTCCGCACCATCAGCAACATCCATGTGGTCGAGGAGTCCCGGCACATGAAGTTCGCCCGGGACGAGACGCGCCGCCACCTCGCCCGCGCGGGCAGGACGCGCCGCCACTTCCAGGCCCTCGTGGTCGCCATCGCCGCGTACTACATCATCACCAGCCTGGTCAGCCCGGAGGTGTACGTGCGGGCCGGACTCGACCCCGAGCGCGCCCGTCGCGAGGCCGCCGCCAACGAGCACTACAAGGCACAGCTGCGGGCCAGTTGCGCGGGCCTGATGGAGTTCCTCGCCGACGTCGGCATGCTGACCCGGCCCGCGCTCTTCTTCTACCAGCGCGCCCACCTCGTCTGACCCCTCCGAGCCGAGCAGAGCAGAGCCGACGACATGACCTACGCGATCACCCAGACCTGCTGCAACGACGCGACCTGCGTCGCCGTCTGCCCGGTCAACTGCATCCATCCCACGCCCGAGGAACCGGACTTCGGGACCACGGAGATGCTGTACATCGACCCGAAGTCCTGCATCGACTGCGGAGCCTGCGCCGACGCCTGCCCCGTCGACGCGATCTTCCCGGCGGACCGCCTCACCGCCCGCCTGCGGGAGTACGAGGGGATCAACGCGCGATACTACGCGGAGCGGACGCCCCCGCCGGCCGTGGCGTCGCCCAACTTCCACACCTGGGGCGGCCCTTCCTTCCCCCGCTCGCTGCCCGCCGACTTCGCCCCGCTCCGGATCGCGGTCGTCGGCACCGGACCCGCCGGCATGTACGCCGCCGAGGACCTGCTGCTGCACACCAACGCCGAGGTGACGCTGATCGACCGGCTGCCGGTGGCCGGCGGCCTCGTCCGCCACGGCGTGGCGCCGGACCACCCGGCGACCAAGGGCGCCGGGGAGACCTTCGCCCGCTTCCACGCCCACCCCCGGGTCCGCATGCGGCTCGGCCTGCGGGTCGGCGAGGACGTCACGGTCGAGGAACTCGCCGCGCACCACGACGCGGTGGTCTACGCGGTCGGCGCACCGGCCGACCGGCGCCTCGGCATCCCCGGCGAGGACCTGCCCGGCAGCGTCTCCGCCACCTCCGTCGTCTCCTGGTACAACGCGCACCCGGAGACCGCCGGGGACGCCGTCCGGCTCTCCGCCGAGCGGGTCGTCGTGGTGGGCAACGGCAACGTCGCCCTCGACGTCGCCCGCGTCCTCGTCATGGACCCGACCGCCCTCGCCGCCACGGACATCGCCGACCACGCCCTCGCCGCCCTCCGGGGAACGCCGGTCCGCGAGGTGGTGCTGCTCGGCCGCCGCGGCCCCGAGGACGCCGCGTACACGGCCTCCGAACTCCTCGCCCTGAAGCACCTGCCGGGCGTGGACCTGGTGGTCGACGACCACGACCCCCGCACCGGCGCGGCGATCGACGCGGCGGAGCCCGGGTCGAAGGCGGCGCTGCTGCGGGACGTCGCCCGGGAGAGGGTCGGCCGGACGCCCGCCCCCGCGCCGGACCGGCGCCGGATCGTGCTGCGCTTCCACTCCGCCCCCGTCGAGGCCCTCGGTACCGACCGCGTCCGTGCGGTCCGGGTGACCGAGGACGGATCGGAGTCCGGTACGGAGCTCGGGGCCGGGCTGCTGGTCCGGGCGATCGGGTACCGCGGCGTCCCGCTGCCGGGGCTGCCCTTCGACCCCGCCACCGGCACGGTGCCGCACGAGGCCGGGCGGGTGACGGGACTGCCCGGCGGCTATGTCGTCGGCTGGATCAAGCGCGGTCCCTCCGGCGGCATCGGCGCCAACCGGGTGTGCGCGGAGGAGACGGTCGGGACCCTGCTCGCGGACGCGGTCGCCGGTGATCTGCCCACCCCCACGGGCACGGCCCAGGACTTCCGCCGGCTGGCCAGGAGCCGCAGTCGGGGTCTCGTCGACGCGCGCGGCCTCGCGGCCATCGACCGGGCCGAACGGGCCCGCGGCCGGGACACGGGGCGCCCCCGGGTCAAGCTGGCGACGGTGCCGGAGCTCGTCGCGGCGGCCCGGGGCGGGCGGTGGCGCCGGAGCGGCTGAGGGGAGCGGCGGGGGAGCTGCCGGAGCGCTCCGGGCCGCGGGGGATCCGGCCCGGGACGGCGGGCCGGTGCGGAGCCGGTACGGATCAGACCAGGACGCCCAGGGCCTGGCGGACCACGATCGCGTTGAGCCGCACCCCGAACGGGACGACGTCCGTCAGGTCGAGCGCGAGGGCCCGCCCCTTCGGCAGCTCCACGGTCACGTCGACGCAGAAGGCCAGGGCGTACATGTACTCCCCGGTCTCCTCGTCCTGGAGGGCGAAGAACAGGTCACGGTAGAACCGGGTGCGCTCCGCGGACTCCTCGTACACGGAGAGGCCGGGCTGCCCCTCCTGGGCGGCGAGGCCGGTGAAGGCCCCGACGAGCTCCCGCTCGACGGTGGCCCAGAAACCGGCCTCCGCGCATTCGGCCGGCAGCGCCTGCCGGACGGCCTCCTTGAGGGAGAGCACCATGACCAGGACGGGGGCGTACTCCTGGAGCCCCCAGCCCCTGACCATCTTCACGACGGTGCTGTCCGGGACGGCCGCGGCGGCCTCCCGGATCGCCTCGAAGTCGAAGTTGACGGTCGCCGGGGCGATCGCCTCCTGGAACACCCGGTCGATGGACCGGGCCTGGTCGAGGTGGTCCGGTGCCACCTCGACGACGGTCCTGAAACTGGCGGCCAAAGCTCCTCCTGGATGATCTCGGTGATCAGGAGGGGTCAGTATGCCGAGGCACCCACGCCCCGGTGAGGGGCGTCCGCCGTGCGGACAGGGGGCGCGGCCGTACGGAGGCCGGGCTCGGGGGTACGGAGGCGCAGCCCGGTCGTGCGGAGGCGGTGCTCAGCCGCGGCCGCGGCGGGGCTTGGTGCTCTTGCCGCGGGCCGCGGCGCCCTTGCCGCCCGTACGCATGCCGCTCTTGGCGCCGCCCTTGAGACCGCCCTGCTTGGCACCGCCCTGCTTGGCACCGCCCGACTTCGCACCGCCGGACTTCGCGGCACCGGGCCTCGCGGGCTTCTTCTGGTCCTGCCGCGGCTGCTTGCGACCCTTCAGCTCCTCGGCGCGGCGGCCCCGGGTGCTGTTCACCGTGCGGCCGCGCACGATCCCGATGAACTCCTCCACCAGGTCAGGGGCCTCGTCGGCCGTCGGCCACGCCAGGGCCACGCGCGACTGCGGGACGTCGTTGAGCGTCCGGTACGTCAGGTCCTTGCGGTGGTGGAGCCGCGCGAGGGACTGCGGGACGGCGAGCACGCCGACGCCCGCCGCGACCAGCTCGACCGCGTCGGCGGTCGTCTCGGGGCGCTCCGTCGCGGGGCGGCCCGGGGGCCGCTCCCAGCCGAGGGTGTCGTCGAGGGGGTGCAGGACCAGCTCGTCGGCGAGGTCGCCCGCCGAGATCTCCTCGACCTGGGCGAACAGGTGGTCCTTGGGGACGACGACGACCGTGGTCTCCTCGTAGAGGGGAATGGCGCTGAGGTCGTCCCCGTCGACGGGCAGGCGGACGAGTCCCGCGTCGGCGGAGCCCTCCCGGAGCAGCCCGAAGGCCTCGACGGGGGTGGCCGAGAGGAGCGTGAGGGGTACGTCGGGCAGTCGCTCGTTCCAGATCCGCACCCACTTCGAGGGTGTCACCCCGGGCACGTACACGAGCCGGAACGAAGGACCCGAGGGGGCCGAGGAGGAGACCGAGGGGGATTCCGCGGGGGAAGCCGCGTCGGAATCCGAGAGGGAATCCGCGGGGGAAACGTCCGAGCCTGTCACCCCGCAAGGCTACCGGTAGCGGACGTGGTCGGAGGTCGCCCGCATGCTCGATACCCTTGACACCATGACGTCGCACCAGAACACCCAGACGATGAAGCCCGCGACCGCGGCGAAGAAGCTGGGTGTGTACCTCGAGGCCACCCCCGCCGACTTCCAGGAGGGTGTCGTCTCGCGCGCCGAGCTGACCGAGCTCCAGGCCAACCCGCCCGCCTGGCTCCAGGAGCTGCGCGCCAACGGCCCGCACCCGCGCCCGGTCGTCGCGAACAAGCTCGGCGTCTCCATCGCCGGCCTCGCCCGCGGCGGGATCACCGAGCCGCTCACCACCGAGCAGATCGAGGCGATCAAGCAGGAACTTCCCGAGTGGCTCAAGAAGGAGCGCGCCACCCAGTCGGAGGTCCGCAAGGAGACCGTCCGCATCAAGGAGCGCGACGCGGAGCGGGCGCGCCGCGATCAGGACGCCTGACCCGTCCCTTCACGCCACGCCGGTCCGGACCGAGGAGGTCCGGACCGGCGTGGCGTGTGTGCGGGTGGGGGAGTCATCCCCTCATGAGTGACACGAGCAGCACGAACACCGCGTCCGAGCCGCCGGTCGTCGTCGGCGTGGACGGATCCGAACACAGTCTCCGCGCCCTGGAGTGGGCCCTGGGGGCGGCGGAGGGCCTGGGGGCTCCTCTGGTGATCGCCCACGTGCGGTCCGACGCGCTCCAGCTGGGCGCCGCCCGGATCGCCTCCCTGGGCACGGAGCCGGAGCTCCCCGACACGGTCCTGAAGGCCGTGCGGACCGTCGTCGAGGAGGGCGGCCACTCCGTTCCGGTGCGGTACGCGTCGCTCGACGGGTCCGTGACCGACGCGCTGCCCGCGGCGGCGCGCGGCGGGCGTCTCCTGGTCACCGGGTCCCGGGGGCACGGCGGCTTCGCGAGCCTGCTGCTCGGTTCGACCAGCCGGACCCTGGCCATGACCGCGCCCTGTCCGCTCGTCGTCGTGCCGCACGAGGCGCGCGCGGCGGCCCTGGAGGGCGGGGCGGAGGCCGGCCGGGTGCTGCTCGGCCTGCATCCGGAGGAGACGCCGGACGAGGTGGTGGCGTTCGCCTTCGAGACGGCGCACCGCCGGGGCGTACCGCTGGAGGCCGTGACGGCGTTCCGGTTGCCGCCGCAGCCGGGTGCCCTGCTCGCGGCGCCGTCCCCGGCGCTGCAGGTGCCGCCGCCGCTTCCCCTGGCGGACGAGGGCGCGGAGCTCGTACGGGAGGCGGAGCGGGAGCAGGGGGAGCGGTTGCGGCCCTTCGCCGCGCGGTGGCCGGGGGTGGGTCTCACCGCCGTGGTGGCGCCGGGCGACGCGGCGGGACGGCTCGTGGAGGGTTCGCGGAACGCGGGCCTGCTGGTGGTGGGACGGCACCACAGGCACCGTCTCGGCTCGCTGCTCATCGGTTCCGTGGCGCACGCGGTCCTGCACCATGCCCACTGTCCGGTGGCGGTGGTGCCGGCGGCGCCCTCGGGCGCCGGTGCGGGGCCGGGGGCATGACAGTCCCCGGCGGTCCGGGTCGGTTCGCGCGGGTCGTAGGCCGTCGCCGACGGTTCCCGTGGCCGACCGGCCCCGCCGGGGGCCTGGCCAGAGCCTGCTGAAAGGGTCACGCGGGCCTTCGAACGTCTTCGGAGGCGGGTGCGGCTCTCTCCGGTTGTCCGGTGTAAGAAAGAGTTTCCTCCTTTTTCTGCCCGATACAAGAGGTTTCTCCCTTTTGTTACGTGTCAGTGCCGCCTGGTAGACAAGGGCCCATGACGACCGCAGATCACGCCGCCACCGCCCGCCGGAACGTCGAGCCGCCGGCCGCCCAGGCCTCCCTCGGCGCGGGGGTGGTGGTCGTCGACGACACCGGCCGGGTCCTGCTGGGCCTGGACCGCTCCGGGGTGTGGGAACTGCCGGGCGGCAAGGTCGAACCGGGCGAGTCGATCGAGGCGGCGGTCGTCCGCGAGCTGGCCGAGGAGACCACGCTCGTCGCCGACGCCGCCGACGTCGAGGTGCTCGGGCTCGTCCTGGACGCCGTCACCTCGGCGCGGCTGACCCGGATGACCGTGGCCACGGTGGTGCGGGCCTTCCGCGGAGGCGCCGCCGCGGCTGAGCCGGAGAAGATCGAGCGCTGGGAGTGGACGGAGCCGGACCGCCTGCCGGAGGCGCTGTTCCTGCCCTCCGCCCAGGTGCTGCGGATGTGGCGGCCCGAACTCCCACTGCCCGACGGCCCGTTCCACCGGTACGCGATGGGGCGCCTGCCGCGCTGACGCCCCCGTCCGGGTGAAGGACCGCCCCCGTTCACTCTCCGTCACCGAGCGGGGTGGCGTGGCCCTGGTTAGCGTGGCTCGAAGGAACCACGTCCTCCGACCGGAAGAGAGAGTCACCGTCATGGCCGCACGACCTGAAGGCACGCCGGTCTGGACCGACGCGATGTACACCGACGTCGAGGGCGCCAAGATGTTCTACGGCGAGGTGCTCGGCTGGACCTTCGGCGAGTCCTCCTCCGAATACGGCAACTACACGCAGGCCTACAAGGGCACGAAGGCGGTCGCGGCGGTCGTCCCGCCGATGCCGGGACAGGACGGCGAGCCGCAGTCGGCCTGGTGTCTGTACTTCGCCTCGCCGGACGTCGCCGCCACGGCGGAGAAGATCCGGGCGGCGGGCGGCGCGGTCCTGATGGAGCCGATGCAGGTCGGCGACTTCGGGTCGATGTGCATCGCGCAGGATCCGACCGGCGTGACCTTCGGCGTCTGGCAGGGCGGGGCACACGAGGGCTTCGAGCTGGAGGGCGAGACCGGCTCGTTCGCCTGGGCCGAGGTCTTCACGCGGGAACCGGAGAAGTCCGACGCCTTCTTCACCTCCGTCTTCGGCTACGGCTCCAAGAAGATGAAGGACGAGCACGTGGACTACCGGGTCTTCGACCTCGGTGGCGAGCAGCCCGTGCTCGGCCGGATGAAGATGACCTCGGAGGACTTCCCCCCGGAGATCCCCTCCTACATCCAGATCTACTTCGGCGTCGACAACTGCGACAAGGCCGTCGAGAAGGCCGAGGCGGTCGGCGGGCGGAAGGTCTTCGGGCCGATGGACAGCCCCTACGGCCGGTTCGCGGCCATCCTGGACCCGCAGGGCGCCGCGTTCGCGGTCATCGACCTGCGGACCACGGTCGGCGAGATGCCCGAGATGGAGTGACGGGTACGGGACACCGCCCCGGGGCCCGGTGGTCCCGGGGCGGCGCCGTGCGTCTCAGACGCCGTCGCGGACCGCGACGAGGCCGTTGAACACCCCGACGTACACGGTGCCGTCCGGTCCGGCGGTGACCGGCGCCCAGTTGTCGTCGTGCGCGAGGCCGGTGCCGGTGAACCGCCAGAAGGCCCGCCGACCGGTGCGGAAGCCGACGGCGGTTTCGGCTGTCCGAACCCCCTCGCGGAGGTCACGGCCTGAGGCTGGAGACCACGTTGGCGGTGGCGGCGACGCCGTTGTGGATGGTGGGCGCCATGCTGGTGCCGGCCATGAAGAAGCCGAGCAGGGCGCAGACGAGCGCGTGGGTGAACTTGAGTCCTCCGCTGCGCAGGAAGATCACGGCCAGCACCAGCAGCAGCACCACGACAGAAATGGAAACGGCCATCGCGTTCACGTCCCTCCGTCGCCGCACCGGAATTGCGGCGTTCGGCGGACAGTGTGGCGGAATGGGCGGTCCGTCCGGGCGTATGGCGGGGCGGCCATACGGGTGAGATTCGGACGGGACCGGTCACGGAGGGGCCCGGTGTCCACGGCGTCGTCACGGGGTCCGCGCGGCGGGCAGGCACTCCTCCCACTCGACGGTGCGGTCGCACCAGCGGCGCAGCAGGACGCGGTCGTGACCCACGGCGAGCAGGCCGGCGCCGGTCTCGGCCCGGTAGGTCTCGACGGCGGCGACGAGGGCGGCCGTGGTGGAGGCGTCGAGCATCGCGGTCATCTCGTCGCAGATCAGCCAGCGCGGCCGAAGGACCAACGCCCGTGCCAGACAGGCGCGTTGGAGCTGCCCGTCACTGACCTCGTGGGGTCGCCGGGCGAGCAGTTCGGGGGTGAGGCCGACGGTCGGGGCGAGTGCGGCGAGGCGCCCGGCCGCCTCGGCGCGACGACCGGTGGCGCGCAGGGGTTCGACGATCAGGTCGGCGAGGGTGAGCCGGGGGTCGGCCGCGGTGCGGGGCTGCTGGAAGACGACACCGACGGCGGTGCGCTGTTCGCGCGGGGCACGGTGGCGCCAGGCGCGGACCTCGGCGCCGTCGAGGACGAGCCGGCCCGAGTCGGGGCGGTGCAGCAGCGCGGCGACGCGGGCGAGGGTGGACTTGCCGCAGCCGCTGGGGCCGAGGAGCCCCACGGACTCGCCCGGGGCGACGGTCAGCGAGGCGCCGCGGAAGACGGGGGTCCGGCGGTCGTAGCCGGCGGTGACGGTGTCGAGTTCAAGCACGGACGTCCTCCGGGTGGTGGCAGGCCACCCCGGCGCGCGGCTCGGGCCGGGTGGCGCAGAGGGCGGTGGCTCGGGGGCAGCGCGGGGCGAAGGCGCAGCCGTCGGGCAGGTCGGAGAGTTCCGGCGGCATGCCGGGGATCGGGGTGAACCTCCGCGCGGGGAGGGCGTCGAGGAGGCCGCGCGCGTAGGGGTGCCGGGGTCCGGTCGGGCCGAAGAACCGGTGGGCGGGGGCCAGTTCGACGATCCGGCCCGCGTACATGACGGCGACGCGGTCGGCGACGCGTTCGGCTGCGGCGAGGTCGTGGGTGATGAGGAGCAGGCCCCTGCCCTCGTCGACGTGGCGGCGCAGTTCGTCCACCGTGCGGTGGACGAGCTCCCGATCCAGGCCGGTGGTCGGTTCGTCGGCCAGCAGGAGCCGGGCGTCTCCGATCAGGGCGAGCGCGGTGGCCGCGCGCTGCGCGAGCCCGCCGGACAGCTCGTGCGGGTACCGGTCCAGGTGCCCGGCGGGGAACGCGGTCCGGGCGGCGGCGTCCTCGGCGGCCTTCCGCCGTGCCCGGCGCGGGACCGCGGTGAGGGCCCGCACGGTCTCCTCCAGTTGGGCCCGCACGGTCCTGACGGGGGTGAGGTGGGCCGCCGGGCTCTGCGGCACGAGGCCGACGCGCCGGCCCCGTACGGTGCGGGCGAGGGTCTTCTCGTCGGCGGCGAGGAGGTCGGTCGTGCCGGGTCGGGCGGCCCCGTCTCCCCGGATCGTCCCGGCCGTGCCCGCGCCCCCGTCCGTACGCGTACCAGCGCCCGTACCCGTACCAGCGCCCGTATCAGCTCCCGCGCCCGCCAGCAGCGCGGTACCGCTCGTCTCGGCGTTCCCGGGCAGGAGGCCCAGGAGCGCCGAGGCCAGGACGGATTTGCCGCAGCCGCTCTCGCCGACGAGGGCGAGGCACTCCCCCGCCGCGAGGTCGAAGTCCGCGTCGCTCACGGCGGCGACGGCGCGGCCACCGCGCAGCCGGAAGCGGACCGTGAGGCCGCGGACGCTGAGCAGGGCGTCCTCGGCCCGTTCGGCGGTGACGGCCTCCAGGGCGCGCAGGACCTTGCCGTTCGCGGCGGTCACAGGGTCGGCTCCGATCGGCGGCGCGGGTTGAGCCGGTCCCGCCACGCGCCCGCCAGGCCCGCGAGCGCGAGGGTCGGGACGATGAGGAGGAGGCCGGGGAAGAGGGCCGGCCACCAGTGGCCGGTGAGGAGGGAGGAGCGGGCGTTCTGTACGAGGTTGCCGAGGCTGGCCTGGTGGCTGGGGAGGCCGAGGCCGAGGAACGAGAGGGCGGACTCGTGCCACATGGCGTGCGGGACCATCAGGACGGCGGCGAGTCCGGCCTGCGGCAGGACGGCGGGGAGCAGGTGGCGGACGGCGACGCGCCACCGGGTGGCGCCGCCGGAGACGGCGGCGTCCACGAAGGGCCGGGTGCGCAGCGAGAGGACCTCGGAGCGGACGATCCGCGCGGTGGAGAGCCAGTGGGTGACGGCGACGGAGGCGATGACGGGCCAGACCCCGGGTCGGAAGAGGGCGACGACGAAGATGCCGAGCAGGAGGTGCGGCACGGAGGAGAACGCGTCGACGAGCCGCATGAGGGTGCGGTCGGTCCAGCCTCCGAGCGCTCCGGCCGCGGCGCCGACGGCGGTGCCGGCGACCGTGGCGACGAGTGCGGCGACGAGGCCGACGAGCAGGGAGATCCGCAGGCCGTAGACGCAGCGCAGGAGGAGGTCGCGGCCGAGGTCGTCGGTGCCGAAGGGGTGCTCCCAGGACGGCGGGAGGAGCTTGCGGGAGAGGTCGACCGCCTGCTCGTCCAGCTGGACGAGCGGCGGCACGAGCAGGACCGCGAGCAGGAGGGCGCCGATGGTGACGGCGGAGCTCCACAGGCGCGGGTGGTGCGTGCGCGGGTCAGCCATCGAAGCCCACCCTGGGGTCGGCGAGCCCGTACAGCAGGTCGGAGAGGAGGTTGCCGAGGAGTACGGCCGCGGTGGCCGGCACGGTGAGTGCGGCGAGCAGCGGGAAGTCGACCGCGGTGGCCGCGGTGACGGTGGCGGCGGCGATGCCGGGCCAGCTGAAGACGGTCTCCACAAGCAGGGCTCCGGTGATGAGTTCGGGGACGCGGGAGCCGACGAGGGTGAGCATGGGCAGCATGCCGGAGCGGAGTGCGTGGCCGGTGAGGACGGTGCGTTCGCTCAGGCCGCGGGCGCGGGCGCCGCGCACGGGGTCCTCGTCGAGGGCGTCGCCGACGCCCTGGCGGACGTACAGGAAGAACCACGGCAGCTGGGTGAGGCCGAGGACGAGTGCGGGAAGCACGAGGTGGCGGGCGACCTGGCCGGCGGTGACGGTGTCGCCGGCGGTGTCGGTGAGCCCGCCGGCGGGCAGGACGCCGAGCCGCAGGGCGAAGAACCAGATGACGAGCAGGCCGAGCCAGAAGGCGGGGGCGGCTTCCAGGGTGTACGCGGCGGAGCTGACGGCCCGGTCAAGGAGGCCGCCGCGGCGGCGCCCGGCGAGGACGCCGAGGAGGGTGCCGAGGGCGAGGGCGACGAGGAAGGCGGTGGCGGCGAGGAGGACGGACCAGCCGAGCCGTTCGCCGATGACGTCGGCCACGGGTCGGCGCATGACCGAGGAGTCGCCGAGGTCTCCGGTGAGGGCGGCGGTGAGCCACTCCCACCAGCGGGTGAGGAGGGGGTGGTCGGCGCCGAGGTTGGCGCGGAGCTGGTCGAGGTTCTCCTGTGAGGCGGTGAGTCCGGCGGTGCCGGCGTAGGCCTTCACGGGGTCGAAGGGGGAGGCTTCGGCGACGGCGAACACCGCGAAGGTGACGGCGAGGAGGAGGGGGACGGCGGCCAGGGCGCGCCGTCCCGTCATCCGTGCCATGGCCCCCCAGGGGAGGCGGCGGCTCAACTCTTCGGCTTCCAGTTCTCGACGTTCCACCAGGGGCCGGAGGCGAGGCCGTGGTCGTGCGGCTCGACCTGGGTGTCCAGGCCGTCCCAGCGGTCGTTCACGACGTACAGGTGGTCGACGTGGGTGAGGAAGGTGTAGCCGGGGTTCTTCACCAGTGCGCGCTGGACGGTGTCGTACGCGGCGCGGCGCTTGGCGAGGTCGTTCGTCCGGCGGCCGTCCTCCAGGGCGCGGTCGACGGTCCCGTCGTCGTACCAGGCCATGTTGTTGAAGCCGTCGCCGGCGAGGGAGGACTTCAGGAGCGGGTACTGGTCGAAGTCGGGGTCGCCGGGAGAGCCGCCGCCGGCGAGGACGGCGTCGGTCTTCATCCGGGGCTCGATGACCTCCCAGGTGCCGGCCTGGGTGGTGACGGCGATGCCGGCCTTCTTCGCGTCGGAGGCGTAGGCGAGGGCGTGGTCCTGCCGGAGCTTGTCGCCGGAGAGGTACCAGAGCGGGAACGCGGCGCGGACGCCGTCCTTGACGCGGACGCCGTCGGGGCCGGGCTTCCAGCCGGCCTCGTCGAGGATCCTCCGCGCGGCGGCGAGGTCGTGGCGGCGTTCGGTGCCCCGGGCGAACCAGGGGCTGTCGGTGGGGACGGGGCCGTAGGCGGGCTTTCCGGCGCCTTCGAGGAGCTTGTCGACCATGGCCTGCCGGTCGACGGCGACGTCGAGGGCGCGCCGGACGGCGGTGTCGCCGGTGACGCGGTGGTGGGTGGGGAGGGTGACCGTTCGGTAGTCGTAGGTCCTGGCGGTGTACGTCTTCTTCGCCGGGTCCTCGGCGAATCCGGCGGCGAGGTTCGGCGGCAGGACGGCGCCGTCGAGGTCGCCGGCGCGGAGCCGGGTGGCGCGGACGTCGTCGTCCTTGACCACGGCCATGGTGAACCGCTTCACCTCGGGCGCGCCGTCCCAGTAGGTGGGGTTGGCCGCGAAGGTGAGCTTCTCGCCCCTGGACCAGCCGGTGAGGACGTAGGGGCCGGTGCCGATCGGCCGGGTGGTGAAGGCGCCGGTGTTGACGTCCTGGCGCGCGGCGACGTGTTCGGGGGCGATGGCCTGGACGGTGCGCTCGGCGAAGGGGGCGTAGGGGTACTTGAGGGTGAAGACGACGGTGTCGTCGCCGACGGCGCGGACGCTCGCGAGGGCGTCGAGTTCGGTGCGGGAGGCGTTGTTGGTCTTCGGGTCGAGGATCGTCCGGTAGGTGAAGACGACGTCCTTCGCCGTGAAGGGCGCTCCGTCGCTGAAGGTGACGCCGTGGCGGAGCGGGTAGGTGTAGGTGAGTCCGTCGGCGCTGACCTGGGGCAGCTTGCTCGCGAGGGCCGGTTCGAGCTTCATGTCGGCGTCGAAGGCGAGCAGGCCGTCGAAGATCTTGGAGTTGCCGTCCTTGCCGTAGCCGAGGAGGGGGCTGAGCGTCTCGGGTTCGTACGCGATGCCGACGACCGCGGAATCCTTCGGTCCACCGGATCCGCCGGCGGTGGCGCCGGGGTTCGAGCAGGCCGCGGTGGCGAGGGCGAGCACCCCTGTCACTGTCGCGGCGGTCGCGCGGCGAACGGATCGGGCGGCCATCGTGTCCACACCCCTTTTGAAGATCGACTGCTATTGCGAACAGTTCGCAATTAAAACAGCACGTCAAGGGGTGCGGACACAGGGGCCCCTTACCCGGAGGCCTCGGCTCCGCTACGCGGGCGCCGGCAGGTCCATCAGCACGGCGATCGCGTCCTGGTGGACGCCGGCCGAACCGAGCGCGATCTGGTCGGACTTGGCCCGCTTGAGCGCCAGGTGCGCGGGGTGCTCCCAGGTCATCCCGAGCCCGCCGTGCAGCTGGACGCACTCCTCGGCGGCCCGGACCGCGACCTTGGAGCAGTAGGCCTGTGCGACGGCCACCGTCAGCGGGGCGTCCGGGCTGCCGGTGGCCAGGGCGTCGGCCGCGGCACGGGCTGCCGCCCTGGCGCCGACGAGGTCGAGCCAGAGCTGCGCCATCCGGTGCTTGAGCGACTGGAAGGAACCGACGGGACGGTTGAACTGGTGGCGCTCACGGGTGTGCCGGACCGTCTCCTCCAGGCACCACTCGGCGATCCCGAGCTGCTCGGAGGCGAGCAGCCCCGCCCCCGCCAGCAGACCGCGACGCACCGCCGCACGGGTCGCGTCGGCCCCGGCGAGCCGGGTGCCGCTGCCCTCCCGCGTGGTGACCGCGGCCAGCGGCCGGGTGAGGTCGAGCGGGGTCCGCGGCTCGATCACGGCCTCTCCGGCCGGTACGGCGTACAGGCCGTCGGCGCGCGGAACGAGCAGGACGTCGGCGGCCACGGCGTCGGCGACCCCGGTCACCGCGGAGCCGGTCCGCGGCTCCACGCCCGGGCCGGCCGAGAGCGGTACGGCGAGCACCGCGACCGTACCGCCGCCCGCCACCCCGGCGAGGAGTCCGGCCGCCGGGCCGGCCTCACCGGCGTCGCCCTCGGCGAGCGTCAGCAGGGTCTCGGCGGCCACCACCGCACTCGTGAGGTACGGCACCGGGGTCACCGCCCGGCCCAGCTCCTCCAGGACGACGGCCGCCTCGCGGTGGCTCGCGCCCTGGCCGCCGAGCTTCTCGGGGACGAGGAGTCCGGCGGCGCCGATGCCGGTCGCGAGGGAGGTCCAGACGCCCGGGAGGTAGGGGCTGTCCGACTCGATGCGGTCGAGCACGGTCTGGTGTCCCGCCCGGTCGGCGAGCAGGTCGCGGACGGCCGCCCTCAGGTCGTCCTCGGTGTCGGAGTAGAGCAGGTTCGGCGATCGCGTCATCGGGCGAGGTCCTTCCAGGCGACGTCCTTGTCGTTGCGGGGCTCGGGCGGCAGGCCGAGGACCCGTTCGGCGACGATGTTGAGGAGGACCTCGGTCGTGCCGCCCTCGATCGAGTTGCCCTTGGAGCGCAGATAGCGGTAGCCGGCGTCGCGGCCGGTGAAGTCGACGAGTTCGGGACGGCGCATCGTCCAGTCCCCGTACAGCAGGCCCTCCTCGCCGAGCAGTTCGACCTCGAGGCCGCTGATGGCCTGGTTGAGCCGGGCGAAGCCGAGCTTCATCGCGCTGCCCTCGGGTCCCGGCTGGCCCGCGACGAGCTGCTGGCGGAGCCGCTCGCCCGTGAGCCGGGCCACCTCGGCGTCGACCCAGAGGTCGAGGAGCCGCCGGTGCAGGTCGTGGGTGCGCAGCTCGGGCCGGTCGCGCCAGGTCCCGGCGAGCTTGCCGATCATGCCGCCCTCGCGGGGGACGCGGGCGCCGCCGATGGAGACCCGCTCGTTCATGAGGGTGGTCTGCGCGACCCGCCAGCCGTCGCCGGTCGCGCCGAGCCGGTGGGCGTCGGGGATGCGCACGCCGGTGAGGAAGACCTCGTTGAACTCCGCCTCGCCGGTGATCTGGCGCAGCGGGCGCACCTCGACGCCGGGGTCGGTCATGTCGCAGACGAAGTAGGTGATGCCCCGGTGCTTGGGCGCGTCCGGGTCGGTGCGGGCGATGAGGATGGCCCACCGGGCGACGTGGGCGCTGGAGGTCCACACCTTCTGCCCGTCGATCACCCAGGTGTCGCCGTCCTTGACCGCCCTGGTGCCGAGCGCGGCGAGGTCGGAGCCGGCGCCGGGCTCGCTGAAGAGCTGGCACCACACCTCCTCGCCCACCCACAGCGGCCGGAGGAAGCGGCGCTTGACCTCGTCGGAGCCGTGCGCGAGCAGGGTGGGCGCGGCCATGCCGAGGCCGATGCCGATGCGGCGGGGATCGTTGTCCGGGGCGCCCGCGGCGGCGAGTTCGGCGTCGACGACGGCCTGGAGCGCGCGGGGCGCGTCGAGTCCGCCGAGGCCGACGGGGTAGTGCACCCAGGCGAGTCCGGCGTCGAAGCGGGCCTTCAGGAAGTCGGTGCGGTCGGTGGTGGCGGGCGGGTGCTCGTCGAGCAACCGCCGCACCAGTGCCCGGAGTTCGTCGGCGTCGGTCATGCGCGGGCCCCTTCCGGGAGGACGACGAGGCGGCCGGTGGTGGTGCCGTCGGCGACGCGCTGCACGGCGTCGGCCGCGCCCGCGAAGGGGACGCGTTCGCCGATGAGCGGCTTGATCAGGCCCTTGGCGGCGTAGGCGGTGAGGGTCTCGTGGCAGCGGACGATCGAGGCCGGGTCCTTCGCCGCGTACAGGCCCCAGTGGAGGCCGAGGACGGAGTAGTTCTTCACCAGGGCGTGGTTGAGGGCGGGGGCGGGGACGGTGCCGCTCGCGAAGCCGACGACGACGATCCGCCCCTCGAAGGCCACGCACTTGGCGGACTGCTGGTAGGCCTCGCCGCCGACCGGATCGTAGACGACGTCGACGCCGCGGCCGCCGGTCGCGGCCTTGACGGCGGCGATCACGTCCTCGGAGCGCCGGTCGATCACCACGTCGCAGCCGAGGGCGCGGGCGACGGCCGCCTTGTGCGGGCCGCCGACGACGCCGATGACGGTGGCGCCGGCCGCCTTGCCGAGCTGGACGGCGGCGCTGCCGACCCCGCCGGCCGCCGCGTGGACGAGCAGGGTCTCGCCCTCCTGGAGGGCGGCGCGGCGGTGCAGCCCGAACCAGCCGGTCTGGTAGCCGATGTGCAGCGCGGCGGCCTCGGCGTCGTCGAGCGCCTCGGGGGCGGGGAGGAGCCCGGCGGCGTCGGCGAGGGTGTACTCGGCGAAGCCGCCGTGCGGGAGCGCGGCCGTGGCGATGACCCGCCGGCCGTCCTCGGTCTCGGCGCAGACCTCCACGCCGGGGGTGAAGGGCAGCGGGGGCCGCACCTGGTAGTGGCCGCGGCAGAGCAGCGCGTCGGGGAAGTTGACGTTGGCGGCGCGGACCTTCAGGAGGACCCGGCCGTCTCCGGGCTCGGGCGGTTCCACCTCCTCGCGGCGCATCACCGCGCCCGGTTCGCCGTTCTCGTACACACGCCATGCCTGCATCCGGAATGCCTCCTCCGTACCGAGCGGTCGGTGGCATACTAAGCGGTCGCTTGCCCCGGTGGGAACGGCTCAGCCGGACTTCTTGGGCCGCGCCCTGACGTGCATGCGCTCCCCCTGCGGGCCGAACAGGCTCAGGAACTCCACCGGCCCGTCCGACGTCGGTCCGAACCAGTGGGGCACCCGCGTGTCGAACTCGGCCGCCTCCCCGGCGGTCAGGACGACGTCGTGCTCGCCCAGGACGAGCCGGAGCCTCCCGGAGAGCACGTACACCCACTCGTACCCCTCGTGGACCCGGGGTTCGGGGGCCTCGTACGGCTTCTCCTGGACCACCTTGTACGCCTGGAGTCCGCCGGGCTGCCGGGTCAGCGGGTACATCGTGCGACCGTGGCGCACGATGGGCTTGGCCTTGACCCGGGGGTCGCCCACCGCCGGGGCGCCGACCAGCTCGTCGAGCGGCACCTGATGGGCGCGGGCGAGCGGCAGGAGCAGCTCCAGGCTGGGTTTGCGCTGCCCGGACTCCAGCCGGGAGAGGGTGCTCACGGAGATGCCGGTCGCGGCGGACAGCTCGGCCAGGGTCACGCCCCGGTCGCGGCGGACCCGGCGGAGCCGGGGACCCACCTCGTTCAGCACGGCGTCGATGCGGTCGTCGTCGGTCATGCGGCCAGTGTTGCAGAAACGGCAACATTCCTTGCCGGAGAGCCGCGATCCGGCCGACGCTCGGTCGCATGGACACACGAACGAACGACATCGAGACCTACGACGTGGTCGTGGTCGGCGGCGGCGCCGCCGGACTCAGTGCCGCCCTGATCCTCGGCCGGTCGCGACGCCGGACCCTGGTGGTGGACGCCGGCGAGCCGCGCAACGCCCCCGCCGCGCACATGCAGGGGGTCCTGTCCCGGGACGGAGCGAGCCCCGCCGAGTTCCTCGCGGCGGGGCGGGCGGAGATCGCCGCCTACGGGGTGGGGTGGCGGGCCGGCCGGGTGACCGGCGCGACCGCCGACGGGCAGGGCGGCTTCGTCGCCCGGCTGGCGGACGGCGGCGTGGTCGGCGCGCGGCGCCTCGTGGTCACGACCGGTCTCGTCGACGAGGACCTGCCGGAGATCGAGGGGCTCGCCGACCGGTGGGGACGGGACGTGCTGCACTGCCCGTACTGCCACGGCTGGGAGGTCCGCGACCTGCCCTTCGGCGTGATCGCGCACCCCTCGGTGCCCGCCCACCAGGCACTGGTGGTCTCGCACTGGTCGAAGGACGTGACCCTCTTCCTGCACACGGCCGCCGAGCCGTCCGCGCGGGACGCGGAGCTGCTCGACGCGGCCGGGGTCGAGGTCGTCCGGGGCGAGGTGGCCGGCCTCGTCGTGGAGGACGACGAGCTGACCGGCGTGCGGATGGCCGACGGACGGATCGTCGCCCGCTCCGTGCTCTTCGCCGCGGCGGCGCGCCTCGCTCCCCGGGACGGCGTCCTGCGCGGGCTGGGCGCGGAGCTGCGGACGACGCCGTTCGGCGAGTTCGTCGCGGTCGACGAGACCGGCCGGACGAGCGTGCCCGGCGTGTGGGCGGCCGGGAACGTGACGGGCCCCCACGAACAGGTGGTCAACGCCGTCAGCCGGGGCTACCGGGCCGGCGCCGCCGTCAACGGCGAGCTGCTGTTCGCCGACCTCGAGGAGAAGGCCGCCGGTCGGCCGACCGGATGAACCCCCGCGGTTGCGGCTGCGCACTCCCGGCGCAAGGACGAGGATCGGCCAAGGTGGCCACATTCGGCCGGCGTCGACGGAAGGACGGAACACCTCCCATGCTCGGTACGCAGTTCACCAAGGGCTCCCCCAACTGGATCGACCTCGGCAGCCCCGACCCCAAGGCGGCCGCCGCCTTCTACGGCGCCGTCTTCGGCTGGGAGTTCCAGCCGCTGGGCTCCGAGGCCGGGGACTACGGCTTCTTCCGGCAGGACGGGATGACGGTCGGCGCGCTGGGCGCGCTCACCGAGGAGGGCGCCCACAGCGCCTGGACGGTGTACTTCCAGACCCCGGACGCCGACGCCACCGAGAAGGCGGCCGCGGACGCCGGCGGCACCGTGCGCGTCCCCGCCTTCGACGTCATGGGCGCGGGCCGCATGGTCTGCCTCACCGACCCGGGCGGCGCCGAGTTCGCCGTCTGGCAGCCGTCGGGCGTGAAGGGCCTGGAGCGGACCTCGTCCACGAACACCCTCGTCTGGGCCGAGCTGCACGTCGCCGACCCGGAGTCCGTCCTCGGCTTCTACCACACCCTGTTCGACTGGCGGTGGGCGGAGATGAAGGCACCCGGCATGACGTACCGGGTGATCTCCACCGCCGACGGCGACCAGGAGGACGCCTCGTTCGGCGGCGTCGCCGAGCTCCAGGGCCCGACGCCGCACTGGGTGCCGTACTTCGCGGTCGAGGACGCCGACGCCGTCGCCCGGTCGGCGCAGGGCAACGGCGGCTCGGTCCTGATGCCCGCGGCCGACATCCCCGACGTCGGCCGGATCGCCTGGCTCGCCGACCCCTTCGGCGCGACCTTCGCGGTCCTGAAGCCCGCGCCGATGGGCTGACCGCCCGGGTCCGCGCCGCCCCGCCCGTGCCGGCCCCGGGCGGGGCGTCAGGCCCGTGCCGGTCCCGGGGGACGTCAGGCCCGTGCCGGCCCCGGGCGGGGCGTCAGGCCCGTGCCGGTCCCGGGCCGGGCGTCAGCGGGCGAACAGCTCGAAGGTGACCGCGGGGCGGCCGCCGAAGCGGTCGGACGCGCGGCCCGTCGCGGTGGTGAGGAACGAGCGGACGTACTCCTCCGGGTCCTGGTCCGTCAGGGCCTCGATGTACGCCCGGTGGCAGAGCAGCGAGCGGATCGCGCGGTCCAGGCCCGGGGCGGCGTCCACGGCGTGGGTCGGGGTGCCGGAGGCGGCCACCGCCACCCAGCGCACCCCGTTCCAGGGCTCCAGGCCCTGTTCGGTCAGCTCGGGGAAGATCCAGCGGTTGCCGGCGTCCGCGGCCGCGTCCAGGGTGGCGCGGCCGACGGCCAGGTGGTCGGGGGTGTTCCAGGGGGCGCCGGGGCCGCCGCCCCAGGTGTCCCGGTGGTTGAGGGTGAGGACCAGCTCCGGGCGGTGGCGGCGGATCGCGGCCGCGATGTCACGGCGCAGCCCGAGGCCGTACTCGATCACGCCGTCCCGGTGGTCGAGGAACTCGACCACGTCCACGCCGACGACGGCGGCGCTGTCCCGCTGCTCCCGCTCGCGCAGCGGGCCGCACACGTCGGGGGCGAGCGAGTCGATGCCGGCCTCGCCCCGGGTGGCGAGGACGTACACGACCTCCTTCCCGGCGTCCGTCCAGTCGGCGACGGCCGCCGCGCAGCCGTACTCCAGGTCGTCGGGGTGGGCCACCACGGCGAGGGCACGCTGCCAGTCGCCGGGCATCTCCAGGAGGTCCGTGGCATGGGTGTCGATCATGACCGCAGGATACGGGCCGCGTCCGCGGCGGTCGGGCGGAACGACCCGGAGAGGATCACCGACCGCGAGACGTGCCGCGGACGGTCGGGGTTGAGACCGCGCCGGGCGGCGAGCGCCACGGCCAGGCGCTGGGCGCGGACCAGCGCGGCCACGGGGTCGATGGCGTCGGCGGCGAACAGGGCTCCCGTGGACTCCACTTCGTCCCGCAGCCCCGAGGGCGCGGGACCGAGGCACCAGACGAGGCTGGCTCGGTCGCTGATGCTGATCGGGCCGTGCCGGTACTCCATCGCCGCGTACGACTCCGTCCAGGCGCGGGCCACTTCGCGCAGCTTGAGGGCCGCCTCGTCGGCGAGCCCCACCGTCCATCCGGTGCCGAGGAAGGTGAACTGACCGCGCCGTTCCCAGGCGGCGGGCAGCCGCTCGTACAGGACGAGTTCGGCGTCGGCGATCGCCGGGCCGAGGTCCACCCCGAGCCCGGCGCGCAGGAGTTGGAGCGCCGTGGTGGCGAACCGGGTCTGGACGACGGAGCGTTCGTCGGCGAAGCCGAGGTCCACGACCCGGTCGGCGAGCCGCCCGGCGGGGCTGCCGGGCACCCCGGTGAGGACGAGGGACGGGACGCGGCCGACGGCCGCCGCCAGCAGGTCGACGACCTCCGTGGTGGTGCCGGAACGCGTGAGGGCGACGATCCGGTCGTAACCGCGTCCCAGCGGGGTGGGGTCGGAGGCGGGGAAGGCGTCGGTCTCCCCCGCCCCCAGGGACTCGCGCAGCGCCGCGTAGGCGCGGGCGGTGAAGTACGAGGTGCCGCAGCCGACGACCGCCACGCGCTCGCCCCGGGCCGGCAGCAGGTCCCCGTGGCGGGCGGCGATGTCGGCGGCGCGGCGCCAGCAGTCCGGCTGGCCGGCGATCTCCGCGCTGACGTGGGTGCTCATGTCCGGGTCCTCTCCTCGCGGGCTCCCCTCGCGGGGTCGGGACCGATGTCTACCGGCATCCGTCGTCGGCACGCCATGTGCATCGGGTGGTCACCGCTTGGACTTTTGCACGGACCGGCGGACCGGTGCCCGGGACGACGGACGAGGACCGGGCGCGGACGAGGCACGGCGGGGCGCGGCCGGGGGCCGGCGGGGGTGCGGCCCGGTCCCGGCGGCCCGTCCGGCACGGCGGGTCCTCGCCCGGACGCCCGGACGGCCGGGATCCGGGCTTCCCGGGCGGTCAGGCCTCGTCGCGCACCAGGGAGAGGAGCCGGTCGAGGACCCGCGGGCCGCCGGCGCGGACCCCGTCGTGCTCGAACTCGTCGGTCACCCAGGTCCGCAGGCCGCGCACGGCCCGGGCGGTCTCCAGGGAGTGGTCGGTGTCCACGTACATGTCGTCGTGGTAGACGGCGGCCGCGACCGGGACCTCGTTGGCGGCGAGGCGCTCCGGGTCGTAGAGCGGCGTCCAGTCGTCGCGCTCGGCGAGCCGTTCGGCGGTCTCGCGGAGCGGGCGCAGCGCGGGGTCGGTGGTGAAGTGCCAGGGGTGGACGGTCTCGCCGGTGAAGAGGAGCGGCGCGCCCGTGTCGAGCGCCGTACGGGCGTCGAACTCCGGGTACTCCGCGCGGACGCGCTCGGCGGCCCAGCCGGTGGGTCCCTGGCCCTGGGCGTAGATGGCCTCGTGGAGGACGGCGTAGAGCGGGTGCCCCGCGTACGTGAGGTGGGCCCGGACCTGCTCCAGGAAGGCGTCGGCGAGCGCGGGTCCGTCCGGGGTGGGGACGAACGCGCCCTCCAGGAGCAGATGGAGCTGGTGGGTGCCGTCGCCGGAGCCGAGGAGGATGCCGAGCGACTGGAAGGCCTCGGCGGTGAGGAGGCCGCCGCCGGGGAGGGCGACCTCGCGGTCGAGGAGGTGGGCGACGATTGCGCGGGCCCGTTCGGCGTCCTGCGGGTAGCGGGCGAAGTGGGCCTCGTTCTTGCGGCGGATCCGGGGGTAGGCGGCGCGGTAGACCTCGTCCGCGGTGGCGTCGAGGGAGGGCAGACCGCCCGTGATCAGGACGGTGTCCAGGCCCTCGGGGGCGGTGGAGAGGTAGTGGGTCGCGCAGAAGCCGCCGAAGCTCTGGCCGAGGACGGTCCAGGGGGCCCCGCCGGTGAGCCGGCGGCGGATCAGCTCGCAGTCCTCGACGATGGAGTCGGCGCGGAAGTGGGCGAGGTAGTCGGCCTGCGCGGCCGGGGTGCCGCGGAGCGGCAGGGTCTGGCGGTTGGCGGGGGTGGAGCGCCCGGTGCCGCGCTGGTCGAGCAGGAGGACGCGGAACTCGCGGACCGCCCGTCCGAGCCAGGCCTGCGGGCCGATGAACCGGCGGGCGCCGAAGCCGGGCCCGCCCTCCAGGTACACCAGCCAGGGCAGCCGGTCGCGGTCCTTGGCGTCCCGCCCGCTCGCGACGACCTCGCGGCCGTAGACCTCGATCCGCTCGCCGTCCGGACGGGCGTGGTCGAGGGGGACGGGGAATCGGTGGTCGGTGAGGACGAGTCCCGGCTGCCGGTAGGTGGTCACGCTGTGCCTGCTCCTGTTCGGTACGCCCCCACGGGGACAGTGGAACACACGGCGGGGGCGTTCCCCGGGAGACGGCGGCCGTCACCGCGGAAGGAGTCCCTTGCCGACGAGGTAGGTGCGGGCCACGTCCTGCGGGAGCCGCCGCCGGCCGTCCACCTGTTCGTCGAGGGCGGCCGGGCCGGCCGTGGTCAGCACCGTGGCGAGGCGGACGGGGAGCCGGGCGGCGCGGTCACCCTCCCCTTCGAGACGGCGCGGCCCGGCCGCGCACGCCGGGCCGGGCCGTTCGGGCGCCGGACCGGCCCTCGACGCGGCGGGTCACATGTCGCCGTGCAGGACGGAGAGGACGTTGCCCGCCGGGTCCTTGAACCAGGCGATCTCCGGGCCGCCGCCGGCGTTCCGCACGATCCCCTTCGCGTCGGCCTCGAAGCCGGGGTAGCGCTCCATGGTGACGCCGCGGCCGGTGAGCTCGTCGACGGCCCGGTCGATGTCGTCGACCTCGAAGTTCAGGATCGTGAACGAGGCGGGGGCGTGGTCCTCCTTGGGGTAGACGAAGACCGGGGCCCCGCCGGCCAGGGTCAGGGTGAGCACGCGCGCCTCACCCTCGCTGCGCTCCTCCACCGTCAGGCCGAGGGTCTCGCCGTAGAACCGCCGGGCGGCGTCCAGGTCGTCGACCGAGAAGCCGCTGAATGCCGAGGTCTCGCCGAACATGGCGTACTCCCTTCCGGGGACTCCCGCGAGCCCCCTTCCAGGATCCGCCGACGGGCCACGGACCGCTCAGGGGGCGATCGGCAGCTGTCGCTTGTGTTCGGTGAGCTCGTAGCGGCGGACGATCACGGCGTAGGCGTCCTCGGCGACCGGCTTGCCCTCCAGGAAGTCGTCGATGTCGTCGTAGGAGACGCCGAGGGCGTCCTCGTCGGCCTTGCCCGGGGCGAGGGTCTCCAGGTCGGCGGTGGGGGTCTTCCACACCAGCTCGGCCGGGGCGCCCAGCTCGTCGGCGATCGCGCGGACGCGCCGCTTGGTCAGGCCGGTGAGCGGGACGACGTCGGCGGCGCCGTCGCCGAACTTGGTGAAGAAGCCGGAGACGGCCTCGGCGGCGTGGTCGGTGCCGACGACGAGCCCGTCGTGGGCGCCGGCGACCGCGTACTGGGCGATCATCCGCTGGCGGGCCTTGATGTTGCCCTGCACGAAGTCCTGGTGGTGGGCGTCGCGGAAGGTCACCCCGCCGGCGAGGCAGGCCTCCAGGGCCGCGTCGCTCGCCGCCTTCACGTCCACGGTGAGGACCTGGTCGGCGCGGATGAACCCGAGGGCGGTCTGCGCGTCCTTCTCGTCGGCCTGGACGCCGTACGGCAGGCGCATCGCGTAGAAGGTGGCCTCGTGGCCGGCGGCGCGGACCCGCTCCACGGCGAGCTGGCACAGCCGGCCTGCGGTCGTGGAGTCGACGCCGCCGCTGATGCCGAGCACGAGGGACCGCAGGCCCGTGGAGGTCAGCCGCTCGGCGAGGAAGGCCACCCGGCGCTCGATCTCGGCGGCCGGGTCGAAGCCGTCGGACACCTGGAGGTCCCGGGCGATCTGCTGCTGGAGGGCGGTGGACGCCGGGTCGGTCACGGGGGTCTCCTCGTCGGGGTGCGGTCGGCGGCGGACCGGGGTGTACGGGTTGTGCGGGCGTGCGCGCCGGGATGTACGGCACGTACCCGGGTCGACTCTACGCGCCGCCCGATCGGGTGGTGGAGGCGTCCCGGGCGCGGGGCCGTCATCCGGCGGCGGACGCCTCCGGGGTGCACAGCACCTCGACCCGCTGGACGAGGTTGTTGGCGAAGCCGCCGCGGTTCCACGGCGCGGTGAGCGGCTGGACGTTGCCCTCGGCGTCGGTGGCGCGCACGGTGAGGTGGCGCAGGCCCGGCGTCGCGGTCCAGGTGGCGTGCCAGGCGGACCAGGCCCAGGGGTGGGCGGGGTCCGGGGTGAGCGCGGCTTCGGTCCAGGCCGCCCCGCCGTCCTCGCTGACCTCGACGCGGTGGACCGGGCCGTGGCCCGACCAGGCCCGTCCGGTCAGCGCCACGGGGCCGGGGCGGACCACGCGGGTGCGGGACATGAAGTCCGGGAAGCCGGGCGGCACCATCAGGGCCCGCGGCGCGATGAGGGTGACGGGCTCCCCCGGGTCGGCCGCCTCCTGGCGCAGGCGGTAGGCGACGCTCTGCTGGAAGCCTGTGTACGGGGTGTCGGTGAGCGTGATGTCGTGGAGCCACTTCACGTGGGCCATGCCGTACCAGCCGGGGACGACGAGCCGGAGGGGGCTGCCGTGCTGCGGCGGCAGGGGCGCGCCGTTCATGGCGTACGCGACGAGGACGTCGCGGGCCGGGTCGGCGGCCGTCGTGAGGGGCAGGCCGCGCCGGTAGTCCTGCTCGACGCCGCGCTCCACGCCGTGGTCGGCGCCGGTGAACACCGCCTCGGCGGCGTCCTCGGCGATCCCGGCCTCCGCGAGGAGGGCGGCGAGCGGGACGCCCGTCCAGTCGGCGGTGCCGACGGCCTCGACGATCCAGGGCTGGCTGACGGGCCGGGGCGTGAGCCTGGCCCGGCCGTTGCCCGCGCACTCCAGGGTGACCCGGCGGGTGACGGCGGGCAGGGCGCGGAGTGCGTCCAGGTCGAGGGAGAGCGGCCGGAGCACCCGGCCGCCGACGGTGAGCCGCCAGGCGTCCGGGTCCGTGGCGGGGATGTCGTAGTGCACCAGGACGTAGTGCAGCCCCGGCGGCGTGACGTCGTAGCGCAGCGCCTCCAGCGGGAGGCCGTGGTTGCGGGCGGCGAGGGCGAGCTCGTGCTCGCTGATGCCCTCCTCGTGGCCCGCCACGCGCCCGGGCGCGCTGATGTCGCCCAGACCGGTGAGGGAACCGTCCATGCCTTCATGGTGCGCCGGGGCCGGGGGCCCGGCACCCCGGGCGGGGCCGGGCCGTCAGCCGTGCCGGGGACCGCGCAGGGCGCGGTCCAGGCCGTCCTGGGGGAGGCCGGTGAGGGCGCGTACGAAGATCTCCTCGTAGGCCGGTTCGCCGATGGAGGCGCGGACGGTGTCCGTGTACTTCTCGTGCAGGGCCCGCAGGCCGGGCAGGCCGCGCCGGGGCTGGCCGGTGGAGCGCCAGTAGGCCTCGCCGGTGCCGGAGACGTCGGCCGCGCGCTCGCCGTCGCCCGCCGCCGCGAGGGCGGTGGCGAGGACGTCGAGTCCGAGGGCGACGCCGAGGCTCGCGCCGAGGCTGCGGGTGCCTTCGAGCATGGCGCGGGCGTGCCCGGAGGCGGCGGCCGGATCGCCCTCCAGGAGGCCGGTGAGGGCGAGCTGGTACTCCAGGGCGGTGCGGGTCCAGTGCTCGTCGAGCTCCTGGCACCGGGCCCGCAGGGCGAGCGCCCGCTCCCGTGCCTCGTCGAGCCGGCCGAGGCCGGTGAGGGCGAAGACCCGCACGAGGTGGCAGCGCAGCCGGGCCGCGGAGTCGGCGGGGCCGCCCCGCGCCGCGTCGAGGACGTGGCCCACGACGACGTACGCGGCCATCGGGCGGCCGGTCGTCAGGGCGAGGAGACCGGCGAGCGCGGCGGCGTCGAGGGTGAGGTCGCCGGGCCGGTCCCGCCCGCTCCCGGGCCCGCGCGCTCCGGGGTGCCCTGCGACGGCCTCGGCGCACCCCGTGCGCCCGAACGGTCCCGGCCGCTCGGCGAACCCCGGCTCCTCGGCGTACCCCGTGTGCTCGACGGACTCCGCGTACCGCGCCTCGCGGGCGCACCGTTCGCTCACCTCCTGGGCGGGGCCGAACTCGCCCTGGAGGACGAGGGTGACGCCGAGGGCCCACAGCGCGCGGGCGCGGACGCGGCCGCGGACGTCGCTGAGGAGGAGGGCCTGTTCGAGGCCGTCGCGGGCCTCCCGGAGGCGGCCGCGGCAGGACCAGGCGAAGGCGACGGAGCCGATGAGGTCGAGGGCGGCGTCGGGGTCGGTGCGCAGCAGGCGGTCGAGGGCGGTGCGCAGGTCGGTGTGGTGGGCGTCGACGGTGCGGTACCAGCGCAGTTGACGGGCGCCGTGCCATTCGGTCTCCGCCCGGCGGGCCAGGCCCCTGAAGTGGGCGGCGTGCCGCTCGGCGACCGCCGCCGTCTCGCCGGTGCGGTCGAGCCAGGTAGCCCCGTACTCGCGGATGGTGTCGAGCATGCGGTGCCGTCCGGACGCGTCGGCCGCGCGGACCACGGAGGCGCGGACGAGTCCGTCGAGGGCGCCGGGCAGGGTGGCGCGGTTCAGGGGGCCGCCGACGCACACGGCGGTGGCCGAGGCGAGGTCGAACGGCCCGCGGAAGACGGAGAGCCTGGCCCAGAGGAGCCGTTCCAGCGGGGCGCTCAGCTCGTGGCTCCAGCCGATCGCGGCGCGCAGGGTCTGGTGGCGGCTCGGCCACACCCGCTCCGGGTGGGCGAGCAGGTCGAAGCGGGTCCCGGGCGGGGCGTCGAGGCGGCTGCCGAGCTGGTCCCGGACGGCTTCGGCGCCCTGGAGGCGGATCTGGGCGGCGGCCAGCTCCAGCGCGAGCGGGATGCCTTCGAGGCGTACGCAGATCTCGCCGGCCGGACCCGCCGCGGGGAAGTCCTCGCCCGCGGCCCCGCGGAGCAGTTCGAGGGCGTCCCGGCCGGCGGGCGGCAGCGGATCGAGGGTGATGACGTGCTCGCCCGCCACCCCGAGGGGGCACCGGCTGGTCGCGAGGACGGTGAGGCCGGGCGCGGCGGCGAGCAGTTCGGCGACGAGCCGTGCGCACGGCTCGGCCAGGTGCTCGCAGGAGTCGAGGACGAGGAGCAGCCGGTCGTCGGCGAGCCGCCGGCAGAGCCCGGTGGCCGCCGTGCCCGGTGTGTGGTCGGCGAGGTCGACGGAGTCGGCGACGAGTGCGACGAGGAGCCGGTCGCCGTCGAGCTGGGTGAGGTCGGTCCACCAGGCCCCGTCGGGGTGGCGCCCGGCGGCGCGGTGCGCCGCGCGCAGCGCGAGCCGGGTCTTCCCCACTCCCCCGACGCCGGTCACGGTGACGAGGCGGTGCTCCGCCAACGCGACGGATATTCGCTCCAGTTCCGTGCGGCGTCCCACGAAACCGGGGTTCTCGTCCGGCAGATGTCCACGCACGGCAGCAGTCTCCCTCATGAAGGCCGCGAACGGGGGTGTGGAGTCCGTTCGTTATCCACCTTCGACCCTGACGACGACCGAGTGCCACCCCTGCGCGCCGTCGGGCGTGGTGGGGGTGCGCTCCTCGGGCTGGGTGGTGCCGGTGCCGTCGGTGGCGCGGACGGTGAGGGTGTGGCGGCCGGGGGTGGCGGTCCAGGGGTGGACCCACTGGCGCCAGGTGTCCCGGGTGTCCTCGGCGGCGAGGGTGGCGTCGTGCCAGGGGCCGTCGTCGATCCGTACCTCGACGCGGCGGATGCCCCGGTGCTGGGCCCAGGCGACGCCGGCGACCATGACGGTGCCCGGGGCGGTGCGGGCGAGGGCGCGGGGGGTGTCGATGCGGGACTGGGTCTTCACGGGGGCCCGGGCGGCCCAGCCGCGGGGGACCCAGTAGGCGTCGTAGGCGTCGAAGGTGGTGAGTTCGATGGACCGGATCCATTTGCAGGCGGAGACGTAGCCGTAGAGGCCGGGGACGACCATGCGGACGGGGAAGCCGTGCGAGAAGGGCAGGGGCTCGCCGTTCATGCCGAAGGCGAGGAGCGCGTCGCGGCCGTCCATGACCTCCTCGACGGGGGTGCCGATGGTCATGCCGTCGACGGAGCGGGCGACCAGCTGGTCGGCGGGGCCGCCCTCGGACGGGGGGCGGACGCCGGCCTCGCGGAGCAGGTCGGCGAGGCGCACGCCGAGCCAGCGGGCGTTGCCGACGTAGGGGCCGCCGACCTCGTTCGACACGCAGGCCAGGGTGATGTCCCGCTCGACCGTCGGGCGCGCCGTCAGGTCCCCGAGGGTGAAGGTGCGTTTCCGGCGCACACCGCTGCCGTGCAGTCGCAGCCGCCAGCGGTCGGCGTCGACCTTCGGGACCACGAGCGCGGTGTCGACGCGGTAGAAGTCCCGGTTGGGGGTGAGGAAGGGGCTGATGCCGGGGACGCGGAGCCCCGCGCCGGCGGGCACGGCCGGGGCGGGTGAATCCGGCCGGGGCAGGCGCAGCGCCGCCCGGGAGGCCGCCGCGTTCTCCTGTACGGGGGTGCCGACCGCCCTGCCGAGTGCGGCGGCGCCGGTGGCGGCGAGTCCGGCGGAGCCGGCGACGATCAGGAAGCCGCGCCGGTCCGCCCGGTCGGTTCCGGGCCTCGGGGCGCGGAGGCGACCGGTCAGGACGTGGAGCAGGGCCGCGCCCGCGACGGCCCCGGCGAGGGAGGGCAGGGCGTCCGCGGCGGAGTCCGAGTCGGGGCGGGTGACGGCGGCGAGTGCCCCGAGGAGCCCGAAGGCACCGACGGCCGCCGTGCCGAGCGGGCGCCTGCGCAGGGCGAGCAGCCCGACCCCGGCGGCGAGGAGCCCGAGGAGGACCAGGATGCCGAGCTGGAGGACTGCCTTGTCGCTCTCCCCGAAGACGCGGATCGCCCATTCCTTCAGGGCCGCCGGCGTCCGGTCGACGACGGCGCCGCCGACGGCCGGGACGGGGCCGGCCTCGGGCCGTACCCGGGCGGCGACGAGGTCCGCGACGGCCAGCGACACGTACGCGGAGACCACGCCGCCGAGCGCGGCGAGGAGACGGTCGGTGCGGGTGGGTTCGTACGGTCGCTCGTGCGCGGTCCTGGTGGTGTTCATGGTGGGTACTTCGGCACGTCGGGGCGCCGGGACGGCGTCCGCGGGGGTGCCTTCACCCGGGCGGCGGAGTGATCGGCGGGACTTCCCGGACGGTCCTCACGGCTTGTCGGGGTGTTCGCCCGGGGTCGCGAGGTCCTCGACCGCCTCGGCGCCGACGACCGCGCCGGTGGACCTCTTGCCGCGGCGGAGCCGGCCTTCGAGCCAGGAGGCGAAGGTGGTGAGGGCGAAGTTGAGGAGGACGAAGATGACGGCGACGACCGTGAAGCAGGCGATGGTGTTGGCACCGTAGTTGGCGCTCATCGGTCGCACGGAGGCGAGGAGTTCGGAGAAGCCGAGCATGGCGCCGCCGAGCGCGGTGTCCTTGACGATGACGACGAGCTGGCTGACGAGGGCGGGCAGCATGGCGGTGACGGACTGCGGGAGCAGGACGTACGTCATGGTCTGGCCCTTGCGCATGCCGATCGCCTTGGCCGCGTCGGTCTGGCCGCTGGGGAGGGCGAGGATGCCGGCGCGGACGACCTCGGCGAGCACGGAGGCGTTGTAGAGGACGAGGCCGGTGACGACGGCGTACAGGGGGCGGGTGTCCGGACTGATGTCGGTGAACTCGGAGTACGCGGCGTTGGCGAAGAGCATGAGGATCAGGACGGGGATGGCCCGGAAGAACTCGACGACGGTGCCGGCCACGCCGCGTACGGAGCGGTGGTCGGAGAGCCGGGAGATGCCGAGGAGCGCGCCCAGGGGCAGTGCGATCACCATGGCGAGCGCGGCGGCGATCACCGTGTTCTTCAGGGCGGGCAGGAGGTACGTCTCCCAGACGCGGGGGTCGGTGAAGAAGGGGGCCCACTTCGACCATTCGAGCTGGTTCTTCTCGGCGAGGCTCGCGACGACCCACCAGACGACGGCGGCGAGTCCGGCGAGGAAGAGCAGCGTCCAGACGAGGTTGCGCCGCCGGGCGCGGGGGCCGGGGACGTCGTAGAGGACGGTCGGGGTGTCCTTCACCGTTTCACCGCCGCCTTCTTGGCGACCCAGCCGAGGAACAGTCCGGTGGGCAGGGTGAGGCAGAGGAAGCCGACGGCGAAGATCGCGGAGATCAGGATGAGCTGGGCCTCGTTCTCGATCATCTCGCGCATCAGGAGGGCGGCTTCGGCGACGCCGATGGCGGCGGCGACGGTGGTGTTCTTGGTGAGGGCGATGAGGACGTTGGCGAGGGGGCCGACGACGGAGCGGAAGGCCTGCGGGAGCACGATGATCCGCAGCACCTGCGGGAAGCTCAGTCCGATGGCGCGGGCCGCCTCGACCTGTCCGAGGGGGACGGTGTTGATGCCGGAGCGGAGGGCCTCGCAGACGAAGGCGCTGGTGTAGGCGGTGAGGCCGAGGAGGGCGAGCCGGAAGTTGATGACGGTGAACCGGTCGGCGCCCAGGCTGACGCCGAGGGTCTGGAAGAGGCCGAGCGAGGTGAAGACGATGATGACGGTGAGGGGGATGTTGCGGACGATGTTGACGTAGGCGGTGCCGAAGCCCCGCATGAGGGGGACGGGGCTGACGCGCATGGCGGCCAGCAGCGTCCCCCAGACGAGGGAGCCGATCGCGGAGTAGACGGTCAGCTGGACGGTGGTCCAGAAGGCTCCCAGCAGGTCGTAGCCTTCGAGGAAGTCGAACACGGCGGCCTGCTCACTGGACGACGACGCCGATCTTCGGGGCCGGTTCGTTCTGGTAGCCGGCGGGCCCGAAGTTCTTCTTGACCGCGGCCTCCCAGGAGCCGTCGGCGACCATCTTCTCCAGGGCCGTGTTGATCTGGGCCTTGAGCTCGCTGCCCTTCTGGACGCCGATGCCGTAGTTCTCGTTGCTCATCTCGAAGCCGCCGAGCTTGAACTTGCCCTTGAACTCGGGCTGCGAGGCGTATCCGGCGAGGATCGAGTCGTCGGTCGTGACGGCGTCGATGACTCCGTTCTCCAGTCCGGTCAGGCACTCGGAGTAGCCGCCGTACTCCTGGAGTTGGGCGTCGGGGGCGATCTTGTCCTTGACGTTCTGCGCGGAGGTCGAGCCGGTGACCGAGCAGAGCTTCTTGTTGTTCAGGTCGGACGGCTTCTTGATCGAGTCGTCATCGGCCCGGATCAGCACGTCCTGGTGGGCGAGGAGGTAGGGACCGGCGAAGTCCACCTTCTCGGCACGCTTGTCGTTGATCGAGTACGACGCCGCGATGAAGTCCACGTCGCCGCGCTGGAGCAGCGTCTCCCGGTCGGCGCTCTTGGCCTCCTTCCACACGATGTCGGACGGGTCGTGCCCGAGCTGCTTGGCGATGTACGTCGCCACGTCGACGTCGAAGCCGGTGTAGGTGCCGTCGGGGGTCTTCAGGCCGATGCCCGGCTGGTCGTACTTGATGCCGATGGTGATCTCGTCTTCGCCGTGGTCGCGCGGCGCGGCGCCGGTGGCGCCGTGGGCGAATCCGGCGGAGGTGAAGGAGAGGACGACGGCCGCGGCGACGGCGACGGTGGTCCTGCTGGTCCTGTGCGGGTTCATGAGGATCACCCCTGGGGGCTGTGGGTCGGGCGGCGTCCGCCGGCTCAGTGGTGGAGGATCTTGGACAGGAAGTCCTTGGCGCGGTCGCTGCGCGGATTGCTGAAGAACTCGTCCGGGGTCGTCTCCTCGACGATTCTCCCGTCGGACATGAAGACGACCCGGTTGGCGGCGGAGCGGGCGAAGCCCATCTCGTGGGTGACGACCACCATCGTCATGCCGTCCCGGGCCAGCTGCTGCATGACCTCCAGGACCTCGTTGATCATCTCGGGGTCGAGCGCGGACGTCGGCTCGTCGAAGAGCATCACCTTCGGATCCATGGCGAGGGCGCGGGCGATCGCCACCCGCTGCTGCTGGCCGCCGGAGAGCTGCGCGGGGTACTTGTCCGCCTGGGTAACGACCCCGACCCGGTCGAGGAGGGCACGGGCCCGCTGCTCGGCGGCCTTCCGGTCCTTCTTGCGGACCTTGATCTGACCCAGCGTGACGTTGTCGAGGACGGTCTTGTGCGCGAAGAGGTTGAACGACTGGAAGACCATGCCCACGTCCGCCCGCAGGGCGGCCAGTTCCCGGCCTTCGGCGGGCAGCGGACGCCCGTCGACGACGATCTCGCCCGCGTCGATGGGCTCCAGGCGGTTGATCGCCCGGCAGAGCGTCGACTTCCCGGAACCGGAGGGACCGATGACGACGACCACCTCGCCGCGGTGGATCGTGAGGTCGATGGACTGGAGGACGTGCAGGGGGCCGAAGTGCTTGTCGACACCGCGCAGCACGACGAGTGCGTCACCGCCGTCCGGGACGGGCATGGCACCCTCCTGGGTCACGCCCCCCGTTCTGCCGCTCCCTCTCACGTTCATGCTCGCCCCTCCGCCCGGCCCGCGCACGCCGGAGGGGCGTACGGAGGGTGAGCACGGCTACGCGCGCCCGTGGTGCCCGGAGGGGTTCACACGCGCGTAGGGGGTGGCGGGGGTCAACCGGCGGTCTGGCGGACGGCCGGTTCGGCGAGGTCGCCCGCCTCGGGATCACGGCGCCGGAGCGTCGGCGACCGACGACAACGCGGCGAGCGGGCGTGCCGGGCGCCGCGAGCCCGGCACGATCGGCAAGGCACCCCCTGGCGGCAGGGCGGTGGGGCCGCACTTCCGGTGCCCTCCGGGGGCGACGGCGGTCCCGCGGGGACGGGGCCCGGGCATCGCCTGCGGAGCCCGGCGCCCTGTCGGACACTGGGGGTGGGAGTCGAGTGCGCGAGGAGGGTCCGCCATGAGCAGTGCCGCACCCAAGGTCAGCACGTTGCCGCCGGAGCACCGCGAGCGTCTGATGGCCTTCGCCGAGGACGTGTACTTCGATTCCGGTCACCGCCTCTTCGAGGAGCAGCAGCACGCCGACCGGTTCTGGATCGTGAAGACGGGCGCCGTGACGCTCGACGCGAAGGTGCCGGGGCGCGGGTCGCCGGTGATCGAGACCCTGCGCCACGGTGAGCTGGTGGGACTGTCCTGGCTGTTCCCGCCGTACCTCTGCCAGTCGGGGGCCGAGGCGATGACGCCCGTGCGGGCGTACCAGTTCGACGCTCCGGCCGTCCGCTCGATGTGCCGCTCGGACACGGAGTTCGGCGCGGCGGTCGTGTTCTGGGTGGGGGCGATCCTGGCCCACCGCCTCCATGTGACGCGGGTCCGGCTCCTGGACCTGTACGCGCCGCACGGGAGCGGCATCCTGGCGTGAGCCGTGCCCCCTTCCTCGTACGCGGAAGGGGGCACGGCGGCGCGGTGCCGCGGTCAGTTCACGAAGACGGCGGGGCTGCCGGCCTGGCTGGTGTCCAGAACGGGCCCGTACTTCGCGGAGAAGTAGCCGCTGCCCGGACAGGTGCCGGGACCGCTGGTCTTGCTGAACAGCTGGTCGGTGAAGGTGAGGGAGTTGTCGGTGTTGGAGGGGGTGGCGGTGAGGCTCGTGGCCCGGTAGACGCAGGTCGTCAGGCCGAGGATGGTGTTGATCTTCAGCGTGGTCTGGATCGGGCCCGCGGCGCCCGCGGTGACGGTGAGCGCCCCGCCCGAGGTGACGGCGGCGGCGAAGGGCAGGTTGTTGACCGTGATGCTCTGGACGCCCGTCGCGCCGAGGATGTTGGTGGTGCAGCTGCTGAGCGTGTGAGCCGTGACGGACTCGGTGGCGGTGCCCGGCGCGGCCGGGTTGCCGGTGACTGTGGCGGTGAACGCGGAGGTGCCGCAGGTGATGCCGGTGCTGCCGCCCGCGGTGGTGGCGATCCGGGCCTTGGTCCCGGCGGGGAGCGAGGCGGAGAGGACGTCGCCGACGGCGACGGCGGTGCCGCCTGCGCCACCGGTGGTGAGGACCTCGCCGGCCGCGGCGCCCGAGGCGCCGGCCTGGGTGGTGGCGGCCAGGGTCGCGGTGACGGCGAGGCCGATGGACACGAGGAGAGCGCGCTTGCGCATGGGGGTGCTTCCTTCCGTACGGAGTGGGGGTGCGGAACTCGGCTGTACTGGCGGTGCGCGTGGGGGCGCGGGGGAGGTTCCGGGGCAGCGCGGGACCGGTACGGGGGTGGGTACCGGGCGCGCTCGGGGATGCCCTGAAGGCGAGCCTGGGTGAGGGAGGTGCGCGGCGTTGCGGGTCGGTGCGCCGGGTTGCGGGGTGGTGCGCGGTGTACGGGTCGGCGCGCCCGGGGTTGCGGGATGGTGCACGGTGTACGGGTCGGCGCGCCCGGGGTTGCGGGGTGGGTGGTGCGCGGTGTTACCGGGTGGTGTGCGGCCGCCGCCGGGACGATCCGGCGCCACGGATGTCCGGCAGCGGTGTCGCGAGAGGTGCGGGAGCGTGATACTCGGTGCGGTGTGCGGTGGGGACGCGTCCCGTCCCACGGGGAGCGGCTCCGACGTTCGGCACACCGAGAGGAAAACCCATCAGGGTTGTAATCCTGTCGAGTATGTGACGTCAACAACCCCGGGAGGATGTGGCCGATGACGAGTGCTCGCGGAACCGAGGAGGATCTCGTCCTGCCGGGTGCCCGTTCGGGACGGGAGCCGGAGCGCTCTCTCCGGCCCGGGCCCCGTCGTCTGACGCCCGAGGAGGTGGCCTCGCGGCAGCGGGAGCGACTGCTCGACGGAGTGGCGACGACGGTCGCGGCGAACGGCTACGCGGGCGCCCGCATCAGCGACATCTGCCGGGCCGCCGGAGTGACCCGACCGGTCTTCTACGAGCTGTTCTCCGGCAAGGAGGACGCCGTCATCGCCGCCTACCGGGGCGGCACGCAGCAGGTCGTACGGGCGATGCGGAGGGCGTACGAGGAGGGGGGCGGCGCGGCGGAGTGGCCGGCCGCGGTGCGCGCCGGACTGCGGGTGCTCCTGACGGTGCTCACGCAGACGCCGGCGTTCGCCACGATGGTGGTCGAGATCGAGTCCCTGGGGCCCGCGGGGCGCCGGGCGCGCGCCGAACTTCTGGCCAGTTTTCGCTGGTTCTTCACCGACGCCCCGCCGGGGCCCGCGTGGGTGCCGCGGGGTGAACTGGTCGACATCGTGGTGGGCGCCGTCCACGCAGCGGTCCACCGGGCGGTCGACGAGGGGCGGCTCACCGATCTCCCCCTCCTGCTCGACAGTCTGGTGCACGTCCTGGTGGCCCCGTTCACCTCCGAATGATCGATCGTCCGACGCCCAACAGGCCTTCGATGCAGAGGAGTTGACCGCGGGTAACAGCAAGCCTTACGGTCCGAAAGGTTCCCTGCGGCACGTCTGCCTCCGCACCACGCGAGGAAGACCCAGGCGGGTTGGGGGACTGTCCGCGCCAGGACGCGCCGCGCAGGTCTGTTTCCTCACTCATGTCAGGAGCACCGCATGGCCCTGTCCGAAGACACCCCCGACGAGCACACGAACCCCGTCACGACCGAGGACGGCTCCGGCAGACGCGGCCGGGTCCGCTACCGCCGCGCCGCGATGATGGGCGGACCCGCGCTCGCCATCGCCGCCACGCTCGTCGTCCTCACCGCGCAAGGGGCGCTCGCCGCCCAGTTCGCCATCTCCGGCATGCCGTTCACCGTCGCCGCCGACTCCATGGAGGGCACCGGCTTCGGTCAGTTCGGAGGACTCGACAACATGGCCGAGGGCAGCCCCAACGCCGGCGACACCGGCGGACAGGTGCTGGTCATCGTCACCGCGATCCGCGAGGCGAAGCTCACCAACCTCTGCCAGAGCGTGGAGCTCGGCGGCACCTACCTGCGCATCACCGCGGGCGGCAAGGGCACCCCGGTCAAGGCGTCGGGACTCACCACCGACTCCACCGAGATCAGCGGCAAGGTCGCCGACTTCGACAACATCGAGATCGGCGGTGACGCCAGCACCTTCGACAAGCCGCCTCTCAAGGGTCCGCTCGGCTCCTTCGGGCAGCAGGCCGACACGGTCACCATCAAGGACCTCCGGCAGACCAACTACGCCACCACCGCCGTCCGGTTCACCCTGCCCGACCTGCACATGAGCTTCAGCTCGAAGGGCTGCTGAGCGTGGCGCCCGGCCGTCCCCGGCACCCCTGGCGGACCTTCCGGCGCTGGCGGCACCACCGCCCCTTCGGCGCCGGCGTCACGCTCGCCCTGGGCGGGGCGGAGATCCTGCTGACCCAGCGGGCGAGCATCACCGTGATCCTCACGGCGGGGGCGGACAGCCTGGTGGGCTACGTCCTGCCCGTCCTCATGGTCATCTGCGGACTGCTCATCGTCCTCAACCCCCGCCAGCGGCTCTTCTACTCGGTCGTCGGAGTCCTGGCGGCCCTCGGGAGCTGGGTGACCTCCAACCTGGGCGGTTTCGTCGTGGGGATGCTCCTCGGGCTCGTCGGCAGCTCGCTCGCCTTCGGCTGGCTCCCGGACCGGCCGCCGCGGCAGCGCCGGCTCTTCCGGCGCCGGAGGCCGGCGGCGGCCGGAGGCACGGCGGAGACCCCGACGGCGGCCGGGACGGCCTGAACGATCACCCCGTGCCGGACCCGCCCGACCGCGGGGCCCGGCACGGGGTGCCGCTCCACCACGGGGCCGGACTCCGCCGCGCGAGGCCGGGACCCACACCACGCACGGTCCGGCACCGAAGCCGCTCCACGGGCAGAGCCGGACTTCGTCGCCCGACGGGCCGGGGCCCGCGCCACGGCGTTGCCTGGTACGGGTGCCGCTCCACGACGGGGCCGGGGCCGTGGCGAGTCCGCACTCGAACACCGTGCGAACGGGCGGCCGTGGCCTCGCCCGACCGGGCGGTACGGTGGGAGGGCACGACCGGGCCGTGGCTCCGCGCCGGCCCTGACCCCACCCGTACGCACACTCCGGCGACGAGCGGCGAGGCCCCATGAGCGACCCGAGGACGGCACGCGAGGCGATCGCCCTCGTGGCGGACGACTTCACCGAACTCCCCTACGGCGAGGAGCCCCTGGCAGGTGACGGGCCGATCGGCTGGCCGGGCTACGCCGACGCCCACGCCCGTGCCGCCGAGCGCACCGGCGAGACCGAGTCGGTGGTCTGCGGCACGGGCACGGTGTGCGGGGTGCGGGTGGTCCTGATCTCCTTCGAGTTCCGGTTCCTCGGCGGCTCGCTCGGCGAGCGGACGGGGGCGCGCGCGGCGGCGGCCCACGAGCTGGCCCGCGCGCGCCGACTGCCGGTGGTCGTCCTGCCCGCGACCGGCGGCAGCCGGATGCACGAGGGCATGCGCGCGCTCCTCCAACTCCAGCTTCTCGCGCGGGAGTCGGAGCTCACCCGGGCCGCCGGGCTGCCGCAGATCGCGGTCCTGCGGAATCCGACGACGGGGGGCGGCTGGGCGACGCTGGGGGCCGGCTCGGACGTCGTGCTCGCCCTCCCGGAGGCCCAGGTCGGCTTCGCGGGGTCACGCGTGCGGCCGCAGGACGCGGACCCCGCCGCGTACACCGCCGAGGCCCAGCTCGCCCACGGCCACGTCGACGCGATCGTGCCGCCCGACGAGTTGCGCACCACCCTCGGGCGCTGGCTCGGCCTGCTCACCCGGCCCGCACTGGGCCCGGTCCCACCGCCGCGCGCCCTGTCCGCCGCGGGCTCCGAACCCGCCGGGAGCGGCCGGGAGGCCGTGGCGCGCGCCCGGCACCCCGACCGGCCTCGGGCTCCCGCGTACCTCGACGCCCACTTCACGCTCCGCGAGGAGATCTCCGGCGACCGCTGCGGCGGCGTCGACCCCGGCATGCGCTGTGGCTTCGGGCGGCTCCCCGACGGCCGTAGCGTCGCGTTCGCCGCCCAGTGCGGCACGGCGACCCGCCCGGCCGGCTTCCGTACGGCCGCACGGCTCGTCCGCCTCGCGGACCGCCTCGGCGTCCCGGTCCTCACCCTCGTCGACACTCCGGGGGCGGCCAACGATCCGGCGGCGGAGTACGCGGGAGCCGGGCCCGCCATCGCGGACCTCTTCGCCGCCGTCGCCACCGCCCGCGTCCCCCTGACGTCCCTCCTCATCGGCGAGGGCGGCTCCGGCGGCGCCCTCGCCCTCGCCGCCCCCGACAACCTCTGGGCCACCCCCGACAGTTACTTCTCGGTGATCGCCCCCGAACTGGCGGCGTCCATCCTCAAGCGCGCCCCGAAGGAGGCGGACGCCACGGCGGACCAACTCCGCCTGTGCCCGCAGGACCTCCTGGACCTGGGCGTCCTCCGCGGCATCGTGAAGCCCTGACCACACCCCCGCACCACACCCCCGCACCGCGGGCCCGTCCTCGCACGTCCTCGCACGTCAGCGACGAAAACGGGTTCGCGGTCGACCGCCGGGTCCGGCATCATGCGCGGCATGACCGCAGACCCCGTCGACCAGGCTCGACGTCTCGTGCAGGCCCGTTTCCCCGAAGCCCTCGCGGTGGTCCTCGCCGGCTCGACGGCCGCGGGCCGGGCCACGCCGGGCAGCGACCTCGACATCGCCGTCCTCGTTCCGGACGGCGGCGAGTCGTACCGGGAGACGATCCGCTTCGAGGGACGGGTGGTGGAGTTCTTCGTCCACACCAGGACCGGCCTCGGCGAGCTGTTCGCGGCGGACGTCGCCGCCCGGCGGGCGGTGCTGCAGAGCATGTACGCCGACGGGCTCGTGCTCGTCGACCGGGACGGCGCCGCCGGGGAGGCCCGCGCACTGGCGGCGGCCGGCCTCGGCGCCGGGCCGCGCCCGCTCGCCCCCGAGGCGGTCGAGACGAAGCGGTACGGCCTGACGGACGCGCTGGACGACCTCGCCGACACGAGCGACCGGGTCG
Source organism: Streptomyces sp. NPDC043176 (assembly GCF_056436715.1). Taxonomy (NCBI): domain Bacteria; kingdom Bacillati; phylum Actinomycetota; class Actinomycetes; order Kitasatosporales; family Streptomycetaceae; genus Streptomyces; species Streptomyces sp. NPDC043176. The sequence continues at coordinate 126,065 of NZ_JBWKCA010000015.1, forward strand.
AGCGGGTCGCCGTGGCCGGGTTCGTCCTCGCCGGCGCCGCCGACCTGCTCTGCGACCACCGCCGCGCGTGGATCGGCAGCGGGAAGTGGCTGCCCCGGCGCCTCCTGGCGGCGGATCCCGTGCTGGGCGCCGCCCTCCTGGACGGCCACCTCCGGCTCTGCGTCTCCGGCGACCCCGCGCCCCTCGCCGACGCGGCCGCCGCGGTCCTCCGTCTCGTCGGCGGCCCGCTCCGCGAGGGCTACCGGCGCACCTGGCAGGGGGTCATCGGCTCGGTCGGCGCGCGCTGAGGGGGATCGGCTGCCGGGCCCTGTCCGGGCCTTGGCCGCCCGCTGGACGGGAGGCGGGGGTGGGGGGCCGGACGAGGCCTCAGTAGGAGCGGCGCATGATCTCGTCGGCCCACGCGGGCTGTTCGGTCGGTCCCTGGGGGCCGAACTCGGCCATGTACGGCTTGATGTCGAGCACCGGGGTGCCGTCGACGGCGTCGAGTCCCCGGACGTGGAGGTCGAGGCCGTCCGTGCGGATCAGGCGGCAGCGCGAGACGCCGATGCGGTGGGGGCGGTTCTTGCCGCACCGTACCTCCTCCGCCGAACGGCCCTCGAAAGTCCGTCAGATGCCCGGTCCGTAACCGGGATCAGGTCCCTGCGGCGGATTCCAGCAGGCCGCCAGGCCCCAGAGGCCGAGAGCGACGACCGCGGCGCAGACGAGCGCCGCCTGCCACGGCCGCAGCCGGCGGATGGCCGCCGCGTAGGTCAGGGGCGGCACGACGAGACCGGCGCAGAGGATCAGCGGCAGTTCGACGAGGATCACTCCCCAGTCCCGGGCGTGCGCCTCGAAGCCACCGTCGATGGTGTACGCGGCCCGGGTCAGCGCGAACGCCCCGACGACCGCGACCCCGGCGACGGCGAGAAGACAGCCCAGGACGCTCTCCGCCCGCTCGTCCCCGTGCTCCTCGTCCCCCTGCTCCTCGTCCCCCTGCTCCTTGCTTGCGTGCCGCTCGGGCCCGTGCCGCTCGGCGCCGGGTGAAGGGTTCTCGCTCATGCCGGTGACGGACGCCGGAAGGCCCCTCACGGTTCCGTGTCCGCAGGTCCGCGGGGCTCCGCAGGGGTGCGTCGGCCCCGCGCGTTCGCCGGGCGGGCGGGGCCGGGCGACCATGGTCGTACGGGGATCTGACCGGAGGCCGGGCAGCACCGGGAGGCAGCGATGGCCCACTTCCCCACGGACACCGGCGGCACCACCGCCGACGTCCTCGTCGTGGGCGCGGGGCCGGTGGGCCTGAGCGCCGCCGCCGAGCTGCGCCGCCGGGGTGTGCGCTGCCGCCTCGTCGACCGGCTGCCGGCGAGGCTGCCGTACGCGAAGGCGGTCGGGATACAGCCGCGCACGCTGGAGCTCTGGGACCGGATGGGTCTGGTCCGCGAGGTGCTGGAGGCCGCTGTTCCGCTGCGCGGCCAGCTGATCTACGTCGACGGACGGGAGCAGGCGAGGATCGAGCTCTCGCTGCCGCCCGAGGTGCCGTACGGGTTCGCCGCGCTGCCCCAGTACGAGACCGAACGGCTCCTGGAGGCGTACGTCGCCGGTCTGGGCACGTCGATCGAGCGCGGCACCGAACTGCTCTCGTTCGCCCAGGACCCGGACGGGGTCACCGCGCGGCTGCGGACGGCCCCGGGCGCGGAGGAGGAGCTGCGGGTGCGCTATCTGATCGGCTGCGACGGTGCGCACAGCGTGGTCCGCAAGACGCTGGGCCTCTCCTACGAGGGGGGCGCGTTCCCGGAGACGTACATGCTGGGCGACGTCGAGGCCGACTGGGACCTGCCGCAGGGGTACGGCGTGCGCTCCAGCGGCCCGTCGCCGGACGGCGCGGGCGACGAACTGCTGGTGTGCATCCCGCTGCCGGGGGCGGGGCGCTACCGCATGTCGATGAAGGCGCCTCCCGCGTCCGCGGCGCCGGAGCGCGCCGGGGACGGTGTCGCGCACGGTCTGGAGGGCGGCACCGGACCCGCGCTCGCCGATCTCCAGGCCGTCGTCGACCGTCTGGCACCGCGGCCCACGAGGCTCTCCGCGCTGCGTTGGTCGTCGGTGTTCCGCATCAGCCACCGGATCGTCGACCGGTACGGCGAGGGGCGGGTGTTCGTCGCGGGCGACGCGGCCCACATCCATCCGCCGGTCGGCGCGCAGGGCATGAACACGGGTGTCCAGGACGCCTGCAACCTGGCCTGGAAGCTGGCCCTGGTCCTGCGCGGCGAGGCGGCGCCCGCCCTGCTGGCCAGCTACGACGAGGAGCGCCGCCCGGTCGGCGAGGAGGTGGTGGGCCGGACCGTCCGGCATGCCACCCAGGGCATGGAGACCGGCCCCGACCAGCGACGGACCCTGATGCTCCGCGAGGCCCAGCTGCTCGTCGGCTACCGCGACGGTCCGCTCTCCGGTGCCCCGTACGGACCGGACGGGGCACCCCAGCCCGGCGACCGCGCCCCGGACTGCGCGGGCCTGACGACACCCGTCGCCGTGTACCCGCTGCGCCTGCTCGACGTGCTGCGCGGGCGGGTCGGACACGTCGTGGTCCTGTACGGGGACGATGCGGCCGCGCTAGCCCGGGCGGCCGACGCGGCCAGGACCGCGAGCGGCCTGCCGGCGCTTGCGGTCCTGGCCCGGGAGGCTCCGGACGGCGTGCCCGCCGGAGCTTCCACGGTCCTCTACCGTGACGCCGCCGGGGAGTTCGCACGGCTCTACCTCCCCGGCGGCGCGACCGGCTTCGTGGTCCGTCCGGACGGACAGCTGGGCGCCCGGTTCCCGCTGGGCGGCACCGCGGCCGCCCTGTCTGGCTACCTCAGGGGGCTGTCCGTCCCCCGGGGGCTACGGGACCCAGTGGTTGCCGGAGACGGTGATCATGACCTGGAGCTGGATGCTCGCTGAGAAGTAGCTGCTCGTGTCGATCGGCGTGGCCACCATCTTGTTCCAGAGGGCGTCGAGCCAGGCCTGGCTGCCCGGGTCGGTCATGGCCGCCACCGCGAAGGGGGCGAAGAAGGCGGCCTCGCTGCCCGAGGAGATCTGGGTGCCGTTGAGCTTGTAGCCGATGGCGATCTTGTTCGGGTCGCCGCCGGTCTTCGACTTGATCCAGCCGTTGAGCTTCCGCGCGGCCGCGAGGGAGGTGGCGTCCCCGCTCGTCACGGCGTCGTCGGCGATGCGCCACGGGGTGCGGCAGGCGTTCCACCAGTAGGCGCCGTCGTTGGGGTCCTCCAGGACCTGGCCCGGGGCCGGCCTGGGGGTCGTGTTGGTGTCGACGACGAAGTCGGGGAGGAGGCCGGTGCCGGGGGCGTAGGTGGACTGCAGCCGGGAGATCTGGGTCTGGTGCGCGGTGCGCACGGCGTCCCAGGTCGTGTCGCCGGAGGCCGTGCGGAAGGCGCGGAAGTGGTCGACCATCCAGTCCGACGTGCGGGTGATCCAGTAGTACTGGTCGCCGGAGCTGCTCCAGTCGCCCAGCTTCAGCAGCTTGCTGGTCGGGTTGAGTTCGTCCTTCTTGATCGCGGCGATGTGCTTGAGCGCGAGGTCCTTGTAGTTGTACGTGCCGGTGCTGCCCCACTGCTTGTCGGCGAGGAGCAGGCCGTAGGCCACGTCCATGTCGCCGTCCGTGGCGCCGTCGCCGCCGTTGACGCTCTTGCAGGCGACGTCCTGCTCGGCCGCGAGCAGGTTCGGGTTGACCGAGGACGGGTGGTCGATCTTCCACTTCACCAGACCGTCGAAGATCTTCTTCGCGTCGGGGTCGGCGCCCGCCATCGTCGCGGTCACGACCATGCCGTAGCCCTGCGCCTCGGCGACGTAGGGGTGGTCGGCGTCCGGCGAGATGATCTGGTACCAGCCGTTGCCGCAGTTCTGCCGGACGAAGGCGGCCTTCCACCTGTTGTAGTAGTCGACGACCTTCTGGTCGATCGTCGCCTGCGAGCCGGTGGGCTTCAGCATGCCCGCGGTGTACGGCCTGAGGTGGCTGCCGAAGGGCACCGCCGTCCCTCCGCCTCCCCCGCCGCCGGTCGGCGCGCCGTACACCTCGAACTCCCAGAGCGAGTAGCCGTACGGGGTGCCGCGCCCGGTCCCGTACATCCGCACGTACCGGCCGCTCCCGGAGACCGTCAGGTCGTCCGTGGCCCCGTCGCCCGCGCTCGTGGAGTAGACGTCGCTCCAGGTCGTGCCGTCCGCGGAGGTCTGGACGCGGTACGCCTTGCCGTACGCGGCCTCCCAGTTGAGCTTCACCCGCGAGATCGTGTGGTTCGCCCCGAGGTCCACCCGTATCCACTGCGGGTCGACCCCTTCCACGCTCGCCCAGCGGGTGGCTCCGTTGCCGTCCACGGCCAGCGCGGGCCCGAACGCCGAGGTCTCGACGGACGAGGCCGTCACGGCCTTCCCGGTGGACACCAGGCCGTCGGCGGCCTGCGCCTGCGGCATCACCGTCAAGGGCAACGCCAGCAGACCCGCGAGTCCGAGAAGCGAGGCGCTTCGTCTACGCATGACAACTCCCTTTCTCTCCCTGCCCAATAGATAGGAAGTATTCCTAACCATTGGCGGAGACTAGAGAGCCCGACAGCCCGGCGCAAGACCTCTGACATGACACCCCGGTGAGCGCCCGGGGAACACCTGCGGCGCCCGGAGGATCACACGTGGGACCTCAAGGAAACTTGAGGTCCCACGGTCCTCGTATGACCTGCACGGCGACGTACGGGCCCCGAACCCGCAGCACCAGGAGGGGACTTGACATGACGACCCGACAAGCGCGGCACTCCTCCGACGTCGACGCCGACGCCGACGCCGACGCCGACGCCGACACCGACCTCGTCCGGCAGCCCGCCGCCTGCTGGACCGGTGTCGCGGACGAGGCGCTCAACGCGGGAGGGACGGCCCCCCGACGGACCCCGGGACCTCGGCGAACGGCGGGACGCGAACGCCGGCCGCCGGGGCGGCGGGGGCCACCCCGGAGGAGACGGTGGCGGGTGTGGCGCTCGCGACGGCGACGACGGCCGCGCGGCGGTCGTCGGTCCATTCCAGGAGTCGGAGACCGGGGTCGCCTGCCTTGAAGAGGGCCTCGTGCCGCACCCACAGGCGCACGTGGGCCGCGGCGGGGTCGGGGAGGGCGGCGGCGGCCCGGAGGTCGGCCTCGGGAAGGAGCCGGCGCAGGACGGAGAGGGGGCCCGGACGGCGCGTCGAGGGTTCCACGTCGATGCCGACGGCACCGGGACCGACCGCCGCGGCGACGAGGCCGTCGGCGTGACTCATGCTGAGGCCGGTCCCCGGGCGGCCGGGCAGGAAGGGGCGGCCGTGCCCGGACCGGCCGCACGCGGCGCAGGACTGGGCCGGGCCGGACGCGCACGGGGGCCGGCCGGTGAACCGGGCGACGCACAGCCGCAGGAGGAGCCGCGCCGCAAGGACGTCGTCGCGGCGGGAGGGGACCCGGACCGTCGCCAGCCGCCGTACCTCCCAGGGGGCGAGCAGCCCCTCGTGGAGCGCGGGGTGGGCGAGGACCTCCGCGGTGGTCGCCACCGCGGCCAGGGCCGGCCGGTCGTCCCGCCGCGGCACGCGGCCGCCCGTCACGGACGAGGGCTCATCCGGCGGCGGCCGGGGCGGGGGCCGGTCCGGTGGCGTCGAGGAAGCGCGCCCGCACCCGGTTCAGGGTGCGGAAGTCGTCGATGGTGACCTCCTGGAGGTCGATGGTGTCGCCGGTCAGGTCTTCGAGGAGGTCGATGAACTCCAGGAAGTCCATCGAGTCGATGAGCCGGGCCTCGATGAGGTCCTCGTCGGCGTCGATCGGGCCTTCGAGGCCGGGGTTCTTCTCGTGGAGCCAGTCGGAGATGCGTTCCATGGGGCGGGCGTGCTCCTGTTCCGTGGTGCGGGGGCGATGGGTCGGGCCGGGGGCGGAGACCTTCCGGCCGGGGGGTCAGATCCGTGCGGCGTCGCGCACCCGGTCGAGCGCCGCCTCCGGGGTGCCGTGGGCGAGGATCATCGCGTGGACCCAGCGTTCGACGCCGAAGGCGACGCACGCGCTGTAGGCGGGGCCGTGGGAGCCGGCGCGGATGTCCAGGCGCTCGCCGAAGAAGTTGCGGTGCCGGTTGACGGAGGCGATGGCGGTGCCGTCGGGGGCGCTGAACTCGTGCTTGACCGGGTCGAGGGCCATCAGCCGGGCCCGGGAGCCGCCCTTGTCGTAGAACGGGTCGTCGGCGGTGGCCCGGGTCAGGACGAGGCCGAGCCGGCCGGCCAGTTCCCGGACGAACCCGGCGCCGCTCTCCAGGTGTTCGACCGCGCCCTCTTTGGTTCCCAGGTAGAGGACCTCTCGCATGTGGAAGCCCCAGAGGCGGCGCAGCCCGTCGTAGTGGGTCTCGTTGCGGAAGCAGCGGCCGGCGGCGGAGAGCCGCAGGCCGCCCTCGCCGACGTCCCGGCCCTCCAGGGAGAGGAGCAGGCCGTAGCAGGTGGCGGACGGCAGGAGGTAGCCGGTCGGCGTGAGCGGCAGCCCGCCCGGCTCCTCGCCGGCCGCGAGGCCGTCGAGCGCCTCGGGGGTGAACCGTCCGGCGGAGACCCCGAGATGGGGGAAGTTCCGGAAGAAGTCCAGTCGCGCGAGGCCGTCGACGGAGAGGAGCGGCGGCCCCGTCACCTCGGGGGCGGCGAGCCGCCCGGCCAGTCCGGTCAGCAGGTCGTCCAGGCCGTGCAGCAGGGCGGTGTGGACCGGGTCGAGCGTGATCAGGCCCGCACCGGGGTTCCTCAGGCCGCCGTCGGGCAGGGCCGTGGTGTCGGGTGTGCTCATGGAAACCGCTCCCTCTGGGCGTGGACGAACAGTCGGGGCTCCGGAGGCCGGAAGGGTTCCGGAGGGGCCCGCGTCCGCCGTACCGGCGGACGGACGCACACCCCGACACAGGCGCCTGACGGCCCATCAGGCCGTGGCCGCACACCAGGACCCTAGGTCAGCTTCTCCGAACTTGTCTAGACCAAAGTCGGCCCGCCCGCACGCGACCGGAAACTCCCCCACCACCCTCCGGTCGTACGCGAAACCGACACGACTCCGCATGTCGGCATCGCACTTGACAGAACAGATGGTCTACACCAATTCTGCTGAGCGGCACGACTTCAGCACCCCGCCGCGGCACGGCCTTCCGGCCACCGCGGCGCCCGGCGTCGTGCCCCGCGGCCGCCGGACGGCCACCGGAAGCGACCGTCCTCCGCCCTGACCACCGCCTCGGAGGGACCCCTTGACGACACCCGCCGCAGACCGCCGCCCGCGCCGCCCCCACCTCCACCGAGCGGCGACCGACCGCCCCTACTTCAGCGCCGACGGCGAGTCCTACCTGGCCCAGACGACCCTGCGGGAACTGCGGAAGTCACGGCCGCTCCGGGTCCTGTCCGAGGAGGACTTCGCCCACTGGCAGACGTACGGATACGTCGTCGTCCGGGAGGCGATCCCGGCCGACGCGGCCCGGCGGCTGCTCGACTTCACCTGGGACTTCCAGGGGCTCGACCCCGAGCGCCCGGACGGCTGGTACGCGGACCGGCCGTTCCGCTCCGAACTGGACCAGCAGCTCCACGTGTACGGCTTCGTGGAGGCGTACCACCACCAGCTCCTCTGGGACAGCCGCCAGTCCCGGCGCGTGTACGACGCCTTCGTCGACGTCTGGGACTGCGAGGAGCTCTGGGTGACCCTCGACCGGCTCAACCTCAACCCGCCCAACGTCGGCAACCGCGACCGCGCCCTCATCGAGACCCGCGACCGCGGCTTCGACATCGACCTGCACTGGGACATCGACACCACGCTCGGCGTGCCTCCCCAGCGGGTGCAGGGCATCATCGCGCTCAACGACACCCGGCCCGAGACGGGCGGCTTCCAGTGCGACCCGGAGCTGTTCCGCCGGTTCGAGGAGTGGAAGCTCGGCCAGCCGGCCGACCGGGACCCCCTCCGTCCCGCCGTGGACCGCGACGAGTTCCCCGTCGTACGACCGGATCTCCACCCCGGCGACCTGCTGATCTGGAACGGCCTGCTCGCCCACGGCGTGGCGCGCAACGTCTCGCGGGACGGAGTGCGAGCGGTCCAGTACCTGTCGATGATGCCGGCACTCGAAGAGCACGAGCGGCTGCGGAAGTCCCGCGTCGACTCCTGGCGCCACCTGCGCACCCCGCGCTGGAACCGCACCCTCGTCGGCGACCCGGTCCTCCACGAGTCCAAGCGCTACCCCACCGCCGAACTGACCGGCCTCGGCAGCCGCCTCCTCGGACTCACCTCGTGGAGCGACGCGGGCGAGGCCGCCCCCGCCACGGCCCCCGCGCAGAGCGGAGGGTCCGCGTGCGCCGCGTCTGCCTGACCCTGCCCACCCACCGCGCCTGCCCGGACACCATCGCCGCGGTCGCCGAGGAGGCCGCCTACGGCGCCGCGCACTTCGACGTCGAGGTCCGGTTCCTGATCCTGGACTCCTCGGACGCCGCCACACGCGCCGGGCACCGCGCGGCGGTCAGCGCGCTTCCACCCGCCCCGGGCGTGGTCGTGCACCACCTGGACGAGGCCGGGCAGCGGGCCGTCCTGCGCGAGGCGATCGCCGCCTCCGGCGTCGGCTCCCCCGGGCGGCTGCTCGACCTGATGCTGCCGACCCGCGTGTCGTACGGCGCCTGCACCAACCGCGCGTTCCTCGTCGCGGAGGCCCTGGGGTGCGCGTCGGTGCACCGCCGGGACTCCGACAGCCGCTACCAGTACGTCGACGGCGAGCCCGTCTTCCCCCTGCACCACGAGCTCGCCGCCCTCGGACGGCGCGCCGCCGACGTGGCGCCCCTCGTGACCCGGAGCCGGCTCGACCCCGCCTGCGCCGACCGGCCGGTGGCCGTGGTCGGCGGATCGTTCGTGGGCGAGATGTCGGTGGACGTCTCGGAGATCCGCCGACTCGACCCCGCCGTCTACGGCGAGGTCATCGGCCTGTCGATACCCGACGGCTACCCGGACCCCTGGCGGGCGAACCTGATCGAGGAGTCCTTCCGCGGCGCCGGGACCACCGCGTTCACCACCGACCGGACCACTCTCACCGGCGTGGGCCCGACGCGGGTGGACATGTGCAACGTCGGCTTCGACCGCGGGGTCTACGGCCGGGTCCCGCTCCCCCCGGCGACCGACACCATCGGCAGCGACTACTTCCTCCTCCACCTGGTCCACGGCGCCCGCCTGCCCGGAGTGCTGCACAACCGGCACATCGTCAACCACCACACGGGAGAGCGCCGTTCGGACAGCGGGTTCCTGGCCTACCAGCTGCGCTTCGCCAAGTTCCTGCTGTCGACCGGGTACCTCCACCCCGTGTACGCCCGTTTGGCGGCGGCCGGCGACACGCTGCTCGACGCCACCGGACACGTCCGCGCCGCGGCCGTCGCCGAGATCGTCCGGGACGGCACACGTCTCGGCCCCGCCGGGAACGCCGAACGCCTCGACGTGCTCGACCGCTGCTACCGCAAGCTGGGCGGGCGCTACGCCCAGGCCGCCGACCTCCTCGCCGCCCGCGCCGGGCAGCTCCTCGCCGAGGCCCGGCAGGACATGGCGGACTTCGCCCTCCTGATCGACGCCTGGGCCCCCCTCGTCCGCTCCTCGCACTCCGTGAAAGGCATCGCATGAGCCGCCCCCCGAGGCACTCCCCCGCGCACCCGAGCCGGCCGGGCCCGTGCCGGTGAGCGCGCACGGCTCACCGCGCCCGACGGGCACCCGCACCGTCACCGTCGCGTACCGGGGCGGCACGGCGCGCCGGGGCCGCGTCACGATGGGGCAGGCGAACATGATCCGCTGCGTCCTGCGCGACGAGCCCGCGCAGATCAACATCCACGACGTGTGGCCGGTGCCGGCGGGGACCCGTACGGAGGCGGCGATCGACGCCCTGCGCGCCCTGGCGGTACGCCACGAGGCCCTGCGCACCACGTTTCCCGCCGCACCAGGCGGAGGCGTACCGGACGAGCAGGTCGTGGCGGCGGAGGGTGAGTTCACGCTCACCGTCGTCGACCACGACGAGCTGCCGCCCGAAGCGGCGGACTACGCCGAGTCGCTGGCCCGCGCGGCGCGTGACGACCGCTTCCACCTCGAACGGGACTTCCCCCTCCGGCCGTCCCTCGTCGCCGTGTCCGGCGCGCCGGCCTTCGTCGCCCTCGCCGCCAGTCACGCCGTGACCGATGTCGGCGCCCTCGCCGTGCTCCGGGAGGAGTGGCTCGCGCTGCTGGCCGGCGCGCGCCTGCCGGACGTCACGGCCCTCACGCCGATCGGTCTCGCCGCCGAGGAGGCGTCCCCGGCCGGCCTGCGCAGGTCGCGTGCCTCGCTGGCCCATTGGGAGCGGATCATCCGCACCGGACCACAGGCGATGTTCGCGGAGCCGGGCGCCGGGGGCACCGACGTACGGACCCCCGGTCTCACCCTGCGGTCGCGGCGCGGCGCCCGGGCGCTGGCCCGCGTGGCCGAACGCACCGGCGCGCTGCCGGCCACGGTCCTTCTGACGGCCTGGTGCGCGCTCGTCGCCCACCGCGCCGGTCAGACGGCGTGCGTCACCGCCGTGCCGACCTCCAACCGGTACGAGCCCCGGCTGGCCCGCTCCGTGAACACCCTGTCGCAGGACGCGCTGCTCTGCCTCGACCTGCGGGTCCCGTCCTTCGACGCGCTCCTCGCCAAGGCGTGGGGGGCGGCGCTGGGCGCGTACCGGCACAGCCGGTTCGACGCGGTGGCCCTGTGGGAGATGATCGGGCGGACCACCTTCGAGCGCGGCAGCGCGTTCGCGCGGGACGTCGTCTACAACGACGTGAGCACGCTCCCCGCGGGGCCCGCGACCACACCGTCGGGACCGGCGGACGAGCCGGGCCCCGAACTGGAGCTGAGCGGGGCCCCGGAGCAGATTCTGCCGACCCGCCTCCTCACCTTCGTCCACGAGACGGCGCCCCTCCTCCGTCTCTCCCTGTGGGCGGACCCGGCGCTGTTCCCCCGCCCCGAGGCGGAGGGCTTCCTCACCGGTCTCGTACGGCTCCTGGAGGCGGCGGCCGACGGGGACGTGCCGCTCACCGGGCTCACCGGGGCGACGGGCGTCCACCCGGTCGCGCGCGGCACGGACTGGAGCCTGGTCGACGGCTCCTGGGTCTCGCCGCCCGCCGTGGCGGACGCGCTGAGCCGGGCCCTCGACGGCGCGCCCGTACACGTCACCCTCGACGCGCCGGCCGGGGACGGTGACGGGCCGGAGCCGCACCTCACGGCGTTCATCGCCGCCGACGGCTCCCCGCCGACCCCCGCACGCGCCCACGCGGCGCTGATGGACACCCTGCCCGGCCAGCCCGGAGTGCTGGCCCCGCGCCGGTACGTGATCGTCCGGGGCGCGCCCGTCGGCACCGAACCCGGCAGCGCGTGGCTGCGGCGACCGATACTCATGGAAGGGACCGGCCGAGACCGGCAGATGTGACATGACGATGGACGACACGACCGTCCGGCGGAAGCCGGACGCCCTCCCCAGCCCCTGGCGGTCCAGCCGGTTCCGGCGCTTCTTCACGGCCCGCAGCACGTCGCTCCTCGCCGACGGCATGCTGATGGTCTCGATCACGACGACCGTGCTGGCGGCCGGGTACGGTGCCGGCGGCGTGGGGTACACGCTGGCCGCCTGGATGGCCCCGATCGTGCTGCTCATCCTGTTCGGCGGGGCCCTGGCCGACAAGTTCACGCCGCGGGTGATGATGGTCGGCGCCGACGTGGTGCGGATGGCGACCATGCTCACGCTCGCCGGCCTGCTGGCCGGCGGTGAGGTGCGGCTCTGGCACGTCATGGCGCTGATGGCGGTCAGCGGTGCCGCCACCGCCATGTTCCAGCCCGGCCTGGCCGCTCTGGTCCCCCAGGTCGCCGAGGACATCCAGCGGGCCAACGCGCTGCTGCGCGTCTCCGAGGCCGTCTGCACCCTTCTCGGCCCCGGCCTGGCCGGGCTCCTCGCGGCCTCCTGGGACGTGGCCGGCTCCTTCCTGGTCATCGCGGCGGCCTACGCGGTCAGCGCCCTGGGCCTGTTGTCGCTGCGCCACCTCCACACCGACCGGGAAAACGGCGACGACAGCGACGACCCCCTGCTGCGACGGCTGGCGACGGGGTGGCACGAGTTCCGGTCCCGTTCCTGGCTGTGGGGCGTCATCGTCGTCTGGGCCGTCTACGGGCTGTTCGTGTTCGGCCCCTCGGTGCCGCTCGGCGCGGCGCTGCTCACCGAGCAGCACGGGGCCGGCGGCTACGGCTGGATCGCCTCCGCCGACGGCGCCGGGACGATCGTCGGCGGCCTGCTCGGCATGCGCGTCCGTCCCGCCCGGCCGCTCGTCGCGGGGGCCTGCGCGATGTTCTTCTTCACGCTGAACCCGCTGGCCCCCGCGCTCGGCTGGTCGTTCACCGTCACGGCCCTCACCGGCGTCGTGGCCGGGTGCGGATTCGCCTTCTGGGGCGTGATGTGGGCGACCAGCGTGCAGTCCCACATCCCGGTGGCCGTCCTCAGCCGCGTCTCGGCCTACGACATCGCCGGCTCCATCATGGTCATCCCGCTCGGCCGCGTCCTGGCCGGCCCGGCGGCGGAGTCCTTCGGAGCCGACCGCGTCCTGCTCTTCTCCTCGGTCATGGGCGTCCTCTGCATCGCCGTCATGCTCGCCGTCCCGGCCATCCGCGGCCTCGGCAGGGCGCCGACGGAGCAGGCCGCGGACGACCTGCCGGCCGGACGGGCCTGACCGCCGCACCGCCGTCGGCCGTCGCCCGCCCCCGGTCGCCCGTCCCCCGTCGCCGGGGGATCCCGTCAGACGTCCTGGATACGCCGGAAGGGGCGGTCCGCCTCCAGGGTGAAGGCGACGTCGAGGAGGGTGCGCTCGCTGCCCGGCCGGCCGGAGAACAGGACGCCGACGGGCAGCCCGTCCTCCGTGGCGGTCGGGGCGGGCAGCGAGATCGACGGCGTTCCGACGATGTTGTCGACGGGGGTGAACGCGACGTACCGCAGGATCCGCTCGACGAGCTCCGGGTACGGAACGGTGGGGCTGAGGTGGCCGATCGGCGGCGCCGTGTGGGCCAGTACGGGAGACAGCAGCAGGTCGAAGCCGCGGAACGCCGCCGCGTAGGCCACCTTCGTCCGCTTCAGCCTGCGCAGCACGCCCGGGGTGTTCCGCCAGTTCGTCACGTACGCGGCGTGGAGCCCCCGGCTGAGACCGTCCATGCGGCGCCGGTCGAAGTCCGGGCCGAGGGTGCGGCCGGTGGCGCCGATGAGGAACGAGAGCAGTCCCCAGTAGGTGAGGAAGTCGTCGGTGAACCGGGGGTCGATGGCGGGCGCCACCGGCTCCACGGTGTGGCCGAGCCGCCGGAGCGTCTCCACGGTGTCGGTCACGGCCGCCCGGGTGGCCGCGTCGGCCGTGACCCCGTTCGGCGAGTCGAGCATGAACCCGACGCGCAACCGCCTCCCCGAGGGGCCCTCCACCAGGCCGACGGGCGGCAGTTTCGGGTTGCGCCAGTACGTCTCGGCGGCGGCGATGAAGGCGGCGGTGTCCCGGACGGAGCGGCTCACGATGCCGTCGGAGACGATGTCGAGGGGCAGCCGGCGGCTCTGCTCGTTCGCCACGACCCGGCCGCGGGTCGGCTTCAGGCCGACGAGGCCGCAGCAGGCGGCGGGGATCCTGATGGAACCGCCGCCGTCGTTGGCGTGGGCGATCGGCACCGCCCCGGCGGCGACGAGCGCCGCGCTGCCACCCGACGAACCCCCGGCCGAGTGGCCCGTGTTCCACGGGTTGCGCACCGGCTCGTCCGCCTCGTACTCCGTGGACGGGCTGAAACCGAACTCGGGCAGCCGGGTCTTGCCGAGCACCGTGACGCCGCTGCCGAGGAACTGCCGGGTGAACGGCGCGTGCCGCCGCGCCTCCCTCGGCGTGAAGGCCGCGCTGCCGTGGCCGGTGGGCAGGCCGCGGTAGTCGGTGTTGTCCTTCACGAACGTCGGCACTCCGGCGAAGGGGCCTTCCGCCCCGGCGGCGGGCGCCGGGGCGTCGACGTGCGTCCGGACCGCGTGCAGCCGTTCCTCGACGGCGCGCACCCGCTCGGCCGCGGCCGCGGCGGCTTCGGCCGCGCCGACCTCGCCGCGCCGGATCGCCGCCGCGAGACCGACGGCGTCGTGCTCCCCCAGGGCGTCGTCCCTGAAGGCGTGCACCGTGGTCCGTTCCTCGAAAGTCGTCACCGCTACCTCAGCCCCCGGCCGTGTGGATGGTTGCCACCATCATTGCGTACCGGCGAGTAACACGCGAGGGGGCGAGCCCCCGCCTCGCCCCGGGCGCGGTGCGGCGGGGAGTACGGGAGGAGGACCCGGGCGACGGAGGGTCAGGGGGTCGTGCGCACCGGGAAGCTGAAGGCGTGGCCCTGCTCCTTGAGCCACGGCAGCACCTGCCGCAGGGCCTCGACGGTCTGGCCGCGGTCGCCGCCGCCGTCGTGGAAGAGGATCGTCGGCCCGTTGGACAGCTGGCTCTTGACCGTGTTGACGATCGAGGCCGTGCCCGGCTGCTCGAAGTCCTTGGTGTCGACGTTCCAGCCCAGCGGCCGCATCCCCTCGGCGGCGGCGATCCGCCGGCTGTCCGGGGTGAACGCGCCGCCGGGGGCCCGGTAGAACTCGACCTTCGCGCCTCCGGCCGCGTCCTCGATCATCCGCTTCGCGTCCAGGATCTGCTGCTTCTGGTACGCGACGGGCTTCTTGTCCATCGAGGTGTCGTGGTCCATGGTGTGGTCGCACAGCTTGTGGCCGTCCGCGACGATCTTCTTCACGAGCTCGGGGTGCTGCTTCGCCTGCGGTCCGATCATGCAGAACACGGCCTTGACGCCGTTCTCCCGGAGGATGTCGAGCATCTGCGGCGTGAACCGCGGGTCGGGGCCGTCGTCGATGGTGATGTTGACGGCCGTGCCGCCCGCCTCCGCGTCGTGCGCGATGCTCTCCGGCACCCGCTGCGGAGGGATCCGGGCCGGCTTCTGCGTCTGCTCCACCGACGACCGGTCTCCCGGCCCGGCCCCCGCCTTCGCGGCGGCCTCGGTGTTGGTCAGCACGGCGGCCCCCCACACCGCGAGACTGATCCCCACCGCCGAGGCCACCACGGCTATGTGCGTCCTGTACGTGTTCTGCCCCATGGAATGCCCACTCCCCGTGCGCTCGCGACCGACTCCCAGGTGAGAGGACGGTACAAGCACCGAGAAGGTTTCACTCCATCCCGATCGTTCGGATGGCCCGCGGCTCCGCCGCGCCGGACGGAACGCCTTCTTTGACGGTGTCTCGGGCTGTGGTGTATCCAACACCGGTGGCGCGGAACGAGCGTCGGATCCGCGCCACCCGCACACCCACCGACCGAAGAGAAGAAGCATCGATGGCACTCCACGACGGACAGCGGGTGAAGCTGGCGTCAGACGTCAGGCTGGCGGGTTCCCTCACCGTGGCCGGGGACTCCCCGGACGCGACGGATGACGTCGGGGGGTCCCTCTCCCTCGCGTCGGGCACCGGGGGCACCGTGGAGCGTGTCGTCGCGCACCCCAAGGAGGAGAGCCACGAGGTCCGCGAGTACCTGCGGCTCACGTCCCTCCTCGACGGCTTCGGCGCCCAGATGCCCCCGGCCAGCAGGAGCAGGCTGGAGGAACAGGTCGGCGCCCTGGAGGCGGACTGGCTCGCCCATCAGGAGCAGCGGCCCCGCGTGACGGTCCGCGTCCGCCTGGACAACGGCTTCGTCCTCGACGGGACGCCGGAGACCCTGTTCGTCCCCGCCTGACCTCGCGTCACCGCGCACACGAGGTCCGGGACGGGCCGCGGCGGGATCCGGGCCGGGGACGCCGACGAGACCCGGGATGCGGGCGGCGGCGAGACCCGGGGTGCGGGCGGCGGCGAGCCCGGGAGCCCCGGCTCCGTGTCAGCCCAGGCGGACCCGGATCTTCTGGGGAGCGCCCGCGGCCCGGGTGAGGTCGCCGAAGACGAGCTTCAGGGCGGCGCCCGTCGTGACGGCGGTGACAGTGGCGGGCCTGGAGAGCACCGAGGAGACCCGCTTCGCCCAGGTGATCTCCAGGGAGGCTGCCTGGCGGGCCGGGTCGGAGACGACGACGGTCGCGGTGCCGTCGCGGTGCTCGCGGACGAGGACGGACGCGGGCGCGTCGGCGGTGAGGGGTCCCGCGGTGCCGGCGGCCCAGAAGTTGACCGCGGTGAGGCCCAGGCGGGGTACGCGGACGCCTTGTCGGGAGCCGGTGTTGGCGAGGATCCGCAGGCGGCCGCGGTCGGCGGCCCGCAGCGCGGTGGTCGCGGCGCTCACGCCGGGCAGCAGGACGTAGGCGTAACCCGCGCCGGCCGGGTCGGTGCCGTGGTCGGTGCAGAGGGTGAGGTAGCGGCGCGTCAGCGGCGTGGTGGGGCCGCCGGTGTTGATGTCCCGCCAGGATCCGGTGCGTTCCTCGCGTACGGCGGTCAGGTCCAGGCCCTGGGGGAAGACGTAGCCGGCGTGGCCCTCGATGTGCGCCCAGCCGGCGTCCTCGAAGGTGTGCCGCCACCCCTGCGCCACGGGCTGGACCCGGCCGTCGACGGTGAACGCGGGCGCGCCGGTCGTGCCGAGGGCGCGGTTGTCGACGGTGGTCTCCACGGCGTGGCCGTCGGCGGAGGTGATGCCGGCGCCCAGGCAGACGACGGAGTCGTCCAGCCAGAACCACGACTTCCTGGCGTTCATCGTGGAGGCGAGGCCGATGAGGTGCTGCCCGGTGGCGCCGAACTCGCCGTCGGTGGTGCCGCCGACCCAGGCCGCGTCCGGCATGGGCTGGCCCCAGTTGCCGCCCTCGCCGTCGGCGAGCGGCTTGCGGGAGGCGGTGATGCCGGGGAGGCGGTACGGGTCGACGGTCGGCCAGTACGCGTCCGAGTACTGGTCCAGGCCGTGGTCGTCGCCCCACCAGGAGAGCCAGCCGGCGCCGGTGTGGTAGCCGCGGGCGTGCTCACCGTTGCCGAACTCGTAGTGCGCGATGCGCTTCGACGCCATGGAGACCGAGGCGCACCAGCCCCGGCGGCGGTGGGTGGCCCGGTCCATGTGGTGGAACAGCCGGTGCTGGACGGGTTCCGGCGCGGGCGTGACCGAGGTGTCGTCGAGGACGGACTGGAGCAGGGCGGCGCGGACCAGGCTCAGCTTCGGGTTCGCCAGCGGCGGGGCGTAGTGGTCGCGCCGCATCCAGCCCTTCACCATGCCGCGCCAGCGGGCGTTCTCCTGCTCGCTCGCGCCCTGGCCGACGAGCACGATGGTGGCGAGCAGGGCGTGCGCCCTGGTGTGGTCGGACGTCCCGGCCCGGCTGATGCCGCGTGAGGAGACGTTGTCCATGATCAGGCCGTTGTGGACGAACGGCGCGATGGCGTTGTCGACGGTGTCCAGGAAGAGCTGCGCGTCGGGCGAGTCCACCGGCCACCGGGAGGCGCGCAGCAGGGCCATGAGGCGTCCGACGCCGTCGTGGAGGACGGAGCCGTAGCCGCCGATGTAGGGGACGTTGCGGTGCTGGACGAAGGACCCGTCGGCGTAGAAGCCGTCGCCGGCGGTCACGTACGGGAAGACGGGGTCGAGCGCGGCGACGGCACGGGCGAGCCGGTCGGCGTCCTCCCCGACGATGGAGCGCAGGATGACGCTGCGGCACAGGTCGACCCGGTTGGCCCCGGTGGAGGTGCCGGTGTAGGAGTCGAAGACGGAGTCGGGCACGAAGTGGTCGACGGCCCGGCAGTACGCGGCGATCCGCTCGGCCGTCAGGTGGTCGTGGACCAGCACGCAGGTGTCCATGAACGCCTGCGGGCCGCCGATCTGCCAGTTCCACCAGTTGCCGTAGCGCGTCGTGTTCTCGTTGTAGACCCGCGAGTGGACGTGCTCCAGGCCGGTGAGCACGGCCTCCAGCGCGGCCGGGTCACCCGTCAGGCCGGTACCCGGCTGCGCCCACGCCTGCGCGAGCGTACCGAGCCGGTTGAGGCTCTCGTTCATCATCGCCGAGAAGCCGTACGACTCCGCGTCCGTGTCCGGTTCCGGGTCCTTCCACACGGCGTCCGGCCACAGCGACCCGTCGGCGGGCGCCATCGTGGACAGGTGTCCGCGCGCGGTCCTGCCGAGTTCGGCGAGCAGCGTCCTGAACGGTTCGGCGGTGGGACTGAACCCCGCCCCGAGGACGAGGTCGCGCCACGTGGCGCGCAGCGCGGCGAACTCCTGTGCGTCCGCTTCCGCGGCGGCGGCCGGCCCGGCCGTGACGCCGAGGAGTCCGAGGGTCAGCGCGGTACCTCCGCTCGCCTGGAGGAACGTACGCCGGCGCGGTGAAGAGCCCATGGGGAACCAGCCTTCGCGGAGGTGTCGGAGGGGGGTGATGCCTGAACGGCAGCCTCCGCAAGCGCTTTCTGTCCGTCAAGGGACGGCGCTGATTCGGGCAGTTTTCGGTCAGTCGGAGGGCGGGGGCCACGCTTCGGACCCGCCCTGCGCGCGTGCGGCGCCACAGGAGTCCCGGACGACGAGCCTCGGCAGCCATTCGACGGCCGAATGGGCCGCGTCGGGGTCCTCGAGGCGGCGGACCAGGAGGCGGACGGCGGCTTCGCCGACCGCGAAGGTGGCGGGACTGACGGAGGTCAGGGGGACGTCCGCGAGGGCAGCCGTCTCGTCGTTGTGGCAGACGAGGGCGAAGTCGTCGGGGACGCGGACGCCGTGCGCGGTCAGCCACTGGAGCAGGTTGAGCGCGTCGACGTCGGTGTGGACCAGGGCGGCGCTCACCTCGCCCGCCTCGACGAGGGCGAGGAGCCGCTCCCGCGCGATGTCGTCGGGGTGCCCCCAGGGCCCGCTCGGGGGCGGGGAGAGGTCGTCGTCGGGCAGGTCGAGGGCCCGGACCGCCGAGAGGTAGCCGGTGCGCACGGCGGGCCGCGTGTGGGTGTGACGGGCCAGCAGGGCGACCCTGCGGTGGCCCAGCCGCGCCAGGTGCCGGACGGCGAGGGCCGCCCCGCCGGCGTGGTCGGAGACGACGCGGTCGAGGTGGGAGCCGGGCACGCCGAGGGGGATCCGGCGCTCGACGAGGACGGCGGGGACGGCGGGTTCGGCGAAACGGGCGGCCTCCTCCCGGGTGGGGCCGCCGACCGTCCAGCTGGGGGCGAGCAGGAGTCCGTCGACGCCCGCGGCGAGCAGCGTGGCGATGTGCTGGAGGTCGCGCTCCGCCGAGTAGTCGGTGATGCCCACCAGGAGCCGCGCGCCGATGTCCGCCGCGGCCTGCCGGGCGCCCTGGATGACCGCCCGGTAGTAGTAGTCGGACACCGGCACGACCATGCCGAGCACCGGCCCGTCCGCCGCCCGGGGCGCGCTCCGGCGGGCGAGCCGGGCGTCGCGGGCGTTGAGCGGCGCGGTCGGCCAGGTGACGCTGCCGTGCAGCCGCCGCACGCGTCCCACGTCGGCCAGCGCGGCCACGTCCCGCCGCGCGGTCTCCACGGACACCCCGAGGGCCGCGGCCAGTTCCCCGATCCGCACGCTCTCGCGTTCCCGCACGACCCGCAGGATGCGGCGGTGCCGCTCCTCCACGCTCTCCCGCATCGGTGCCGCCCCTCGCTCCCGGTGGTCCGCGCGGGCGCAGCGTAGCCCATGCGCGGCTGGGGTCGATCGCCCTGCCGGGACGGAACGGACGGGCCCTGCCCGGTCGCCCCGGTCGCCCGCCGTGCCCGGACCCGCGCCACCGGTACGGCCCGGCCGGGCAGCGCCGGTCAGCCGGCGCCGGTGCGCCGGGCGAGCTGGTGGAGGCGGAGGGCCAGGTGGGTCTCCAGGGCCCTGGCGGGGGTGTTCCAGTCGGGGCCCAGGAGTTGGGCGACGCGGTCGAGGCGTTGCACGACGGTGTTGACGTGGACGTGAAGGGCGTCCTTGGCCCGGGAGAGGCTGCCGCCGTGGTCGTAGTACGCGCGCAGGGTCCGCACCAGTTCGGTGCCGCGCTCGGTGTCGTAGGCGAGGACGGGGCCGAGGACCCGCTCGACGTACGAGCCGACGTCGGACCGGTCGCCCAGGAGGACGCCGATGAAGCCCAGGTCGGCGATGTCGGCACCCTCGCCGGTGCGGTCGAGGGCGTGGAGGGCCGTGAGGCACCGCACGGCCTCGGTGTGGAGCGCGGCGAGGTGCTCGGGCCCGTGTCCCGGACCGGCGGCGCCCACGGTGACGGGCGTGCCGAGCGTCCGGGCGAGGTCGGCCGACAGGGAACGGGCGAGGGCCCCCGGACGGTCACCCGGGGCCAGCAGGACGACATGGCCGTGCCGGGTGCCGGCGAGGCCGCCGAGGCCGCGGGCCTTGCGGGCGGTCTCGTCGGAGAGCCGGGGGCGCAGGGCCGCCTCGCAGTCGAGGACGGCGACGGAGTGCGGCCGGGCGAGGTCCACTCCGAGGCGCCGGGCCCGCAGGGTCAGGCTTCCGCCGTCCCGGCGCGGCGACGCGGCGGGGTCCACCAGGAGGTCGTCGAGGAGTTCGCCTCGCACCCGGTCCTCGGTCTCGGCGACGGACCTGCGCATCAGGAGCAGGAGGGCCGTCACCAGCGCGGCGCGCTCGAACAGCCGCCGGTCGGCCTCGGAGAGGTCGTCCCGTCCGGTCAGCACGATGCTGCCCAGGGCCTCGGTCCCGGCCAGGACGGCGCAGGTCCACACGGAGTCCGCGCGGACGGCACGGCCGTCGGTCTGCGAGGCCGCGAGGCTGTCGGCGGAGGGGGCGACCGGCCCGGTGCCCGACCGGGCCAGCTCGCTGCCGTCGGTGTCGTGGACGGCGACCCCGCCGCCGAGCAGCGCCGCGATCTCGGCTGCCACGTCGTCGATGCCCGCTCCCCGCAGCACCAGTTTCGTGAGGCGGTCGTGGGCGTCGGAGGCCCGGTGCAGCGCCTCGCTGTGCGCGTGGGCGGTCGCGTTCGCCGCTTCGAGCCGGCTCAGGGTGGAGCGGGTCTCCTCCAGGAGCCGGGCGCTGTCGATCGCGACGGCGGCGTGGTCGGCGAGCGAGCCGAGCAGGGCGATGGCGTCGGGGGTGAACTCGCGCGGCCCCCGGTCCGCCGCGAACAGCACCCCGATGATCTCCTGGCCGACGCGCAACGGGACGCCGAGGATGCCGCCGAGCCCCTCCTCGGCCACGCCGTCGTCGATCGCGCCGGTGTGGCGGAAGCGCCGGTCGGTGCGGTAGTCCGTGCTGGCGTAGGGGCGGGCGGTCTGGGCGACGAGACCGCCCAGGCCTTCTCCCATGCCCAGCCGGAGCTGCTGGAACGCCGCGGAGACGGAACCGTCGGTGACCCGCATGAACGTGTCGTGGGCGACCGGGTCGTTGAGCGTCAGGTACGCGATGTCCGTACCCAGGAGCGTCCTCGCCCGCCGGACGATGGCGCGGAGCACCGCGTCGAGGTCCCGCAGTCCCGCCAGGTCGCTCGCCGTGTCGAAGAGCGCCACGAGTTCCGCCTCCCGGCGGCGGTACTGGTCGAGCACCCGCCGCACGGACAGGGCGACCTCGGTGGTCTCCTCGATCCACGCGACCTCCGGGCCGTCCGCCCCGCCGGCCCGCGACCTGCCCGGCTGGGCGGCGAGCTGCTCGGCGGGCGCCCCGGCGGCGAGGAGGTCCAGCAGGTTCCGGGCAGCCGCCCCGGCGGGCTCCGACGGCGTCGGGACTCCGGCGGATTCCCGGCCCCCGGCCCCGGCGGGCTCCGGCGTCCGGGCTCCGGCGGGCCCCGTCGTTCGTTCGCCTTCCGGCGCCGGTGGCCCCGTCTCGGCTCGACGGTCGGCGGTCATGGGGGGCCTCCTCGCGGGCCGTGTGCGGGGTGGGATGCGGCGCATGGCCCGGTCCGTCGCGTTCTCCCCCATGATGGCGGCGGACCGGGCGCCTCACGAGTGCGGCGACGCCGGGGCGGTCCGGCCCCGGCGTCGCCGGCGGGCCGCTACGCCGGGTCGCCCGCGCGCACCGCGGAGGGAGCGTCGGCGGTCTGCTCGTCCCGGGAGCGGGTGAGGTCGCGGCCGAGGGTCTCGCGGGTGACCGCCACGGTGATCGTGGTGATCACGGCGGCCGCGCAGAGGTAGACGCTGATGGGGGTGGAGCTGCCGTAGTCCTTGAGGAGCTCGACCGCAATGATCGGGGCGAGGGCGCCGGCGAGGATGGAGGCGAGCTGGGAGCCCATGGAGGCACCGGAGTAGCGGACCTTGGTGTCGAACATCTCGGAGATGAAGGCCGCCTGCGGGCCGTACATCGCACCGTGCAGCAGCAGGCCGGCGGTGACGGCCAGGGTGATCACGACGAACGACTTCGAGTCGACGAGACCGAAGAAGGCGAAGGCCCAGATCGCCATGCCCACCGAGCCGATCAGGGTGACGGGACGCCGGCCGATCCGGTCGGACAGCGCGCCCCACAGGGGGATGGTGACGAAGTGGACGGCCGAGCCGATCAGGACGGCGTTGAGCGCGGTGCTCTTCGACAGGCCCAGGTGGGTGGTGACGTACACCAGGAGGAAGGAGGTGAGGATGTAGTACGAGATGTTCTCGCCGAAGCGGGTGCCGATCGCGGACAGGACCTCGCGCCAGCTGCGCTTGAAGACCTCGACGACCGGGGCCTCCTCCTTCGCGCCGGCCGCCGCGGCGGCCTCGGCCTTGGCCTGGGCCTCCAGGAACACCGGGGACTCGGAGACCGAGACCCGGATCCAGAGACCGATCATGACGAGCAGCCCGGAGAGCAGGAACGGGACGCGCCAGCCCCAGGACTGGAAGGCCGCGTCCGACTGGACGGCGGCGAGCAGGGACAGCACG
This sequence comes from Streptomyces sp. NPDC043176, assembly GCF_056436715.1. Lineage (NCBI taxonomy): Bacteria > Bacillati > Actinomycetota > Actinomycetes > Kitasatosporales > Streptomycetaceae > Streptomyces > Streptomyces sp. NPDC043176. Next base: position 148,807 of record NZ_JBWKCA010000015.1, read on the forward strand.
CCGGTGGCCAGCAGGTTGCCGCCCGGGGCGCCGGCCTGCGGCCACGAGGCCCAGAAGCCGCGGTGCTTGTCGCCTCCGTGCTCGGAGACGATCAGCACGGCCCCGCCCCACTCGCCGCCCAGCGCGAAGCCCTGGACCAGGCGCAGCACCGTCAGCAGGATCGGCGCCCAGACGCCGATCGTGTCGTAGGTGGGCAGCAGGCCCATCGCGAAGGTGGCACCGCCCATCATGAGGAGGCTGAGCACCAGCAGCTTCTTGCGTCCGATCTTGTCCCCGAAGTGGCCGAAGACGATGCCGCCGAGCGGCCGGGCGGCGAACCCGATGGCGTACGTGATGAACGCGATCAGCGTTCCCACCAGCGGGTCGGCGGTGGGGAAGAACAGCGTGTTGAACACGAGGGCGGCGGCCGAGCCGTACAGGAAGAAGTCGTACCACTCGATGGTGGTGCCGATCAGGCTGGCGCCGACGATGCGACCGATGCCGCTTCTCGGGGTGGTGGTGTCAGACATGGGTTCACCGGGTTTTCACAAGGGGGACGGGACGGGATGGTACGGGTGGTACGTGAAGGGGGCGCCGGGCGGTCCGGACCCGACGGGAATGGTCAGACAGGCCCTAGGGCTCGACCCGCGGACCGCCCGGGTGGTCGGCGCGGTCCCGGGCCCGAGGCCGGCCGGCCGACGGTCCGGCCCGGGGGCGACGGGTCAGCCCGCGGTCCAGCCGCCGTCGAGCGGCAGGGACGCGCCGGTGAGGTAGCCGGAGTGGGGGCCGCACAGCCACAGGACGGCGGCGGCCACCTCCTCGGTCTCCAGGAGTCGTTTGACGGGCGAGCGGGCCAGCATCACGTTCGACAGGACGTCGCCCTCGCTGATGCCGTGGGCGGCGGCCTGGTCCCGCACCTGGCCCTCGACGAGCGGAGTCCGGACGTAGCCGGGGTTGACGCAGTTGCTGGTCACGCCGTGGGGAGCGCCCTCGATCGCGGCGACCTTGCTCAGCCCTTCGAGGCCGTGCTTGGCGGCGACGTAGGCGGACTTGAAGGCGCTGGCCCGCAGTCCGTGGACGCTGGAGACGTTGACGATCCGGCCCCAGCCGCGGGCGTACATGTGCGGCAGGACGCGGCGCATCAGCAGGAACGGCGCGGTGACCATCACCTTCTGGATGAGTTCGAAGCGCTCCGGGGGGAACTCGGTGAGGGGCGCGACGTGCTGGAGGCCGGCGTTGTTGACGAGGATGTCGACCTCGGCCGGCAGGAGGTCGACGGCACCCGGGTCCGCGAGGTCGGCCACGTGGGCCTGCCCGCCGGCGATCTCCGCGACGGCCTTGGCCGCGTCGGCGTCCCGGTCGACCACGTGGACGACGGCGCCGGACTGCGCCAGGGCGAGCACGCAGGCCCGGCCGATGCCGCTTCCGCCGCCGGTCACCAGGGCCGTACGCCCGCCCAGGTCCACCGCGGCGGTGGGCGGCGGCAGGGGGGCCGGGGCGCGAAATGTGTTCGTCATGGCCGGAAACACTAGGGAGCGCCTCGATCCCGTCCCATGTGAGTGACCGCTACAAAGCGCTGCTCGTGAATGGTGGCTTCCGCCATAACCGCCGACGGACCGGGGCGGTTCCCTCTCGGTTCCCTTACGGGCGGCCGGTATCGGGCCCGGGGGAGGTGGCCGTCACCACCTTCCCCGGGGTCGATGTGTGGATGACATCCATGGTCGCCCTCGCGCCGCCTGCCTAGGCTCGCTGCCTGTCGGTTGTACCGGCACCGGCTCTGACCTGCGCGGTCGGCCCGGCTGCCCGAGGGAAAGGGACCGTATGGGTCTGGACAAGACAGTCGCGAGCGCGGCGGAGGCGGTGGCCGACATATCCGACGGCGCCTCCCTCGCGGTGGGCGGATTCGGGCTGTGCGGCATACCGGGCACGCTGATCGACGCCCTGTGGCAGCGGGAGGTCGACGGCCTCAGCATCGTCTCCAACAACTGCGGCGTCGACGACTGGGGCCTCGGGCTCCTGCTCGCCGCCGGCCGGATCTCGCGCATGACGAGCTCGTACGTGGGCGAGAACAAGGAGTTCGCCCGGCAGTACCTGAGCGGCGAGCTGGAGGTGGAACTCGTGCCCCAGGGCACCCTGGCGGAACGGCTGCGGGCCGGCGGCACGGGCATCCCGGCCTTCTACACCCCGGCGGGCACCGGGACCCAGGTCGGCGAGGGCGGGCTGCCCTGGCGTTACGCCGCCGACGGCTCGGTCGCCGTCGCCTCGCCCGCCAAGGAGACCCGGGACTTCGGGGGACGCCCGCACCTGCTGGAACACGCCATCACCACCGACTTCGCCCTGGTCCGCGCGACCATCGGCGACCGGCACGGGAACCTCGTCTTCCGCTCGTCCGCCCGCAACTTCAACCCGCTCGCCGCGATGGCGGGCCGGATCACCATCGCCGAGGTGGACCACCTCGTCGAGCCGGGTGAGCTCGATCCCGACGAGGTCCATCTCCCCGGCGTCTTCGTCCAGCGCGTGGTCAAGGTGTCCCCCGGCGATCCCGCGGCCGAGCGGCGCGTCGAGCGCCGGACCGTTCGACAGGAAGGCGGTGCCTGACATGGCGCTCACCCGCGAGCAGATGGCGGCCCGCGCCGCCCTGGAACTCACCGACGGCAGTTACGTCAACCTCGGCATCGGCCTGCCCACGCTCATCCCGAACCACCTGCCGGACGGCGTCGAGGTGGTCCTGCAGTCCGAGAACGGCATTTTGGGTGTCGGCCCCTACCCCACCGAGGACGAACTCGACGCCGACCTCGTCAACGCCGGCAAGGAGACCGTCACCGCCCTGCCCGGCGCCTCGTTCTTCGACTCCGCCCTGTCCTTCGGCATGATCCGCGGCGGTCACATCGACGCGGCCGTCCTCGGTGCCATGCAGGTCTCCGCCTCGGGCGACCTCGCCAACTGGATGATCCCGGGCAGGATGGTCAAGGGCATGGGCGGCGCGATGGACCTCGTCCACGGCGCCGGCCGGGTCATCGTCCTCATGGAGCACACCGCGAAGGACGGCAGCCCCAAGCTCGTGGGCAGCTGTGACCTGCCGCTCACCGGCCGGTCGGTCGTCGACCGGGTCATCACCGACCTCGCGGTCGTCGACGTCACCGAGCACGGCTTCGTCCTGGTCGAACTCGCCCCGGGCGTCACCCTCGACGAGGTCCGCGCCGCCACCGGCGCCGAACTGACGGTGCCGGCCGGCGTCGTCGGCTGAGGAGGGGCCCGAAGCGCCTTCCGGGACCGTTCCCACGCCCCAGGCAGCGGCGGCGGCCCGGGCCCGTTCAGACCGCCGGCGGCATGGCCTCGAGGCGCGGTGGGGCCTCGCCCGCGGGGTGCGGTGCGGCCTCGCCCGCGGGGTAGGAGGAGGCGAAGGTGAAGGCCCGCGGGGACGGGCCGTGCGCCCGCAGGTCGGCCAGTCGCTCCATGGCCTCGCCGACGGTCGGGACGTGTCCGGCGGGGACCCACCACAGCACCAGGTGCGCCTCGACGTGCCGGGCGAACCACTCACGGCGCCGTCGCATCGCCTCCAGGTGCCCGCTGCGGTAGGCGAAGTCCCACAGGGCCTCCTGCGTCTCCCAGACCGACAGGTTGACGATGACGTCCTCGCCCGCCGGGCGCAGCCCGGTGGCGTCGGCCGCGCCTTCCTCCACGAGCCGCCACACGAAGCCGGGCGCGCCGTCGGCGGCGGCGTTGACCGGGTCGAGCATCTCGACGAACGGCGCGACGCGGGGGTCGTCGAGGGGGTACCGGAGCGTGGCGACGTTGAGCTGGGCGAGGTGGGCGGCGTGCCGGGGTGCGGTCATGACCTCATCCCAGCACGGCCCGCTTTTCTATGTCAATCTTCATTGTCTTTAGAAGGTTCCGCCCGCTCCACCACCACGCAGCACTCCCCCGGCCGGGCGTCCATGCGCGCCCTGACGGGGCCGTCCGTGCCGATCAGCCCTTCGAGCAGCGCGAGGTTCATGCCGCAGACGAGCGGCGGGAAGCGCTCGGCGACGGCGTGGAAGGGGCAGTTGCGCATGCGGACGACCCGCTCCACCTCACCGTCGACACCCTCCCCCGCACCCGCTTCGGCGACGGTCTCGAGTCGCGGCTCGTAGCCACGGCCGGCCAGTACCCGCACGACCTCGTCGAGGTCGCCGCAGGCCGGCGCCGACCCCCTCAGCACCTCGCCGCGGCGCCGGGCGGCCGCACAGAGCCCGGTGTCGAGACCGGCCTCCTCGGCGGCCTCGGCGAGCAGCTCGGCGGCCGTGCGGTAGTCGCGGGCGGGCAGCGACACCGAGCGCTCCGCGCTCGACCGGGTGTAGACCTTGGCGGGGCGGCCGGCCCCCGGCCCCGAACGGCCGGTCAGCCGACGGGTGCCGCTGTCGAGGAGGCCGGCCTCGGTCAGCTTCTCCAGGTGGTGCGCGGCGAGCGTCCGCGCGACGCCGGCCGCCTCGGCGGCCTCGTTGCGCCCGACCTCACGGCCCTGGGCGGCCACGTACTCGTACAGGCGGCGCCGCACCGGATCCTGCAGCACCGCGATCACATCGATGTCCTCCACACGCCCATTCTAGGAACAATGCGGATTGGCGATAGAAAGGCCGCCCGGACCCCGCCCGCCGTCCGCCTCCCGGTCACCGGACGCGGTGGCCAGGCGTGCCTGGCTCAGCCGGTTGTACGGGCTGTCCGGACGCAGTCCGCTGCGCTCGCTGATCAGGGCGCGGGCCAGGTCGTGCCGGCCGGCCCTGAGGGACGATTCGAGGAGGGTCTGCTGGACGGCGTCGCGCTGGGCGTGGCTGCCGCCGAACTCGTGGAGGCGGCGGCGGAGCGGCCACAGGAGGTCCACGACGGCCCCGTGGTCGCCGTGCGCGTGCGCGACCAGCGCCCGGCAGACCGGGAGGCCGATCTCCGCCGTCATCGCGTCGTTCGTCGAAGCGCCCGCCCCCGGTCGCTCCAGCCACCGCTGCCGGTCGGCGACGAGGCGCTCGGCCTGCGCGGGTCGTCCGGCTCCGACGTAGGACATGACGGCGTGCACGTCGTTGAAGGCGTAGAACGGCGGGTCGGCCCGCGCGGTCCACGCGTCGGCCAGCGCCTCCCACCGCGGGGCCTGGTCGTGCCCCGCCAGGTGCAGGCGCCACAGCAGGGCCGCCGCGTCCAGGAGCTGCATCGCCAGACCGGGGGACGTCGCGTGGTGCAGGTGCGCGTCGTACACGCGCAGCGCGGTGGCGGTGTCGCCCGCCTCCAGGGCGAACAGCGCGTAGTGCCACCAGTTGTGGACCGCGAGGAAGTTGTCGCCCGACCAGTCCCCGGTCCGCGCGTCGAGATAGGCGATGCCGTCGGCGTACCGGCCCCGCATCTCGTAGGTGTGCACGACGGCGTGGACGGCCCAGACGTCCTGGGGATGGCACGCGACCGCGGCCGCGCCGACCTCCTCGGCGCGCTCGTAGTGCCCCGACTCCTCCAGGCCGAAGGCGTACATGCCGAGCAGCGGCCCGCGGTGGGGGTCACCCGCGTCCCACGCGGACAGCGCGCCGCCGACGCGGTCGCGCAGGCGCACCGCGTCACCGGTGAGGAAGTCGAGCTGGTGCCCCACGAAGAGGGCGAGCGCGTCCCGCGGGTACGCCAGGGTCAGCCGCTCCAGGAGTCCGCCGGCCCGTCGCAGGTCACCGGCGAGGAGGCTCTCGGCGGCGGCCGTGTGCAGGCGCTCGCGCGGCGGCAGCGCCGTACGGTCCAGGCCCGCCGCGTGGTCGGCGAACCGGCTCCGGGCGACGGCGGCGTCGGCCGGCTCGGTGCCCAGCACCCCCAGATAGGCCGCGAAGGCCTGGCCCACGGGCGACACCGGGTCGGCCGCGAGCAGGTCCCCGACGGCCGCGACCACCTCCGGCCTGAAGAACAGCAGCGCCTCCACCGCCCGGTCCAGGTGCGCGGCCCCCTCCTCCGTACCCTCGTGCAGGAAGTGGCCGTACCGGTCGGTCGCCATCCCAGATCACCTCACGCGACGCCTCGGGGGAACGCGGAAAGGCGCTCCGTACGGCGCGCCGCCCCCATGAAGCCAGCTCCCGGCCACCCCGCACAGGCCCCGAACAGGTGACGTCCGGGCACACGCGGGCGCATCCGGGGCACACAGGGCTCACAGGGCCCACGGCGGTCGCGCTCCCCGGAGTCCTTCCCGCCGTCAGGCGGTCGGCGCGAGGTCCGGCACCCGCCGTCAGACGGTCGGCGGCTCTTCCGGCGTCGCGGCGCGGAGGTCGGCGAGGAGTTCGGCCTGACCCACGAGGACGCCCGAGAGGATCGCCCTGGCCACCGCCAGCAGCTCGGCCACCTGAGGATCGGTGAGCGAGTAGTGGACGGCGGACCCCTGGCGGCGCGCGACGACGAGGTTCGACCTGCGGAGCACCGCGAGCTGCTGGGAGAGGTGCGCGGGCTCGACCCCGACCTCCGCGAGCATCTCCGAGACGGCGTGCTCCCGTTCGCTCAGCAGCTCCAGGACGCGGATGCGCACCGGGTGCCCGAGCGTCTTGAAGAACTCGGCCTTCAGTCGGTACAGGGGCGTGCTCACCGCGCCCACCGCCGATCCGCCCGGGATCGCGCGGTCCCGCGGCCCGACCGCACGCTCACCCGCGTCCCCGCCGTGTCCATCGTGTCCCTCCGGAGCCGTTCAGGCCTTCTTGACGACGCCGGACTTGAGCTGCATGGGCCCGAAGCCGTCGACCTTGCAGTCGATGTCATGGCCGTCGACACCGTCCACCAGCCGGATGTTGCGGACCTTGGTTCCGGCCTTGATGCCGGTGGGGCTGCCCTTGACCCTGAGCGTCTTGACGACGGTCACCGTGTCCCCGTCCGCGAGCACGTTGCCCACCGAGTCCTTGATCACCTTCTCGCCTCCCGCGTCGGCGCCCTCGGCCGCGCCGGCCGACAGGGACCACTCGTGACCGCATTCGGGGCAGACCAGCAGCGCGCCCATCTCGTAGGTGTAGGCGCCGGAGCACTCGGGGCAGGCAGGCAGGTTCTCGTTCACCCGGGCGAGTCTAGAGCGAGATAGCCAATTGCGAAAATTGGCAATCAGCCTCCCAGCGCTCTCGCGATGGCGGTCACCGGCGCACCCCGGGGGTGGCTCCCGGTATGCCCCGGAGGGTGGTTCCCGGCGTGCCCTCGGGGGTGGCTCCCGGCGTGACCAGCCCCGACTCGTACGCCACGATGACCAGTTGGGCCCTGTCCCGCGCCGCGAGCTTCCCCATGATCCGGCTGACATGGGTCTTCGCCGTCAGGGGCGAGAGTCCGAGGGCCTCCGCGATCTCCGTGTTGTTCAGGCCTCGGGCCACCAGGGCCAGGACCTGCCGCTCGCGGTCCGACAGCCCTCCCGGGCCGCCCGTCGCGGGCGGATCGGGAAGCGCCAGGGCCCGGGCGATCAGCCGGGACGTGGGGCCCGGCGACAGCAGGGACTCCCCCGCCGCCACCGTACGGATCGCGGCGAGGAGCTCGGCCGGGCGGATGTCCTTGACCACGAAGCCCGACGCGCCCGCCCGCAGCGCCTCCACGATGTGCTCGTCCGTGTCGTACGTCGTGAGGACCAGCACCTTCACCCCGGCGAGGTCCTCGTCGTCGGCGATCAGCCGGGTGGCGCCGATCCCGTCGAGCTCGGGCATCCGCACGTCCATCACCACCACGTCCGCCCGCGCCGAACGGGCCAGGTCCACCGCTTCCCTGCCGTTGGCCGCCTGGCCCACCACCTCCATGTCGGGCGCCGAGTCGACGAGCATCGCGAACGACGCCCGGACGAGCAGCTGATCGTCCGCCAGCAGCACCCGGATCACACCGCCACCTCCCTCACCGCGAGCGGCAGCGCCGCCGTGACCTCGAAGCCCCCGCCCTCGCGCGGCCCCGCGCTCAGTGTGCCGCCCACGCTCCTGGCCCGCTCGCGCATGCCGACGATCCCGTACCCGGAACCGCTGGGCGCGCCCGTGGCGGCACCGCTGTCGGTCACCCGCACGGTCAACACCTCGTCCGCCAGGCCGACATCGACCCGCACGCACACGCCGGGGCCGCCGTGCCGGACGGCGTTGGTCAGCGACTCCTGCACGATGCGGTACGCCGCCGCGCCCACCGCCGCCGGGACCTTCGCCTCCCCCGTCCGTACCGTCAGGACCGCGCCCGACGGCCGTACGAGGTCGGGCAGCGAGGCCAGGTCCGGCAGGGGGCCCTCCGGGGCGGCACGGAGCACGTCCAGGGTCGTGCGCACCTCGGCCCGGGCGTCCCGGCAGGTCTCGGATATCCCTTCGAGCGCGCGGACCAGCGCCTCGCGGTCGAGGCGGTCGGGGTCGGCGACCAGGACGTGCGCGGCGACCGACGCCTGCACGCCGATGAGGGTGATCGAGTGGGCGAGGAGGTCGTGCAGGTCCCGTGCGATGCGCAGCCGCTCCTCGGCGGCCTTCCGCTCTCCCTCGCGCTCCGCCCGCTCCACCACGCCCGCCACCAGCTGCCGGTAGAGCCGGATGCTCGCGCCGAAGACGAGCATCGCTATCACCCAGCCGGAGACCCTCAGCAGCTCGACCGTCTCATGGGGGTTGACCACGACCTGGACGGTGAGCGTGACGCAGGTGACGGACAGCCCCACCATCAGCGTGCGCTTGGGCCGCCCGGTGGACGCCACCGTGTACAGCGCGGTCATCGACGCCGGGATCGGCGCCAGGTGCATGTAGTCGAGTGCGTGGTACGGGGCCACACAGGCCACGACCGCGAGCAGCACCGGCATGGGCGCCTTGCGCCGCCAGGCCAGCGGCACGTGCGCGGCGAGCAGCAGCGCCCAGCCGAGCACGTCCGGCCGGCGGCCGTCGTCGACGGTCAGGGCGAGGAGGGCCGCCACGACCGCGAAGCCCGCGGCGGCCGTCGCGTCGCACCGCACGGGGTACGGCGCCGCCTGCGGGTCACGGGTCAGGGCCGCTGCGAAGTCCATGGTCCACATCCTCCCTGCGGGCCGGGGCCCCCGGTAGTCCCGGGAGCCCCCACTCGCCCCTGATCAGACCCGTACGGGCACCGGCTCGTCCGCGGACTCCGAACCGGGCCGCGCCTCGGGCCTCTTGGCCAGCGGACCCGGCCACCACACCCTCCGGCCGAGCAGCACGCTCGCGCTGGTGACGAGGTACGTGCGGACCAGGAAGGTGTCGAGGAGGACGCCGACCGCGATCACGAAGCCGAGCTCGGCCAGTTGCACCATGGGCATGTTCACGAGGACCGCGAAGGTCGCGGCGAGGACGAGTCCCGCCGAGGCGATCACCCCGCCGGTCGTGCGCAGCGCGGTCAGGGCCGCGGCGCCCGGCTCCGTCCCGTTCAGGCACTCCTCGCGCATCCGGTGCATCAGGAAGATGCCGTAGTCGACGCCGAGGGCGACGAGGAAGACGAAGGAGAGCAGGCCCAGGCCGGGGTCGGTCCCCTCGAAGCCGAAGAGGGACTCGAAGACGAGGCCGCCGATGCCGAGGGCCGCGCCCCAGACGGCGACGACCGCGGCGACGAGGAGCAGCGGGGCCACCAGGCTCCGCAGCAGGGCGATCAGCACGATCGTCACGACGACGAGGACGAGCGGGACGACGAGGTCCCGGTCCCGGGCGCTGGTGTCGGCCATGTCGAGCTGTTCGGCGCTCGGCCCTCCGACGTACACCCCCTCGCCGAGCGCGGACCGCAGTTCCTTGATGGTGGCGGTCTCGGCGGCCGACTGCGGCGGGTGCGCGGCGACGACGGAGATCTCCGTCCAGCCGTCGCCGCTGCGGCCGCGTTCGGCCCTGACGACGCCTTCGGTCGCCCGCGCCGTCTCCAGCGCTCCGGCGGAGTCCGCCGTCGGGGCGACCACGGTGATGGGCTGGGTTCCCGTCTGCGGGTACGCGACCGCGAGCGTCTTCATCGCGGCGACCGCCTCCGGGGTGGAGCTGAAGGAGTCCTCCTGCTTGAGGGCCCCGGGCAGGTTCAGCGCGCCGAGGGCGAGGGCGGCCAGGGCCGCGGCGCCCGCGAGGAGGACGGCGAGCGGGCGCCGGCCCGCCGAGGAGCCCATCGCCGCGAAGAGGGACCGGCGCGTGGTCTTCGGCTCGCTGCCGTGCGCCGGGATCAGCGGCCAGAACACCCGTCGGCCGAGCACCACGAGCAGGGCGGGCAGCAGCGTCGTCATCGCGACCAGGGCGCACAGCACCCCGACGGCGGCCGTGGGTCCCATGCCCCGGCTGCTGTTCATGTCCGCGGCGAGCAGGCACAGCATGCCGAGGGCGACGGTCCCGGAGGACGCGAGGACCGCGGGGCCGCAGCCGCGCAGGGCGGCGGCCATCGCGTCGTACGGACGCGGGAAGCGACGCAGTTCCTCCCGGTAGCGCGAGACGAGCAGGAGCGCGTAGTCCGTGCCGGCACCGAAGACCAGGATCGTCATGACGCCGGTGCTCTGGCCGGACACGCTGATGTCGAAGCCCTGGTGGAGGGCGTAGGCCACTGCCCTCGACAGGAAGTTCGCGCCGCCGGCGACGACCAGCGGGACGAGCCAGAGGAACGGGCTGCGGTAGATGACGATCAGCAGGAGGGCGACGACGGCGACGGTCGTGTAGAGCAGCGGGCCGTCGAGCGACTCGTACACCTCGCTCGCGTCCGTGGCGAGGGCCCCAGGGCCTCCGACCTCGCCGCTCACCGTCTCGCGGACGTCGTGGACGAACGCGTCCCTGGCCTTCTCGTCCGAACCGGGCTCGGTGCTGGAGACCGCGTACAGCAGGGTGGTGCCGTCTTCGGACGGTACGGCGCGCGGGGTCGAGCTCAGGGGGTGCTCGGCCGCGACCCGCTGCACCTCCCGGGCCGCGGTGGCCCTGTCGGCGGCGGTCAGACCGCCCTCGCGGTGGTACACGAGCACGAGGTCCGTGGAGTCCCCGCCGGGCAACCGCTCGGTGATCCTCGCCACCCGAGTCGAGTCCGCGCTGCCCGGCAGGTAGTCCACGGCCCGGTCGCGCTGTACCTCCCCGAGCTTCCCCGCGAACGGTGCGGCCAGGGCGATCACGATCACCCAGAGGGCCAGCACCCCCCACCCCACGAACCTCTTGCGGCCCTCCATCCCGGGCCTCCCTCCGTCGGTCCTCATCGGTTCGCTCCCAGACTCCCGCCGCGGGAAGGGGGATTCGTCGCGCTGAGGACCGAGCCGAGGGGTACTCCCGTGGGTGTCGCGGGGCCGCGGTTACTCCCTGGGGAGTACGGGAGCGGAGCGGTCGGCGGCCCGCCTCCGTCAGTCGCGCGCGGCCGGGTCGTGCCCCGTGACCGCCCGGGCGTAGGCGTGCAGGGCCGCGATCACCTCGGCGCGGGTGCGGCGGCCAGCGAGGAGTTCCATCTGGTAGCCGTCCTCCATGGCGACGAAGCTGGCGGCGAGCATGCGCGGCGGGTCGTGGAGGGTGAAGTGTCCCTGGGCCTGTCCCAGGACCAGGATGCCCGAGTACACGGCGATCTGACGTTCGGTCAGCGCGCTGTCGAGGGCCGCGGCCTTGGCGTCGCGCAGACAGCGGGGCCAGTACTCGAAGAGCAGCCGGGTCAGCGTGTCGTCGGGTCCGTCGGCGACCCCCTGGTCGATGCAGGCCCCGAGTTGCCGGCGCGCGTCGGCGAACCGGTTCGCGGCCCGTTCGCGTTCCTGGCTGTAGCGCTCGATCGCCTGCTGGTAGGCGGCGTGGACCAGGGCGTCCAGGTCTCCGTAGTAGAGCACCGCGGCGGGGGTCACCCCGGCTTCCTCCGCGACGTCCCGCAGGCGCAGGCCTTCGAGGCCGCGCGCCACCAGGGCACGCTCCACCGCCCTGCCCAGCTCGGCCCGGCGGGCCTCCTTGTCCGTGCCCTTCCTCGCGGCCACGCCACTCCCCTCGTCTCTGTTGTATCGAGATTTAACAATAGCCCCTCGACTATTGACCGACCAGCAACGCACGTCTTAAATCTGCGTTTAACAAACCTGTCGGCCTATGGAGGCACCATGCCCAACGTGAACGACGCCGAGGTCAGATCCGGGCCCGAGCCCGCCCGCGGCAAGGGGCTGCGCAGCGGCTCGGTGGGCCTGCTCGCCTCCGTCACCCTCGGGCTCTCCTGCGTCGCCCCGGCCTACAGCATCGCCGTCACCCTCGGCTTCGTGACCCTGACCGTCGGGGACCTCGCACCGGCCGCACTGCTGCTCGGCTTCGTCCCGATCCTGCTCACCGCGTTCGCCTTCCGCGAGCTGAACCGCGAGATGCCGGACTGCGGCACCACCTTCGTGTGGACCACTCGCGCGTTCGGACCGCTGACGGGCTGGCTCGCCGGCGGCTGGGTGGTGCAGGTCGCCACGTTCATCGCGATGACGGCCCTCTCCCAGGTCGGCGCCACGTACCTGCTCCACCTGCTCGGACTGCACTCCCTCGCCGGCAGCGGCCTCGCCGTGACGATCACCGCGGTGGCCCTACTGGCGGCGGTGACGGCGATCGCCTACCGGGGGCTGCACCTCTCGGCCGCCGTCCAGTACGTGCTGCTCGGTCTGCAGTTGGCCGCCCTGCTCGGGTTCGGCGCCGCAGCCCTCGCCCGCCACGGCGCCGACACCCCGTCCCCGGGCTGGCTCGACCCCCTCGCCTTCTCCGGTTTCGGCCCGTTCGCCGAGGCGGTGATGCTGTGCCTGTTCATCTACTGGGGCTGGGACGCGCTGATCACCGCGAACGAGGAGACGCGCGACGGAGAGCGCGTCGCCGGCCAGGCCGCCGTCATCTCCACCCTCGTGCTGCTGGGGACCTACCTGTTCACCGCCTTCGCGGCCATCGCCTTCGCCGGCACCGGCACCGACGGCACCGGCCTCGGCAACCCGGACAACGCCGCCGACGTGCTGTCCACACTCGCCCCACCGGTCCTGGGCCCCACCCTGGCGAAGGTGATGGAGCTGGCCGTCTGCGTCTCGGCGGTCTCCGCCCTGCTCACCAGCCTCGTCGGCTCCTCACGCAGCACGCTGTCCATGGCGGCCCACGGCGCCCTGCCGGCCGCCTTCGCCCAGGTCCATCCCCGCCACCGCACCCCCGGCTTCGGGACCCTCTTCGCCGGCGCGACCGCCGCCTGCCTCCTCGTCCTGCTCACGCTCGTCTCCACCGACTTCCTCGGCGACGCGATCCTGTGCGTCGGACTGCTGATCGCCTGCTACTACGGCACCACCGCGCTGGCCTGCGTCTGGTACTTCCGGGGACGGCTGCGCAACTCGCCGCGCGACCTGCTGCTGCGCGGGGTCCTGCCCCTGCTCGGCGGGCTGATGATGCTGGCCGCCTTCGCCCGCAGCGCCCACGACATGTACGACCCGGCCTACGGCAGCACCTCCTTCCACGGCATCGGCGGCGTCTTCCTCCTCGGCGCCGGGTCCATCGCCACCGGCGCCCTGGCCCTGGCCGCCGCCCGCACCCGCTTCCACCGCTTCTTCCGAGACGGCCGCACCACGGTCGCCCGACTCACGATCACCGAGGACTGACACACTCATGCGCACGCTCGCCATCGCCGCCGTCCAGACCGTCCCCGTCGCCCACGACCTCGAAGCGAGCTGGCAGCGCTTCGCCGACCAGGTCCGCACCACCCGCGCCCTGTTCCCCCATGTGCAGCTCGTCGTCGTACCCGAACTGCTGCTCGCCGCGGAAGGCCCCCTGCTGCGGCCGTCGGCCGACGACTGGATGGAACGGGCCGCCGTCACGATCCCGGGCCCGCTCACCGACCGGCTGGGCGCCCTCGCCGTGGAGACGGGCCTGTGGCTGGTCCCGGGAAGCGTGTACGAGCGCGCCGGGGACGGGCGCATCCACAACACCGCCCTCGCGATCTCACCGGAGGGCGAGATCGCGGCCCGCTACCGCAAGGTCTTCCCGTGGCAACCGTACGAGAAGACCGCCCCCGGCCACGAGTTCACCGTCTTCGACATCCCCGGGGCCGGCCGGGTCGGCCTGGCCATCTGTTACGACGGCTCCTTCCCCGAGACGGTCCGGCAGCTCGCCTGGCTCGGAGCGGAGGTCGTCATCCAGCCCACCCTCACCCCCACCCGCGACCGGGAGATGGAACTGGTCTGCGCGCGCGCCAACGCCTGGACCAACCAGGTCTACGTCGTCAACGTCAACGCCGGCGACCCGGCCGGGGTCGGCCAGAGCGCCGTCGTCGACCCCGAGGGCAACGTGCGCCAGCAGGCCGGCCCCGGCGAGGAGATCCTCGTCGACGTCCTCGATCTCGACACGGTCGCCCGGGTACGCCGCTACGGCTCCGCCGGTATCAACCGCCCCTGGAGCCAGCTCGCCCGCCACGGCGCGTCGGTGCGCCTTCCGATGTACGGCGGCGGAGGATTCCGCACGCCGGACTGGCTGGAGGACGAGACCCCGTGACGGCTCCCGCGGTCGTTCACGGGAAGGCGGCGCCTGTCCCGGCCCCGGAGGAGCCGGGACAGGCGCCGCCTTCCCACTGCATGCCCTCCGGGCGGACTTCCGGCCCGCAAAGCTCCTGTGCGAGGGGAGCCCGGTGGGGGGATCAGGCGGCGACCGTGGCCGTCAAGAGCCAGCCGGTGCTGCGCAGCCGGACCGCGCCCTCGTTCTCGTGGGCGCCGAGGTCATCGGTCAGGCGGCGCCGCGCTTCGGCCTGGGTGGCGGGCCCGACCGAGCTGAGGAGGTGCCGGCCGGGGCCCGAGTCGAGGAGGAAGTCCGCGGCCTCCGAGGCGGTGCGGCCCCAGGTCCCGTGCGCCTGGACGTGCTCGGCGCGGACGTTCCGGAGGCCGGCCGCACGCAGCAGGCCGGTCGCGGTGTCGGGGTCGGCGAGGGAGAACATGCCCGGTCCGCCCGGAGCGCCGAAGCCGCCGATCGGCAGGATGTCCTGGAGGGCGGTGAGCGCGGTGAGCCACTCGTTCCCCTCCGGCTCGGCCGCACCGAGGAAGGCGATACGCCCTCCCGGACGCAGGGCGGACGCGATGTTGGCGAACGCGGCGGGCGGATCCGCGAAGAACATGATGCCGAAGCGGCTCATGGCGACGTCGAAGGCGGCGCGGGGCAGGTCGTGGACCTGGGCGTCCCCGTGTGTGAAGGAGATGTTGGCGATTCCCTCCTCGGCGGCGACGGTCCGGGCCTGCTCGACCATGGGACCGGAGAGGTCGAGGCCGGTGGCGTGGCCCTGTTCGGCGGCCCGGGCGGCCAGACGCGTGGTCGCTCCGGCGCCGCAGCCGATGTCGAGCACATGGTCCCCGGGACGGATCGACGCGGCCGCCAGCAGGGGCTCGTCGAAGCCGGCGTTGACGGCGTTCCAGCGGTCGTGGTGGGCGGCCCAGTGCGTGCCCTCATAGCCGTTCCATGCCCGCGCCTGGGCGGAGTCGGCGATCTGCTGCATGCGGATGACCTCCGATGGGGTCACGAGAACCCTAGAATGGGCGTACGCCCAAACAGTATGGGCGCTTGCCCATACATGCAACGCCCACCCCCGGGAGGAAGTTGATGTCACCGCGCGGAGTAGCCATCGAAGGCCTGCGCGAGCGGCTGTTCGCGGCCGCGGAGCGCGTCCTGGCCCGGGACGGGGCCGCGGCGCTGACCAGCCGCGCCGTCACCGACGAAGCCGGGTGCGCCAAGGGCGTGCTGCACACCCACTTCGCCGGACTCGACGAGTTCGTCGCCGAACTCGTCCTCCACCGGTTCGCGGCGGCCGCCGCCCTCTCGGAGGACCTGCCCTCCCGAGCGGGTACGGATCCGGTGGAGGACAACCTCGCCGACGTGGCCTCAGCGGTCCTGTCCCTCGACCCCGGCCTGGTCGGGCTGGCGGTGACCCGCCCGCTTGCGGCCCAGCGCGTCCGCGAAGCCTGGCGGGCCGGCGCCCCCGGCTTCACCGCCATCCAGGAGGCGGTCAGCGGCTACCTTCGCGCGGAGCAGCAGCTCGGGCGGGTCGCGACCCCGCTGGACGCGGAGTCGGTGGCACTCGCGCTCGTGGGGACTCTGCACCACCTCCTGATGACCGGCTCGGCGGAACCGGCACCGGAGTCCCGCGCGCAGGTCGAGCGACTCATCCGCGCGCTGATCCGTACGCCGTGACGTCCACCGGGCGCCCGGGCGCCCGCAGCGGTCACCCGCCCGGCGGCCGGCCCGGCGTCACCGTCCTCGTCCCCGCCTCCAACGAGGAGAGGGCGATCGCCGGGCTGCGTCTCGGCCTTGCGGGAGGTGGATCACCCCGGCCTGGAGATCCTGGTCCTCCACGACGGCTCCACGGACGCGACGGTCACCGCGGCCCGCGGCCTGCTCCGCGGCCCGCGCAGGAGGCGCGTCGTCCGGGACCTGGAACGCGGCGGCACCTGACCGACGAGCGGTGGTGACCTGGCGGCCCTTCCGCCCGCCGCTCCGGGGTCCTCGACCGGCCCCGCCCGGCCGGGTGGCGGGCCGGGGTCGGGGCCGGAGGCGGAGTCGGGTCCGGGCGGGGGCGGGGGCGGGGTCGGGGCGTCAGCCGCGTACCGCAACCGCCGCTTGGTGGCCGGCGGGTACGGCCACGTCGGCCAGGAACCAGCCGGGTGGGGCGGTCGGGACGGGGCCTGAGCCGACGTATTCGGCCGAGGGATCGGCGCCGAGTCCGACGCCTGTTCCCTTCAGGTAGGCCTCCTTTCTCGTCCACACACGGGCGAAGGCCGCCGGGCGGCGGTCCTGGGCGAGTGCGGCCAGTTCGGCCGACTCGGCGGGGTGGAGGACCTCGGCGAGCTCGGTGACGAGGTGCGGGGCGGGGATCCGCTCGATGTCCACGCCCACCGGGGTGGTCGCGACGGCGATCAGACTCATCCCCTCGCAGTGCGAGAGCGAGAAGTGCAGCCGGCCGTCCGGGAGCACCGGCCGCCCGTGCGGCTCGCCGCAGCAGGGGCAGGGCGCCCGCTCCATCGTGATGCCGCGCGGTGCGACACCCAGGTGGGCGCCGAGCAGCCGCCGCAGGCCCACGTGCGCGCACAGGTACGTGGCGCGGTCGCCCGGCCGCCGGAACTCCCCCGCCCGCGCCAGCTCCTCCGCGTCGAGGACGAGGGAGGCGTAGTGGGCCGCGCTGTCCTCGTGCACCTCGGTGGCGACCAGCCACAGCTGCGGGCGGGCCGCACGCGGACCGGGCGGCAGTACCGGCGCCGCGGGCAGCGGCGGGAGCGGGGACGGACGGAGGAGTACGGCGCCGGGCCGGCGGTACGGCTCGGCCGGAGGTACGGACGGGGCGGGTGCGAGGACGGGCGGGGTCGGAGAGGGAGCGGACAGGACGGGAGAGGGTACGGACAGGTCGGGCGGCGGGACGAGGAGGTCGGGCCCGGGGGCGTACAGGGCGGGCGGAGGTGCAGGGGTCTGCGGGGTCATGTCTGCCTCACACGGACGTGGCGGTGGTCTCCGGTGCGGTACGGATGCGGTCCTCGGCGCGCGGCCCGGCGGCCTTCCCCGCGGCGCCGGCGCGCAGGGCGACGGCGGCGGCGATCGGGGAGACCAGGGCGAGGCCGGCGCAGAGCAGCCAGGTGCCGGTCACCCCGAGGTGCAGCGAGACCGGGGTGAAGACGGCCAGCGAGAGCGGTGCCGCGCCGATCCCGGAGAGGGCGAAGGTCGACATCGCGGCCCCCATCCGGCCCTCGGGGACGGCCTGCTGATAGGCCGTGACCAGCGCGGGCCCGTTGAGTCCCGAGAGCAGGCCGACGGCGGCGGCCGCGGCCGCGAGCAGTCCCGGCGAGGGCACGAGGGCCATCGCCCCCATGCCGAGGGCCAGGCCGGTGCCCGTCACCACGAGCTTCAGGTGGGTCGGGATCCGGTGGGCGAGCGCGGCGCCGAGCGCGGCCGAGGCGAGGGCGCCCACGCTGAACGCGGCGAGGACGAAGGCAACCGCGCCGACCCCCCAGCCCTGGTCCGCCGCGCGCAGCGGCAGCGCGACCTCGGCCGGCCACAGGAAGGCCAGGTCCATCGCGAAGCAGGCCACGAACATCCAGCGCAGGCGGGGGTGCGCGCCGAGCAGCCGGAAGCCGTCGCCCGAGCGGCGCAGCAGGGACGGGCCTCCCGGCGCGGCCGTCTCGGGCCTCTTCATGCCGTGGGTGACGTGCGCGGCACAGCCGAGCCAGAGGGCGCAGCCGACGGCGGCGGCGGTCATCGCGACGGGCAGGCCGCCGACCACGACGAGCCAGGCGCCGAGCGGGGAACCGGCGATCGGGGCGAGGCGCAGCACCATCGAGAAGAGGGAGTTGGCGCGGCCGAGGTGCTCCTGCGGTGCCAGGTGCGGCAGCAGGACGCCGGACGCGGGTCCGGTGAGGCCCAGCAGGATGCCGTCGACGAGGGCGATGGCGATCAGCGGCCACAGGGTGTGCGCGGTCGTCGTGACGACGACGCCCGCGACCAGCACGAGTACCCGGACGCTGGTGGCGCGCAGCAGGAGCGCGCGCGGGCCGAGGACATCGGTGAGGGCGCCGCCGAAGAGGAGCAGCAGGGCGCGGGGCAGGGTCGCGGCGAGGGTCACGGCGGTGACCGCGCCTCGGCCGCCGAGCTGGACGGCGGTCCAGCTCATGGCGATGAGAAGCGCGAAGCTGCCCGCCTGCACGGCGGCCTGGCCGACGACGAGACTGCTGATGCGGCGCCAGTCGACGGCGGGAGCGGGCGGATCGGCGAGGGGCGTGGCCATGGGGTCGGCTTTCTGTGGGCGGGGAGGGTTGCTGCCTTCGGATGGCTGGGGTCGCGGGTGAAGCGGGGGCCTCGCACCGCCTTCGGGTCGCTGGGGTCGCCGGTGGAGCTGCGAGGGTTGCTGCCTTCGGGTCGCTGGTGGAGCTGCGAGGGTTGCTGCCTTCGGGTGGGTGGGGTCCTTGACGTGGCGGGGCGGGCGGGTCAGGTGCCGAGGCCGGTGCGGGTGGGTGGGGTCGCTGTCGTGGCGGGGCGGGCGGGTCGGGTGCGGGGGCGGATGCGGGTGGTCGGGGGCGCTCCGTGGAGGGTGGCGGCCACCGCGAGGGCCACGGCGCGGTCGGTGGCCCGGCGCAGGAGGCGGGGGGCGAGGCCGCGGGGGGCGCGGAGTTCGACGTGGCCGCCGAGGTAGCCGCGGCCGGCCTCGCTGAGGGCGCGCTGCGCGGTGCGGCGGGCGAGGCCGTCGACGCCGTACGGCAGCGGGCCGGGGGCACCGACGGTGATGCCGGGGGCCTCCCGCACCGAGAAGCGGGCGTGCACGGTGCGGGAGGCCCCGCGGCGCGGCGGCCTCAACACGGGACCGCTCCCTGGGCCGGGTCCCAGAGGTCGTCCGGGGTCAGGGCGGCGGGCGCGTACTTGCCGAGGGCGCTGACGAGCAACCGGAGTTCGAGGGCGAGGGCCTCGACGAGGCGCTCCAGGCCGTGCTCGGGGTCCTCGTCGACGGCGAGGAGCGCGGCGCGGCCGAGGCCGACGGCGGTGGCTCCGAGGGCGAGGGCCCGGACGGCCCGGCCGCCCTCCCAGACGCCGCCGGTGGCGAGCAGGCAGCCCTCCGGCCGGCCGATCCGGCGCAGGCACTCGGCGAGGGGCAGTCCGACCTGGTCCAGGAAGACTCCGGGTGCCCAGCCGGTGCCGCCTTCGGCCCCGTCGACGGTGACGGCGTCGGCTCCGGCGGCCCAGGCGGTGCGGGCGGCGGACGCGATGTCGCGGCCGGGGTGGAACTTCACCCAGGTGCGGGCCTTGGGGAAGTTGTTGCGCATGAAGCGGAGCTGCTGGCGGAGGATCTCCTCGGTGAAGGTGCCGGGCGTGGCGCAGCGCAGCCGCTGCGGGGCGTCCTCGCCGAAGACCTCGCGGACCGTGAAGCGGCGGGCGAGCTGCTCGGCCTCGGCGCGGCCGACGACCGTCATGCCCCCGAGGCCGGGCTTGGCGCCCTGGCCGGTCTTCAGCTCGAAGGCGAGGCGCCCGGTCTCCAGGAGGGGGCGGAACGCGGGGTCGCTGTAGAGGAGGTTCCACACCTCGGAGTCGGCGTCCTCGGTGGACTGCTGGACGACGATGCCGCCGACTCCGTCGGGGGCGGCCTCCAGGTACGCCTCGACGCGGGCACGGAGGGCGGAGCGGGTCGCGTCGCCGGCCTTGCGGTAGCCGTGGACGGGGACCATGTTCTCGCCGATGACCATCGGGATGCCGAGGCGGGCGGCCTGGCGGCTCGCGTGGACGGCGAGGTCGCCGCTGCCGGCCCGGGTGGAGCCGAAGGCCGAGAGGTAGAGGGGCAGCCGGGCGGTGAAGCCGCCGACTTCGGCGGTGAGGTCGACGTCGCCGAACTCGGGCTCGCGGGCGAGGTCGATGAGCTTCTCCAGGCGCTCCGGCATGAAGACGGGCGGGACGATCCGCGTGCGGTCCAGCGCGTCCCCGCCGTGGGAGGCGGCCGGGCCGAAGAGGCGAGCGCCGTAGGTGGCGGCGTCCGGGAAGACGGCGGCGGACCCGGTCCGGGCCCGCGCCCGCACCTGCTCTTCGGCGAAGCCGGGGGCGGAGAGACCGGACGGGGCGGGCGTGGCCGAGGCCGTCGGCGGGGCGGGTGAGGCGAGCGGGGTAGGTGAGGCAAGCGGGGCGGGTGAAGCGAGCAGGGCGGGCGAGGCGGGCGGGAGGGGTGAGGCGGAGCCGTTCACGGGTTCCCCGGCGGGGGCGGCGGAGCCGTTCGCCGGCTTCACGGTGGGGGCGGCGGGGGCGGCGGGGATCGTCGTCACGGGGTCACGACCCCGGGGAGCTTCGGGTAGGCGCTGACCTGCCAGAGGGCGTCGAGGCCGGTGAGGAAGCGGACCAGGCGCTGGAGGCCCATGCCGAAGCCGGCGCTGGACGGGATGCCCTCGCGGGCCTCCTTCAGGTACCAGGCGTACTTGGCGGGGTTCTCGCCGCTCTCGCGCATCCGGGTGACGAGGGTGGCGTAGTCGGCCTCGCGTTCGCTGCCGGAGACCAGCTCGCCGTACCCGTGGGGGGCGATCAGGTCGAAGTTGCGGAGCACGCCGGGGCGGTCGGGGTCCTCGCGGTCGTAGAAGCCGCGCGAGCCCTTGGGGTAGTCGTCGACGAAGAAGGGGCGGTCGCTCTCCAGGGAGAGGATGCGCTCGCCGGTCCAGTCGATCTCGCCGTCGGGGTTCTGAGGGTGGCCGAGGGACAGCAGCCGGGCCACGGCCTCGTCGTGGGTGCGCACGTCGTACTTCCCGGCGCGGACGTCCGCGAAGTCGGCTTCCATGCGGCCGAGTCCGGTGAGGATCTCGGGGACGGTGGTCCAGACGTGCTCGGTGACGTGGGTGAGGAGCCCGGCGGCGATCTCCTGGGCCTCCTCGCGGCCCGCGTCGGCGATCTCGACGTCGATCTGGTGGAACTCGACCAGGTGCCGGCCGGTGGTGGCGGTCTCCTCGGGCTCCACGCGGACGTTGGGGGCTATGTAGAAGAGCCGGGGAAAACCGCGCAGGGACGCCTGCTTGTAGAGGATGGCGCTGGTCATGAGCTTGTACGGGTGCCCGTAGTAGTCGACGTCCAGGGCCTTGGCCCCGCGGCCGCCGGGGTCGGTGACGGGTCCGACGAGCGGCGGGAGCAGTTCGGTGAAGCCCTGGCCGCGCAGGTAGTCGCGGGCGCCCTGGAGGGCCTCCTGCTGGACGAGCATGGCGGCCCGCAGCTGGGGCGAGCGCAGGTGTTCGCCGAGCGGGGGCGGAGTGGCCGGGGCGGCGGAGGCGGGTGCGGTCTGGTCCATGGCGGGGCTCCTGATCTCGTACGGGAGGGGCGGGTGCGGGTGGCCGGGCCGCCCGGTAGGGCCTGGGCGGTCGGGCCTGGTCGGGCGGTCGGGCAGGCCGCGCGGTTGAGCGGGCGGTCGGGCGGTCGGGCCGCACGGTCGGACGCGGTCCAGCGGTCGGCGGCGTCGGGTCGCCGGGCGGGTCGGACGGTGAGGGCCGGGCGGGTCAGACGGTGAGGGGGGTCGCGACCGGGCTGCCGTGGCCCTCGTGGCGGTGGGCGGAGGCGTGGTCGTAGCGGTCGGCGACGTGATGGAGGGCGGTGAGCAGTCCGGCCGCGGTGAGCGGGCTCGCGTCGGCGCCGGTGTCGGGGCGCAGGGGCATGGCGCCGGTGCGGGCCCAACGGAGGCGTCCCACGGGGTCGATGAAGCCGAGGGAGCGGCCGGCGTTGTCGGGGTGGAGGCAGAAGGGCACGTCGAGCAGGCCCCGGGCGAAGGCGGCGGGGAAGGCGCGGGTGAGGTCGGGGTGGAGGTCGAGGACGGTCTCGACGAGGGTGCGGGCCTCCTGGTAGACCTCGCCGTCCTCGGGCGCGGTGTGCGGGGTGGGGGCGCCCGCGAGCGCGGCGGCGGCGGCCGCGGTCTCCAGGGCGCGGACGTTCTCGTCGACGGTGGGGATCCGGTGGGCCTCGGCGGCGGTCTTGACGATGAGGCGCCCGGCTCCGGAGCGGACGGCGAGGCGGGCGGACGCCTCCAGGAGGCGGACGGCTCCGCTCTCGGTGCGGGGGTAGACGCCCATGTACGTGTAGAGGACGACGTGGTGTTCGACGCCGGCCGGGAGGAACTCGGCGGCGAGCCGGTGCAGGGCCCGCAGCGCCTCCTCGTCCTGGCCGGCGTCGGTCTGCTGGGCGTAGCTGAGGGAGACGTTGCGCAGCCCGTGCTGGGCGAAGAAGAGGCACTCCAGGACGCTCATGGCGACGAGCAGTCCGGGCGGGCAGAGCTGGCCCAGGAGGCAGCCGCCGAAGCTCTCCAGGTGCGGGGTGCCCGCGCTGTGTTCGGCGAGCATGTCGCAGGCGCGGGCCCAGGCGGCGACGGAGTCCCGCAGCGGGGTGCGTCCGTAGGGCAGGCAGTAGGAGACGGGGCCGCCCTCGGTGGCGTCGAGGCCGGCCGCGGTGAGGGCGCGGACGATGGCCTCGGGACGGGCGGAGCCGTGCCGGACCTGGACGGGGAAGTCGGGTCCGTGAAGGCCGGCGAGGACGGCCCGGGTGGTGTCCGGGGAGTGGGCGGCGATGGGGTAGCCGTTGAGGGGGGCGCCGTCGGCGACGGCGGCGCGGGCGGCGGCGAGGGCCCCGACGCGGGTGTAGCTGTCGACGGTGAGGGTGCCGACGGTGTGTGCGGTGGCCGCGCGGGTGCGGGCGAGGCCGGTCCGCATGCGGTCCGCGTCGCCGAAGCCCATGCGGGGCTGGACGACGAGCCGGCCGGCGGCGGAGGCGGCGGCGACGAAGGCCCCGAAACCCGTGCCGGAGGGGCCGGTTGCGGCGGCGGCGGTCACGCAGGGACCTCCCTGCGGGCGCCGGCGGCGAGGAAGGCGCGCAGGGCGTCGAGGTCGTCGCCGAGGACGGCGTCGCAGCCGGCGTCCAGCAGGCGCCGGACCTCCTCGTCCTGGCGGTGTCCGCCGACGCCGAGCTTGCCCCCGAGCACCACGGGCAGGGCGGCGAGGGCGGGTTCGGCGCGGAGCGCGCGGACGGCGTCCAGGCCGTCGCGGTAGCCGTGCCCGTTGACGCTGCTGAGCACCACCGCGTGGGGGGCGTGCCGCAGGCAGGCGTCGGCGAGCAGTTCGGCGTCGACGCAGGGGCCGAGGCCGACGACCTCGTGGCCGTGCTCCTCCAGGAAGAGCCGGAGGTACACGAGATTCCACGTATGGGAATCCGAGGCGGTTCCGCTCAAGAGAATCTTCATGCCTGAAGAGTAGATTTCCGGCGCCTCTGGAAGGGGAAGTCCGAGCGGCAGCAACGACCGGCACTTTCGCTTCGGAAAAAGAGCGGGAAAGGGACGGGAGAAGGAAGCGGAAAAGGCGCCGCGCCCCGCTGTGGATGCGGGGCGCGGCGCCTTCGGGGGCGCGCTCGGGAGGGTCAGGCGTACTGGGCGACGAGGCTGCGCGGGCGGATGTCCGTCCAGTTCACGGTGATGAATTCCAGGGCTTCGCCCCGCTCGCCGGGGCCCCAGACGCTGGTCCAACCGGCCGGGACGGTGGCGAAGGACGGCCACAGGGCGTGCTGGCCCTCGTCGTTGACGACGACGTGGAAGGTGCCCTCGGCGTTGTCGAACGGGTTGATGGAATCGCTCATGACTGGGTCCTCATTTCCTTCTTATGGAGGGCGGAGAGCTTCTCCGCGAGAATTCTTCCGATGTGTGCGAGTGGTTCCGGTTCGGCCATCTGGAGATGTCCGCATTCGATGGTGTGGTTTTCGATGATTCCTTCGGTGAAGGGAATCCAGGTGGCGGCGAGGGTGCCTTCCGGCTCGGCCGGCCTGCGGGCGGTGAAGAACAGGAGGTCGGTGTCGGCGACGCCGGGGACGTGCCGGGCCATGAGGTCGGCGTGGGTCTCGGAGGCGCGGAGCACGGCGCGGAGTTCGGAGGCGGTGAAGCCGGCGAGGACGGGATCCTCGCGGCGGATCCGCTCCATCGCCTCGGCGAGGTCGGCGGGCGGCTCGGCGGCGGCGCGCTCCTCGGGCGGCAGCACGGAGACGCTGCCGGGTCCGGTCTGGTGGACGTCCATGAGCGCGAGGAGTTCGACCCGCTCCCCCGCCTCCCGGAGCCGTACGGCGACGCTGTGCGCGACGAGGCCGCCGAAGGACCAGCCGAGCAGTCGGTAGGGGCCCCAGGGCTGGATGCGGCGGATCCGTTCCAGGTAGGCGTCGGCCATCTCCTCGACGCTGCCGGGCCGGTGGCCGGGGTCGCCGAGGGAGCGGGCCTGGAGGGCGTAGAGCGGCTGGTCGTCGCCGAGGTGGCGGGCGAGGCCGGCGTAGGCCCAGCCGACGCCGGTGCCGGGGTGGACGCAGAAGAGCGGGTGGCGGGTGCCCCGGGTGCTGAGCGGGAGCAGCATTCCGAGGGCGGAGGCGTCGCCGCCGGCGCCCGGGTCCTCGTGCGCGTCGAGGAGGCCGGCCGGGGTGGGCGAGCGGAAGAGGTCGCGGACCGTGCGCTCGACGCCGAGGACGCCGCGCATCCGGTTGACGAGGCGGACGCCGAGCAGGGAGTGCCCGCCGAGGGTGAAGAAGTTGTCGTCGATGCCGACTTCGGGGACGTCGAGGATCTCGGCGAAGAGCGCGCAGAGGACCTCCTCGCGGGCGTTGCGCGGAGCGCGGCCGCCGGGGTCGGCGGCGGGCCGGTGCGGGGCGGGCAGGGCGGCCCGGTCGGGCTTGCCGTTGACGGTGAGCGGCAGGGCGTCGAGGACGACGACCGCCGACGGCACCAGGTGTTCGGGGAGCAGGGCGCGGGCCTCGGCGAGGAGTTCGGTCTCGGTGACGGCGTCGCCCGCGCGGGGGACCACGTATCCGACGAGGCTCTTGTCGCCGGGCCGGTCCTCGCGGACGACGGCGAGGGCCTGGCCGACCGCGGGGTGGGCGGCGAGGACCCGCTCGACCTCGCCGGGCTCGATGCGCACGCCCCGGAGCTTGATCTGTCCGTCGGCCCGTCCGAGGAAGCGGAGTTCGCCGTCGGGCGTCCACAGCACGCGGTCGCCGGTGCGGTACATGCGGCTGCCGTCGCCCTCGAAGGGGTCGGGGACGAACCGTTCGGCGGTGAGGCCGGGGCGTCCGACGTAGCCGCGCGCGACGTGTCCGCCCGCGACGTACAGCTCGCCGGGCACGCCGGGCGGGACGGGCCGGAGGTGCTCGTCGAGGACGTGGCTGCGGGTGTTGTCCATGGGTCGCCCGAGGTGGAGTCCGACTCCGGTGAGGACGCGCCGCTCGCCGGGCTTCGTGGTGAACCACTGGTTGTGGGAGGCGAAGGTGGTCTCGGTGGGGCCGTAGGAGTGCACGAGGAGCGTGTCCGGGCAGTGCGTGAGGACCCGCTGGACGGCGGCCGGCGAGGCCACGTCGCCGCCGGTCCACACCTCGCGCAGGAGGCGGAGGGTGTCGAGTCCCTCGTCGGCCATGACGTGGAAGAGGCCGACGGTGAAGTACGCGGTGGTGACGCCGTGGCGGCGGACGGCGCGGGCGGTCTCGTCGAGGTCGGTGCCGTCGCCGGTGAGCAGGACGAGGGTGCCGCCGCCGAGGAGCGGGGCCCAGATCTCGAAGACGGAGGCGTCGAAGCCGGTCGCGGAGTGGACGAGCATGCGCCGGTCCGGGCCGAGGGAGAGGTCGCGGTCGGCGGCCAGTTCGACGACGTTGCGGTGGGTCACGCCGACGCCCTTGGGCCGGCCGGTGGACCCGGAGGTGAACATCACGTACATGAGGTCGTCCTCGGAGGCCGCGGTGTCCGCGGTCTTCGCGCCGCCCTCCGGCACTCCCTGCCCGCCCGCCGCGTCGACGCACAGCACGGGCGTGCCCTCCGGCGGGGTGTGGTCGCGGTCGGTGGCGACGAGGCGGGCCCCGGCGTCCTCCAGCATCAGCCGGATCCGCGCCTCGGGCAGCCGGGGGTCGAGCGGCAGGTAGGCGGCGCCGGTCTTGAGGGCGGCGAGTGCGGTCACGACCAGCGGGACGCCTCGGCCGAGGAGGACGCCGACGGTGTCGCCGCGCCCGACTCCGGCGGCGCGCAGCCGGGCGGCGAGCGCGTCGGCGCGGGCGTCGAGACCGGCGTAGGTGAGGGTCTCGTCGTCGGTGAGGAGGGCGGGCGCGTCGGGGGTGCGGGCGGCGCGGCGGGCGATGAGCCCGTGCACGGTGCCGCGTTCGGGCAGGACGGTGGCGGTGTCGTTGTAGTCGGCGACGAGCCGGAAGCGGTCGGCGTCGGTGAGCAGGGGCAGTTCCCCGACGCGTACGCCGGGGTCGGCGGCGGCGGCGCGCAGGGTCCGCTCCAGGTGGGCGGCGAGCAGGGCGGCGGTGGAGGCGTCGAACAGGTCGGTGGCGTACTCGAGGCCGCCGACGAGACCGGCGGGCCGGCCGTCCGCGTCGCGCCGCTCGCCGAGCGCGAAGGTGAGGTCGAACTTGGTGGTGACGGTGCTCAGGAGTCCGGGCCCGTCCTCGCGGAAGAGGCGCGCGGCGGTGTCCGCACCGGGGACGCCGCGCGTGTAGTCGTGGTGGAGCTGGACGACGATCTGCGCGAGCGGGTGGTGGGCGGTGGTGCGGACGGGGTTGAGGTCCTCGACGACCCGGTCGAAGGGGAGTTCCTGGTGGGCGTACGCGGCCAGGTCGGTGCGCCGGACCCGTTCGAGCAGTTCGGTGAAGGCGGGGTCGCCCGAGGTGTCGGTGCGCAGCACGAGGGTGTTGACGAAGAAGCCGACGAGTCCGCCGAGGAGTTCGTCGTCGCGGCCCGCGGTCATGGTGGCGAGCGGCAGGTCGGTGCCCGCGCCGTGCCGGGTGAGGACGGCGGCGAGGGCGGCCTGGAGGACCATGAAGAGGGTGGCGCCGCTGTCGCGGGCGAGGTTCTCCAGCGCTTCGTGGGTGGCGGCGTCGACGGTGACGGGGGCACGGTCGCCCCGGTGGCTCGCCTCGGCGGGCCGGGGACGGGCGGCGGGCAGTTCGAGGGCGGCGGGGGCTCCGGCGAGGGTGGTGCGCCAGTGGTCGCGGTGGGTGTCGGCCGCGGGGCCGTCGAGGAGGTCGTGCTGCCAGAGGGTGTAGTCGGCGTACTGGAGGGGCAGCGGCTCCCAGCCGGGGGCGCGGCCCTCGGCGCGGGCCCGGTAGGCGCCGGCGAGGTCGGCGAGGAGCGGTCCGGTGGACCAGCCGTCGGCGGCGATGTGGTGGACGAGCAGGACGACCACCTGCCCGTGCCCGTCGGCGACACCGTCCCCGGGGCTGAGGAGCGTGGCCCGCAGCGGGGTCTCCTCGGCGAGGTCGAAGACGTGTCCGGCGGCCTCGGCGACGGCGTCGGCGAGCCGGTCGGCGGGGACGACGCGGTGGTCGAGTGCGGGCCGGACGCCGGTCAGGATCTCCTGGTGGGGTTCGCCGTCGACGGCGCGGTAGCGGGTGCGGAGCACCTCGTGCCGGTCGGAGACGTCGGCGAGGGCGTCGGCGAGCACGGCGGCGTCGAGGGGTTCGGCGGGGTGCAGGACGAGCGGGATGTTGTAGGAGGCGCTGGGGCCTTCGAGGGTGTCGATGAACCAGAGCCTGCGCTGCGCGTAGGAGAGGGGGACGCGGTCGGGCCGGTCGGCGCGCGGGGCGGGCCGGGGCCGGGCGGGGGCGGCCGGGGCTCCGTCGGCCGCCTCCGCGCCTCCGTCGGCGGCGGTGATGCGGCGGGCGAGGGCCTCGGGGGTGGGGGCCAGGAGCAGGTCGCGGACCTGGATGTCGGCGCCGAGGCGGGCGCGGACGCGGTTGGCGAGGCGGACGCCGCTCATGGAGTGCCCGCCGATGGTGAAGAAGCCCTCGTGCGGGCCGACCTGGTCGAGCCCGAGGACCTCGGCGAACATCGCGCGGAGGGTGTCGACGAGCTCGTCGTCGGCGCGCCCGCCGGTCTCGGCGGGCGTCTCGGTGTCGCTCGCGCGGGCACGGCGCTCGTCGAGGGCGCGGCGGTCGTCGGCGGGGACGAGGGTCTCGTCCCGCACCGCGGTGCCGGGGTCGGCGGCAGCGGTGCGCAGGGCGCGTTCGAGGGCGGTGAGGAGGAGCCGGGGCACCTGCTCGTCGGCGAAGACGTCGCGGGCGTACTCCAGGCCGAGCCGGAGTCCGGCGGGGGCCCCGTCGGCGTCGCGGGTGTCGACGCAGGCGGCGGTGAGGTCGAACTTGGTGGTGGCGGGTCCGTCCTCCTCGGCGAACCGGCCGGTGACCGGGCCGAACGGGAAGGAGCCCTGGTCGGGTCCGGTGGCGCGGAGGGTGAGCATCACCTGGAAGAGGGGGTGGACGCCGGGGTGCCGGGGCGGGTTGAGGTGTTCGACGAGCAGGTCGAAGGGGATCCGCTGGTGGGCGAAGGCTCCCAGGTCGGTGTCGCGGACGCGGTCGAGGAGCGTGGTGAAGGCGGGGTCGCCCGAGGTGTCGGTCGGCAGGACGAGGGTGTTGACGAAGAAGCCGACGAGCTCGTCGAGGGCCTCGTCGTCCCGGCCGGCGACGGGGGTGCCGAGGACGGCGGTGTCGCCCGCGCCGGTGGCGCGCAGGGCCAGTCCCAGGGCGGCCTGGAGGACCATGAGGAGGCTGGCGTCGTGCTGTTCGGCGAGGTGGACGAGGCGGGCGTGGACGTCCGCGTCGAGAACGGTCTCCAGCATGGCGCCCGCGTGGTCGCGGACGGCGGGCCGGGGCCGGTCGAGCGGCAGGGAGGTGACCGGGGGCTGTCCGGCGAGGGCGACGCGCCAGTGGGCGAGTCCCCGGGCGAGGACGGAGTCCGGGTCGCCGGCGTCGCCGAGGACGTCGTGCTGCCAGAGCGTGTAGTCGGCGTACTGGACGGGCAGCGGTTCCCACTCGGGGGCACGGCCCCCGGCGCGGGCCGCGTAGGCGCGGGCGAGGTCGGTCATCAGCGGGGTGAGGGACCAGCCGTCGCCGGCCACGTGGTGGAGCAGCACCGCGAGGGTGGCCCCGGAGGTCTCGTCCTCGGGGAGGAACAGGGCGACGCGCAGGGGCAGTTCGCGGGAGAGGTCGAAGGTCTCGGCGGTGAACCGGGCGATCAGGTCCGGGAGTTCCGCCGAGGGGGCTTCGACCGTGCGGAGCCGTACGGCGGTGGGGGCGAGGATGTGCTGGTACGGCTCCTCCTCGGGGGCGAGGAAGACGGTGCGGAGCACCTCGTGCCGTTCGGTGAGGTCGGCGACGGCGGCGGCGAGCGCGGCCCGGTCGGGAGCCGTGTCGAGGTGCAGGACGATCGGCATGTTGTAGGCGCCGGACGGTCCGTCGAGCTGGTCGAGCAGCCACAGGCGCCGCTGGGCGTGCGAGAGCGGGACCCGGTCCTCGGCGGGCAGCGGCTCCTCGTGGACGACGGGCAGCCGGGGGTCGGTGGTCCGCAGCACCTTGCGGTTGATCTTGCCGGAGCTGGTGCGGGGCAGGGCGACGACGACGGAGACGGTGGGGACGGCCGCCGCGGGCATCCGGTCCCGCACGTGGGTGCGCAGTTCCTCGGCACCGGTGCCGCCGTCGGTGACGACGAAGGCGACGAGCCGCTTGACGCCGTCGGAGTCCTGCTGGGCGACGACGGCCGCCTCCCGGACGGCGGGGTGGCCGGCGAGGACGGAGTCGACGGCGGCGGGGTCGATGCGCTGGCCGCCGATCTTCACCTCGTCGTCGAGGCGCCCGTGGTAGAGGATCTGCCGGTCCTCGCCGAGCGTGACGAGATCGCCGGTGCGGTAGGCGCGTTCGCCGTCGAGCTCGGTGAAGCGGCGGGCGTTCAGCTCGGGCCGGTGCAGATAGCCCCGGGTGAGGCCGCCGCCGAGGAGCCACAGCTCGCCGCCGACGATCGCGGCCCGCACGCCGGGCAGCGGGCGCCCGATCGGCACCGGTCCGGCCTCGTGCCGGGTGAGGTCGGCGACGGTGGCGACGACGGTCGTCTCGGTCGGCCCGTACGCGTTGAGGAGCCGTACGGAGTCGCCGACGAGGCCGCGCCACTGGCCGATCCGGTCGGGGAGGGCGGCCTCGCCGTAGATGATGACGGTCCGCAGGCAGTCCGGGAGGCGGACGGAACCGGTGGTGAGGACGTACACCAGCTCGTGCCAGTAGGCGGCGGGCAGGTCGAGCAGGGTGACGCCGTGCCGGGCGCATCCGGCGAGGAGCTCCGCGACGTCGAGCATGTCGTCGGTGCGCAGGACGAGGGTGCCGCCCGCGCCGAGGGTCGCGAAGACCTCCTGGACGCTGGCGTCGAAGTGCAGCGGGCTGAACTGGAGGACGACCGAGTCGGCGTCGATGCCGTAGGCGGGGACGGCGCCGGCGATGAAGTGGGCGAGGGAGTCGTGGGCGACGACGACGCCGTTGGGGACGCCGGTGGAGCCGGACGTGTAGATGACGTACGCGGCGCCCGCGTCGGCGCCGGGTCCGCCGAGGACCAGTTCGCCGTGGCGGGCCACCTCGGACGGGGCGGGCGCGTCCGCGCCGCAGGCGTCGTCGAGGATGGCCGCGTTGCGGGCGTCGGGCGCCTGGACGTCGAGCGGCAGGTAGGCGGCGCCCGTGGCGAGGACCGCGAGCAGGCCGACGATCGCGTCGACGCCGCGCGGCCGGTGCAGGGCGACGAGCCGGCCGGGACCGGCCCCCGCGGCGGCGAGCACGGCGGCCCGCTCGCGGACGGCGGCGCCGAGCTCGGCGTACGTCAGCCGGGCGTCGGCGTGGACGAGGGCGACCGCGTCGGGACGGGTGCGCTCCTGCCCGGCGATCAGGTCGAGCACGGGCGGGGCGGGGGCGGGAGAGGGTCCGCCGTCGAGCAGGTCGTCCGTTCTGCTGGGGGCCATGCTGGCTTCCTCCGGTGACTGGGGCCGAGAGACCGGGGCGAACGGTTCCTCTCGCCTCCGTGCCGTCCACGCTAGGTGCGCCCGGTGCGCCCCCGGGGCAGTAGACGCGGCAGCTCCGGGCGGCAGAAGTGCCGCCCGGAGCTGCCGGTGCGCGGGGATGCCACGGGGTGGGTGGACCCCGGTGTCGCCGGGCCTCGTGGGCCCGGGAGGAGTGAGCGGCCTGGTGCGGCCGGGGGGGTGGGCGGGGGGGGTGGGCGGGGCGGGGGCCTCGTGGGCTCCGGAAGGGTGGGGTGGCTTGGTACGGCCGGGGGCGATGGGCCTCGTGGGCCCCGGGTCAGCGGCCCTGGCGGCTGCCGGCTCGGGTGCGGCGCTTGAGGGCGGGGGCGGCCGGGGCGGGTCGCCCCGGGGTCGGCACGGGGGGCTTGGGGGACGTGGGGTCCTTCGGGTCCGGGCGGGACGGGGTCGCGTCGGAGGCGGTGGCGGCGAGGCGGCGGGCGAGGGAGGCGGCGGTGGGGTTGCGGAAGACGTCCCTGAGGGTGAGGTCCTGCCCGAACTCGCCGCGGATGCGGTTGAGGAGGCGGACCGCGAGGAGCGAGTGGCCGCCGTTCTTGAAGAAGTTGTCGTGGCTGCCGAGGGGCCGCCCGCCGAGCACGTCGCGGAAGAGCCCGAGCAGTCTCTCCTCCCGCGCCGTGGTGGAGGCGTCCGCCTCGGGGGCGGCCTGCGGTACGGCGGCCGCCGGGCCCTCGGCGCCGGATGCCGGGCGCGCGGAGGACGGGTGGCCGGCGATCTCGATCCGGGCCGGCGCGAGGTACTCGGGCAGCCGCTCGGCGGCCCAGTCGCGCAGTTCCTCCCCGCCGGCCCGCGCACCGGCGGCCCGGGTGACGGTGGCGTACAGGCGGTCGTCGCGGACCTCCACGACCGCGCCGGTCACGGCCGGGTGGCCGAGGAGGACGTCCTCCACGCGGCCGGGCTCGACGGGATATCCGGCGACGGTGAGGGTGGCGACCGCACGGAGGGTGCCGTCGGCGGTGGCGTACGCCCTCCGGCCGGTGGCTCGCAGCCCCCCGCCGGGGATCGGCTCGTACACCTCGCCCGGCACCCGCGCCGGCGCCCGGCGGCCGCGTTCGTCGAGGACGGTCCCGGCAGCGAGCGGCGCGGGCGCGGCGTGCTCCGGTGCGGCGTACTCCGGTGCGGACAGCGTGAGTCCGGGGTCGGCGGCGAAGGCGTCGAGCGTCTCGACGAGGCGCCGGGCCAGGAGCCGGGCGGTCTCCTCGTCGTAGAGGGCGGTGGCGTACTCCAGGGCGCCGGCGAGGCCGGTGGGCGTGCCGTCGGCGTCGGTGCGCTCGGTCAGCGCGAAGGTGAGGTCGCTCTTGGCTCCGGTCCCCCGGAAGCCGACCGGCTCGCCTTCGAGCGCCGACGGCTCGGCCGCACCCGGCGCCCCTGACGGCGCTGCCGGGGTGGCGGCGTGGACCTGGAGCATGACCTGCACGAGCGGTGCGTGCGCGGCGGACCGCTGCGGGCTCAGGTCCTCGACGAGCCGGTCGAAGGGCAGGTCCTGGTTGCCGTAGGCGGCGAGACCGGCCTCGCGGACCCGCCGGACCAGCTCGGCGAAGGCGGGGTCGCCCGAGGTGTCGGTGCGCAGCACCAGCGTGTTGACGAAGAAGCCGACGAGCGGGTGGAGGGCGTCGTCGGCGCGTCCGGCGACGGTGGTGCCGAGGGCCACGTCGGTCCCGGCGCCGTGGCGGCCGAGGAGCACGGCGAGGGCGGCCTGGACCA
The DNA here is from genome assembly GCF_056436715.1 of Streptomyces sp. NPDC043176. Taxonomy (NCBI): domain Bacteria; kingdom Bacillati; phylum Actinomycetota; class Actinomycetes; order Kitasatosporales; family Streptomycetaceae; genus Streptomyces; species Streptomyces sp. NPDC043176. Next base: position 181,688 of record NZ_JBWKCA010000015.1, read on the forward strand.
CCATGAAGAGGGTGGCGCCCTGGGCGCGGGCGCAGCGGAGCAGGGCCCGGTGGGTGGCGGCGGAGACCTCGAAGCCGGTGAGGGCTCCGGCGCCGTCGCTCTCCAGGGGGCGGGGGCGGTCGGTGGGGAGCGCGATGAGCGGCGGCAGTCCGGCGAGGGCGGTGCGCCAGTGGGCGAGCTGCGCCTCGGCGAGGCCGTGTGCGCCGTCGAGGAGTTCGTGCTGCCAGAGGGTGTAGTCGGTGTACTGGACGGGCAGCGGTTCCCACCGCGGCGCCCGGCCCTCGGCGCGGGCACGGTAGGCGGTGTCGAGGTCGGCGAGCAGGCAGGGCGTGGACCATCCGTCGCCGGCGATGTGGTGGGTCAGCAGCACCAGGGTCTGCTGCCCGTCGTCGCCGGTGACGAGCGTGGCGCGGAAGGGGAGTTCGCCGGCGAGGTCGAAGACGTGCCCGACGGCGCTGTCGACGGCCGACCGGACCTCCGTCTCACCGGTGGCCAGGATCCGGTCGAGTACGGGGCGGGCGTCGTCGAGCACCAGCTGGTACGGCTCTCCGTCCGCCACCCGGTAGACGGTGCGGAGCACCTCGTGGCGGGCGGCGACGTCGGCGAGGGCGGCGGCGAGCCGGGTGGGCTCGACGGGGCGCCGCAGCCGGGTGACGACGGGAATGTTGTAGGTGGCGGAGGGGCCTTCGAGCCGGTTCACGAACCACAGGCGGCGCTGGGCGTAGGAGAGCGGGATCCGGGCGGGGCGCAGGGCTTCCGGTACGGGGCGGAGTGCGGGCCGGGCGGGACCGCCGCCCCGCTCGTCGAGCCGGCGCAGCAGCTGCCCCGGGGTCGGTGCGAGGAACACGTCCTTGATCGCGGCCTGGAGCCCGAGGGCTCCGCGGATTCGGTTGGACAGCTTGCCCGCGAGCAGTGAATGTCCGCCCAGCTTGAAGAAGTTGTCCCCCGCCGACACCTCGTCCCGTCCCAGGACCTCGGCGAACAGACCGCGCAGGATCTCCTCCCGGGGGTCGGCGGTCGCCGTCCCGGTGCCGCTGCCCCGCTGCCGGTCGCCCGTCGGGGGCGCGGTCGCGGCCGTCCGGGCGAGGGCCTCGTGGCGGGCGTCGAGGGCCAGCCGCTCCTCGTCGGTCGCCCACGGCACCGCGCTCAGCGGCGTGTCGCCGTCCTCGCGGGCGAAGGCGGCGAGGGCGCGGTGGAAGAGCCCGAGCAGGAGCCGGGCGGTGGCCTCGTCGTAGAGGTCGGTGGCGTACTGGAGCCCAACGAGCAGCGGTCCGGCCTCGCCGTCGGCCTCCTGGGTGCCGGTGCAGTGGAAGGCGAGGTCGAACTTGGCGCTGCCGAGGTCGGCGCCGTCGAGCGTGCCCGGTATCCGGCCGAGGGTGACCGCGCTGTCGCCTTCGACGTCCTGGGCGCTGACCATGACCTGGAAGAAGGGGTGGCGGCCGAGGGAGCGCTCGGGGTTGAGGTCCTCCACGAGGAGGTCGAAGGGCAGGTCGTCGTGGGCGAAGGCGGCGAGGTCGGCGTCCCGGACCCGGCGGACCAGCTCGGCGAGGGTGGGGTCACCGGACAGGTCGGTGCGCAGGGCGAGCGTGTTGACGAAGAAGCCGACGAGGTCGTGGAGTGCTTCTTCCGACCGTCCGGCGACGGGGGTGCCGACGACGAGGTCGGATCCGGCTCCGGCGGCCCGCAGGGCGAGCGCCAGCGCGGCCCGCACGACCATGAAGAAGGTGGCCCGCTGCTCCTTGGCGACACCGACCAGCGCCCGGTGGGCCGCCGGGTCGAGCTCGGCCGTGACGACGGCGCCCCGGTTGCTCGGCTCGGTGGGCCTGGGCCGGTCGGCGGGAAGCCGGGTCTCGCCGGGGATGCCGTCCAGCGCCTTCCGCCAGTACGCCAACTGCGGTGCTTTGAGGCCGTGTGCGCCGTCGAGCAGCTCGCGCTGCCAGAGGGTGTAGTCGGTGTACTGGACGGGCAGCGGCTCCCACCGTGGCGCCCGGCCCTCGGCGCGGGCGGTGTAGGCGGTGTCGAGGTCGCCGAGGAGGCCGGCGATCGACCATCCGTCGGTGGCGATGTGGTGGACCGAGAGCACGAGGACGGTGCCGTCCGCGCCTTCGCCGGCGCTCTCGAAGAGGCTGACGCGCAGGGGAAGTTCGCGGGTGATGTCGATCGGGGTCCGCGCGAACTCGGTCACCCGGGCGTCGACCTCGCCGGCCGCCAGGACGACGACCTCCACCGGCACCACCGGATCCGCCACGATCTCCTGGTACGGCTCCCCGTCTACCGCCGGGTACACCGTCCGCAGCACCTCGTGCCGCTCCACCACGTCCCGCAGCGCCGCCTCGACCACCGAGACCACGAGCCGCCCGGAGAGCCGGAGGACCACCGGGGCGTTGTAGGCCGCCGAGGAGCCCTCCAGACGGTTCAGGAACCACAGCCGACGCTGGGCATAGGAGAGCGGGATCCGGGCGGGACGCTCCTCTTCCGGTACGGGGCGGAGCGCCGGCCTGGCAGGGCCGGCGATCCGCTCGCTGATCCGGCGCAGCAGCTGCCCCGGGGTCGGCGCGAGGAACACGTCCTTGATCGCGGCCTGGAGCCCGAGGGCTCCGCGGATCCGGTTGGACAGCTTGCCCGCGAGCAGCGAATGTCCGCCCAGCTTGAAGAAGTTGTCCCCCGCCGACACCTCGTCCCGGCCCAGGACCTCGGCGAACAGACCGCGCAGGATCTCCACCCGGGGGTCGGCGGCCCGGGGACCGGCGTTTCCCGCCCGGCCGCCGTCGCCCCGCAGCCGGCGGGCCTCGGCCTCCGCCCTGGCCCGCTCCGCCGTGGCGGCGTCGGCGAGGGCCCGGTGGCGGCGGTCGAGCCCGGTGCGCTCGTCCTCCGTCGGCAGGGCGATCTCGCTGAGCCGGGTGTGCTCCGGCCGTTCGGCGAGCGTGGTGAGCGCCCGGCCGAAGAGGCCGAGGAGGAGGTGGGCGGTGGGCTCGTCGTACCGCTCGGTGGCGTACTGGAGCACGAGCGTGAGGCCCTCGGGTTCCCCGGCGGCGTCGCTGCGCTCCAGGCAGTGGAAGCTGAGGTCGAACTTGGCGGTGGCCAGGTCGGCTTCCACGAGGGTGGCGGGGATGCCGCCGAGTCGCAGGTCCTTCTTCTGCTGGGCCTGGGCGCTGACCATGACCTGGAAGAAGGGGTGACGGCCGAGGGAGCGCTCGGGGTTGAGGTCCTCCACGAGCAGGTCGAAGGGCAGGTCGTCGTGGGCGAAGGCGGCGAGGTCGGCGTCCCGGACCCGGCGGACCAGCTCGGCGAGGGTGGGGTCACCGGACAGGTCGGTGCGCAGGGCGAGCGTGTTGACGAAGAAGCCGACCAGCTCGTGCAGGTCCTCCTCGGGGCGGCCCGCCACCGGCGTCCCCACGACGAGGTCGGATCCGGCTCCGGCGGCCCGAAGGGCGAGCGCCAGCGCGGCCCGCACGACCATGAAGAAGGTGGCCCGCTGCTCCTTGGCGACACCGGCCAGCGCCCGGTGCACCCCGGCGTCGAGCTCGGCCGTCACCGCGGCGCCCTCGTGGCCGGGTTCGGCGGTGCGGGGGCGGTCGGCGGGAAGCCGGGTCTCGTCGGGAATGCCCGCCAGCGCGTCGCGCCAGTGGGCGAGCTGCTCGTGGGCGGTGCTCTCGGGGTCGGCGGGGTCGCCGAGCATGTCGTGCTGCCAGAGGGCGTAGTCGGCGTACTGGACCGGCAGCGGCTCCCACCGCGGCGCCCGGCCCTCGGCGCGGGCCGTGCAGGCGGTGTCGAGGTCGCGCAGGAGGCAGCCCACGGACCATCCGTCGGTGGCGATGTGGTGCACGGACAGCACCAGGACGGCGCTTCCGTCGCCCGCCGCGCTGCCGGCGTCGCCGAGCATCTCGCCCACGGTGCCGCCGCCGGTGTCGCCGTCCACCTCGAAGAGGCGGACGCACAGGGGAAGTTCGCGGGTGATGTCGATCGGGGTCCGCGCGAACTCGGTCACCCGGGCGTCGACCTCGCCGGCCGCCAGGACGACGACCTCCACCGGCACCACCGGATCCGCCACGATCTCCTGGTACGGCTCCCCGTCCACCGCCGGGTACACCGTCCGCAGCACCTCGTGCCGCTCCACCACGTCCCGCAGCGCCGCCTCGACCACCGAGACCACGAGCCGCCCGGAGAGCCGGAGGACCACCGGGGCGTTGTAGGCCGCCGAAGAGCCCTCCAGACGGTTCAGGAACCACAGCCGACGCTGGGCATAGGACAGGGGGATCACGGTTGCTGCTCCTCGTGGACGGCGGAACGGGTGGGATGGGCCGGTGGTGGAGGGCGGGGCGCGCCGGTCGAGCCGGCGATCAGGCGTCCCGCGCGGCCGTCAGTTCCTCGATGCGGGCGGCGAGGTCCCGCAGCCGCGGGTTGGCGTAGACGGCCTTGACCGGCAGGGCGACGGAGAGTTCGGCGCGGACCCGGGAGACCAGCTTGATGGCGAGCAGGGAGTGGCCGCCGAGCTTGAAGAAGTTGTCGTCGGGGCCGATGGACGCGGCACCCAGGACCTCCTTCCACACGCGGCCGATGAGCTCCTCGGCACGGCCTTCCAGGCCCGTGTCCGGGGCGGTGCCCTCCGGTGTTCCGGGGGCCGCCTCGACGCGCGTCGGCAGGACGGAGCGGTCCAGCTTGCCGCTGGGGGTGGTGGCGAAGCGTTCCACCGGGACGAAGGCCGCGGGCAGCATGTACGCGGGGAGGGTGGCCGCGAGGCCGGCGCGGAGGGCCTCGGGGTCGCCGCCGCGGTGGTAGGCGATCAGGGCGGGGCTGCCGGAGGCGTCCTCGCCGAGGACGACGGCGGCTTCGGCGACACCGGCCTGGCGGGTGAGGGCCGTCTCGATCTCGGGGAGTTCGATGCGGTGGCCGCGCAGCTTGATCTGGCCGTCGGCGCGGCCGAGGTAGACGAGCCGGCCGTCCGGGAGGAGGCGGCAGCGGTCGCCCGTGCGGTACATGCGGTCGCCGTGGGCCGCGTCGGCGGCGGGGTCGGCGAGGAAGCGCTCGGCGGTGAGCACGGGCCGGTTGCGGTAGCCGCGGGCCACGCGCGGTCCGGCGAGGTACAGCTCGCCGGCCTCGCCCGCCGCGACCGGGGTCAGCTTCTCGTCGAGGAGGCGCATCCGCAGGCCGGGCAGGACGGCGCCGATGTGCGCCTCGCCGGGCCGGTCGATCCAGCCGGCGGTGGCGTCGACGGTGGTCTCGGTCGGGCCGTACACGTTGAGGGCGCGCAGCAGGCCGGAGGCGTGGGCGGCGGCCAGGCGGTCCCACAGGGCCGGGCTGATGGCCTCGCCGCCGACGAGCAGGGTCAGCGGGCGGGGGCCGCCGTCGGGGGTGATCAGGTCGAGCAGCGGGTCGGCGTGGGAGGGGGTGATGTCGAGGTCGGTGAGGCCCTGCGCGTCGATGAAGGCGGCCAGGAGGGACGGGTCGCGGCGGGTCTCCTCGTCGATCATGACCAGGGTGTCGCCCCGGCAGAGCCGTACCCACTGCTGCACGGAGGCGTCGAAGGACGGGGAGGCGTTCCAGCCGACGCGGCGGGCCTCGCCGGTGGCGGCGCCGACGCCCTCCAGCTCAGCGAGGAGCAGCGAGGCGGCGCCCCGGCCGATCTCGACGCCCTTGGGGCGGCCGGTGGAGCCGGAGGTGTAGATGACGTAGGCCAGGGTGTCGGCGGTCACCGGCGCCGGCAGATAGGGGGCGTCCGCGGCGGGGTTCGCCGTCAGGTCGGCGAGGGTGACGGTGCGGGCGCCCGGCGCCGGGGACTCGCCCGGGGCGTCGAGGACCACCAGGTCGGCGCCGGAGTCCTCCAGGAGGTAGCGGCGGCGGTCGGCCGGGAGCGCCGGATCGACCGGCAGGTAGGCGGCGCCCGCGGTGAGCGTGCCGACGAGGGCGGTGACGAGCCCGGCGCCGCGCGGCAGGCAGAGCGCGACGACGCTCTCGGGTCCGGCGCCGAGGGCGGTGAGGCGGGCGGCGACGGCTGCGGCCTCGGCGCGCAGCTCGTCGAAGGTGAGGCTGCGGTCGGCGGCGACCACCGCCGTGCGGCCGCCGGGGGCGGTGGCGAGCCGGGCGAGGAGGTCGGCGTGGCCGGTGCCCGTGGCGCAGGCGGCGCAGGAGCAGTCGGCGGGTCCGGCGGCCGGGGCGGGCGTCGTGGCGGCGGAGCCCGCGGCGGCGGTGACGGGCTCGGGGAGGACGGCGGTCATGGCGGGGCTCACATTCCGTACGGGGTGGCGGAGGGGGCGACGGTCGGGGCGCAGTCGGCGAGCGGCACCGGCTCGCCCATGGCGACGAGGATCTTGCGGGCGCCGGTGTACGCCTCACGGCCGTGCGCGCAGAGGATGTTGTCGACGAGCATCAGGTCGCCGTCCTGCCAGGTCTCGCGGACGGTGACGGCCTGGTAGGCGTCGTTGATGGCGTCGACCTCGGCGTCGGTCAGGGCGGTGCCGTCACCGAGGCGGGTGTCGAAGGGGAGGCCGTCGGCGCCGAAGGTCTCGGTGAGGACCTCGCGGACGTCCTCGTCGAGGCTGCGGGCGTTCCAGAAGGCGAAGTGGTTGAACCAGACGCGCTCGCCGGTCACCGGGTGGGTGATGACGGCGGAGCGGAGCTGGCGGGTGCGCAGGGTGTCCTCGTCGAGCCACTCGTAGCCGATGGCGTGCTCGTCGCAGTACTCCTCGGCACCGGCCGGCTCCTCCGAGGAGAAGGCCTTGCGCCAGGGCATGCCCGCGAGGTCGGAGTAGTTGCGGACGAGGAGCCAGCCGGCCTCTGCGAAGCGGGCGACGAGCTCAGCCGGGAGGAGGTCGAGGGCGCGCCGCATGTCGCCGACGGTGGTGGCGCCGCCCGTCTCGGGGGCGGTGACGCAGCCGAAGAGCAGGACGCCCGGGAAGTCCAGGGTGTAGCTGTTCTCGTTGTGCAGGCGGATCGGCTGGATCGCCGGCAGATCGGTGGAGGAGAAGACGCCCTCGCCGAAGTCGGTGCGCGGGGTGGCCTTCTCCTTGTAGCCGGCGCGGGTGGCGATCAGCGCGTCACGGGCCTCGGCGAAGCTCGCCGCGTCGGTGACCGGGAGGCCGCGGAGCATGACGGCGCCGGAGCGGTGCAGTTCGGCCTGGATGTCGGCGCGCCGGGCGGTGAGCCAGGCGGTGGCCTCGGCCATCGTCCCGTGGCGGGGCACCTGGACGACGGCGGGCTTGCCGGGCTCGCGGACGACGGTGATGCCGTCCGTGGCGGTGGCCGGGTTCGGGGCGAAGGTGGTCATGGCGGGTTCCTCTGCTTCACGGGTGCGTACGGGTGTGGACGTACGGGCGGCGCGGGGTGCGCACGGGCGGCGCGGGTACGGGCGGGTGCGGACGTAGGGGCGGCGCGGGCCGCGTACGGGTGCGCACCTACGGACCGAGGCGCGGACGTACAGGCAGCGCGGGGTACGGGAGTTCCCGGCGGGGTCAGGCGGCGGTGGCGGGCGCGCCCTGGAGGGACCGCAGGGCCGGGTTGAGGCGGGCGAAGAAGCCGGGCAGGTCCTGCTGGAAGTAGAAGTGGTCGCCGGGCAGCACCACGGGGACGACGTCGTTCCCGGCGACGTGCGACCAGCCGTCGAGCAGGTCGACCGGCACGATCGGGTCGGCGTCGCCGCCGAAGACGGCCACCGGGCAGGCGAGCCGCACGTCGGGGGCGGTGCACCGGTAGGCGTCGTCGATGGCGAAGTCGGCGCGGATGGACGGCAGGACGATCTCGCGGAGCTCGGGGTCGTCGAGGATGCCGTCGTCGGTGCCGCCGCGCTCCTTGATGGAGGCGACCAGCTCGTCGTCGTCGAGCCGCTCGGGGTGGACGGGGGCCTGGTTGGGCAGGACGGGCGCCCGGCAGGCGGAGGCGACGAGGCCGAGCGGGGTGCTGCCGGCGGCCTGGAGCGCCCGGACCACCTCGAAGGCGACGAGCGAGCCCATGCTGTGGCCGAGGACGACCAGCGGGCCGGTGTCTCCGGGGAGGGCGTCCACGACGGGGAGGGCGAGGTCGTCGACGGAGCCGGGGAGGTCCTCGCAGTAGCGGGCACCGCGGCCCGGGTACTGGCCGATGAGCAGCCGGACGTCGGCCGGGAGGTGCTCGCGCCAGACGCTGTAGGCATGGGCGTTGCCGCCGGCGTGGGGCAGGACCAGCAGGGACATGCGGTGCGGGGCGTCGCCCGGCAGGTCCCAGACGACGTCCTCGGGCGCGGGGGTGAAGTCGGAGGTGGAGTGGGTGCTCATGAGCTGATCCGATCCGTTTCGTTGCGGCGGCGGAGGGCGGGACGCGCCTTCCGGGCCGGAGCGGTCCTGAGGGCTTCGATGTGCGCGGCGAGCCGGGCCGGGGTGGGGTGCTGGAAGACGTCGCGGACGGTGAGTCGCACGTCCAGGGCGCCGGCGATGTGGTTGGTGAGGCGGGCTCCGAGGAGGGAGTGGCCGCCGTGGTGGAAGAAGTCGTCGTCGATGGTGAGGGCGGTGTCGGTGTCGAGGGTGCGGGTGAAGAGGTCGAGGACGGTC
>NZ_JBWKCA010000016.1:0-187449 GCF_056436715.1 Streptomyces sp. NPDC043176
CCAACTCGCCGACCGCATCGCCGTCCTGAACAACGGCAGGATCGCCGCCGAAGGCACCGCCGAGGAACTCAAGCGCCTCGTCCCCGGCGGCCACGTACGCCTCCGCTTCACCGCCCCCGACGCCTACCGGACCGCCGCCGCCGCCCTGAGCGGCGCGGCGCGGGACGACGAGGCCCTCGCCCTCCAGATCCCCAGCGACGGCAGCCAGCGCGACCTGCGCTCCGTCCTCGACCGGCTCGACGCGGCCGGCATCGAGGCCGACGAACTCACCGTCCACACCCCCGACCTCGACGACGTCTTCTTCGCCCTCACCGGCACCACCGACATCCCCGCCCAGCAGAACCAGCCCAAGGAGAACGTCCGATGAGCTCCCTCTCCCTCGCCCTGCGCGACTCGTCCACGATGCTGCGCCGCAACCTCCTGCACGCCCGCCGCTACCCGTCGCTCACCCTGAACCTGCTGCTCACGCCGATCATGCTGCTGCTGCTCTTCGTCTACGTCTTCGGAGACGCGATGAGCGCGGGTCTCAGCGGCGGCGGAGGCCGCTCGGCGTACATCGCCTACATCGTCCCCGGCATCCTGATGATGACCATCGGCTCCACCGTCGTCGGCACCGCCGTCTCCGTCTCCACCGACATGACCGAGGGCATCATCGCCCGCTTCCGGACCATGGCCATCCACCGCGGCTCCGTCCTCTTCGGACACGTCGCCGGCAGCGTCCTCCAGTCGGTCGTCAGCGTCACCCTCGTCGGCGGCGTCGCCGCGGCCATCGGCTTCCGCTCCACGGACGCCACCCTCCTGGAGTGGCTCGCCGCCTTCGGCCTGCTCGCGCTGTTCGCCCTGGCCTTCACCTGGATCGCGGTCGGCATGGGCATGGGCAGCCCGAACGCCGAGGCCGCCAGCAACAGCGCGATGCCGCTCATCCTGCTCCCGCTGATCTCCAGCGCCTTCGTCCCCCTGACCTCCATGCCGGGCTGGTTCCAGCCGATCGCCGAGTACCAGCCCTTCACCCCCGCCATCGAGACCCTCCGCGGCCTCCTCCTCGGCACCGAGATCGGCCACAACGGCTGGATCGCCGTCGCCTGGTGCCTCGGCCTCACCGTCCTCGGCTACTTCTGGTCGAAGGCACAGTTCGACCGCGACCCCAAGTAACTCCCATGAACACACGGGCCCTTGAGCCCGACCGCACCGAACGCACAACCCACACAGCCTGCACCGACCGCTCCGAACGCACCGCCCGCCCAGCCCACAGCCCACGCCGAACGCACCACCCGCACCACCCGCACAGCCCGCACAGCCCGCACAGCCCGCACCGACCGGGCGAGCCCACCCGGGCTCCACCCCCGAAGGCCCGTCCCCACCGTCATCCGACGGTCGCGACGGGCCTTCGCCGCGTCCGGACGCCTGTACGGGTACACGGGTCCCCCGACGGCGTTACGGGCCCGGGCCGCGCTGCCGCGAAGCCCGCGAGGCCCTCAGACGCCGGCCGCGTACTCCGCCAGGGCCTCCGTGCGCGTACGGCGGGCGACCTCCGCGAGGACCGGGTTCGTCACGCGGTAGTAGTTCTCGGTCACCAGACCCCAGGCGAGGGCCCAGCCGCGCCCGCGCGCCCAGGTGGCGTCGTCGACACCGGACGCCTCGCGGAAGAGGTCCCGGGTGCCGGCCGTCAGCAGCGTCCAGGCCGGCATCGTGTCGCAGGCGGGGTCGCCGACACCGATGCAGCCGAAGTCGATGACGGCGCTGAGACGGCCGTCGCGGGTCAGGAGGTTGCCGGGCAGCAGGTCGGCGTGCACCCAGACGGGAGCGCCCTCCCACTGCGGCAGCCGCAGCACCGACTCCCATGCGGCAAAGGCCTGTTCGGCGTCGACACCGCCGTCCGCCGCGAGGGCGCGGATCGCCCCCGGGAGGTTCCCGTCCTCCCACGCCGTCACCGGCCCGCCCCGGAACGAGGCGGGGCCGCCACTCGCGTCGACAGCCCGCAGGGCGCGCCCGAAACGACCCAACTCCACGGCAGCGTGCGCGAGATCGGCGACCGGCGCGTCGAACGCGTCGTCCCCGTCGAGCCACCGGTACACCGACCACGGCAGCGGGAAGCCCTCCCCCGCCTCCGCCCGCCCCACCGGCACCGGAACCGCCAGCGGCAGGTGCGGGGCGAGCAACGGCAGCCACCGCTGCTCCTTCTCCACCTGGGCCGCCGCGTACGGGACCCGGGGCAGCCGTACGACGAACTCCTCCCCGAGCCGGAACATCGCGTTGTCCGTACCCGCCGAGTCCACCGCCCGCACGCTCAGCCCCGCCCACTCGGGGAAGCGCCTCTTGACCAGCCCCTCCACGAGGGCCGTGTCGATGTCCAGTTCGCCGGGTTGCATCCGCGTGAGCGCCATGCCGCGGAGGCTAGCCGCCCCGCTCCGGCCCCGGCCATAAGTTTTCACCCCACCCAGTGCCCCCGGTCGCGGGCCGCACCTCCCCGTACCCGAGTCACAGGCCGCGCCTCCCCGTACCCGAGTCACAGGCCGCGCCCGGGTTGTGGGCCGCGCCTCCCCGTGCCCAGGTTGTGGGCCGCGCCCGGGTTGTGGGCCGCCCCTCCCCGTACCCGGGCCACAGGCCGCACCCGGCCCCTGGGTTGCGGAGCCACCGGGCCCCAGAGTCGCGGCCACGCCCACCCTGCGCCCCACGGGTTGTGGACGGCGCCCACCTCGTGCCCCGGGGTTGTGGGCAGGCGTTCCGCGGGGCGGAACGGGTGGGCACAACCCACGACGGCGCCGCACCTTCGGCGCACCGCTCAGGCACGGAAAGCCTGGGCCCGGCAAAGGGCGCCGTCCCGTGTGCCCACCCGTCCCGCCCAGCGGGACGATTGCCCACACGGCGGGGTGGGTGGGTGGCGGACGCAAGCGCCCACACAGGGCGGGGCGGGCGCAGAGGCCCACGCGGGCGGGGGCGCGGGCGCCGGACCCGCGGGGCGGCACGGCCGTCCGGCCGGACGCGGGCCCACACGGGCTGGGGCGCGGGCCCACACGGCGGGCGGGTGGCGGCCCCGACCCAGCGGGCGGGGCCCACCCAGAGCGGCAACGGTCGAGGCCCACCCAGACAGCGGAGTTCAGGGCACCGCCCAGACCGGCGGAGGTCAGGGCCCCGCCCGGGCGGCGAAGGTCAGGGCACCACCCAGGGCCGCGGAGGTCAGGGCGCGGCCCGGGGCCGCCCGGGTTCAGTTGGGGCGCCCCCGGCGGAGGGGGCGTGGTGCGGGTCCGGCCCTCCGCGGGTTACGTGTCGAGGGCGGTGCGCCAGGTGCGGACGGCGTCGGGGGAGACGGGGGCGGCCCAGCCCCGGGGGCGGGCGGCGCCGCCGATGTGGAAGGCGGTGAGTCCGGCGGAGCGGAGCTCGGGGAGGTGGTCGAGGCGGAGGCCGCCGCCGACGAGGATCTGGGGCTCGTAGCCGGGTTCGCCGGCGCGGGCGGCCTCGGCCTTGAGGGTGGCGAGGCCGTCGTCGACGCCGGTGGCGGAGCCGGCGGTGAGGTAGGTGTCGAGGCCGGGCAGGTCGGCGAGCCGCTTGCGGAGTCCGTCGCGGTCGGCGGCGCGGTCGATGGCCCGGTGGAAGGTCCAGCGGCAGCCGTCGAGGACGGTGATCAGCCGCTCGACGGCGACCAGGTCGGGCTCGCCGTCGGGGGTGAGGAAACCGAGGACGAACTCGTCGGCGCCGGCGGCCCGCAGTTCCTGGGCCCGTCCGACGAGGGCGTCGACGTCTCCGGCGGCGAAGCCGTCGGTGAGGCGGAGCATCACGCGCAGCGGGATGTCGACGGCGGCGCGGATCGCCGCGAACGAGGCCGTGGACGGTGTGAGCCCGTCCGCCGCCATGTCGGTGACGAGTTCGAGCCGGTCGGCGCCGCCGGTCTGGGCGGCGACCGCGTCCTCCTCGTCGAGGGCGATCACCTCAAGGACTGCACGGTTGCTCATCGAGCCCATTCCTCCATGAATGACGGCTACAGGTCTAGTCCAATGACCAGACTAACCGTGCGCGTGGCCCGCCGCACCGTGCGTGGGCTCACCGATGGCGGGAACGGTCGCCTTCCCGGTCGCCCGCGCGCTTCCGGTGGTGACCGTGAAGGCGGCGGTGCGGACCTTGCCCTCGTGCCGGAAGTCCAGGAAGAGACGGTACGCGCCGGGGCTGGGCGCGGTCGCCGTGAAGGAGACGTCGGGGCCGGGGCCACCCTCGTTCGGGTGCACGTGGAGGTAGGCGAGGTCGCCGTCGCGGAGGGCGACGAGGTGCCCGTACGCCCCGAGGTAGGGCTCGAGGTCGGTGACGGGCTCGCCGGCCTTGGTCACGGTGAGCCGGAGCTCGCCGGCCTTGCCGGGGTCGAGGGTGCCGCCGAGCCGGACCTGGTAGCCGTCGACGGTCGCGGTCGAGGCGACGGCGGGGAGCGGCTTGGGCGCGTACGCCCCGGGTACGGCGAGGTCGGCGCCGAGGGTGACGGCCTTGGCGCCGGGTGTGGCGGGCTTGAAGTCGGCGAAGGCCTTGTAGCCGCCGGCGGCGGGGAGGTCGGCGGCCACCGACCAGGTGCCGTCCGCGGCCTTGACGGGGTGCAGGTGGCGGAAGGTGCCGAGGTCGCGCGAGGCGACGACGAAGTGCAGTTCCTTGCCGTGTTCGGTGGTGAAGGCGGTGACCTTCCTGCCGGTCGCGTCCTTGATCGAGAACGTGAGGACGCTGCGGCCCGCGGGCGGCGTGGGCGTCTCCAGGGCGAGCGTGTAGCCGCCCTGGGAGACCTGGAGGCCGCCGGGGGGTTCCGCGGTGGCGGGGGTGCCGGTCGTGGCGCCCTCGTCGCGGCCGGCGTGTCCGCCGACCGTGGGGCTCTTCGAGGGTGCGGGCGCGGCGGCGTGATCGCCGTGCGCGGCCTGCTTCGGTTCGCCGACGGGCCCGACCCCCTTGCCGACCCCGTACGCGGTCCCGAAGGTCGCGGCGAGCGCGGCGGCAAAGGCGGTGATCTTCACTCCGGTGTTCATTGCTGCTCTCCCGTGCGTGAGGGGCGTACGTACGTGAGGGGCGTACGTACGTGAGGGGCGTATGGGACGGAGGCGTACAGGGGCGCGAGGAGGGGTTGAGGGGGCGGGGGTGAGCGGCGGTGAGCCGCAGTGACCCCTTCGACGCGCTTCCCCCCATACACTTCACCATACCCCTAGGGGGTATCAAGTCAAGCCGCCGATTCGCTTGCTTCAGATACCACTGGGGGGTATACATGGACCCACGACCTGATACCCCCCTAGGGTATCGAAGAAAGTGGAACCGACCGAGGAGGAAGCCATGGGCTCCTGCTGCACCCCCGACCACAGCTGCTCCACCACGCAGACCGCCGCCGTCGCCGACAGCACCGTCACCGTCTACGCCGTCTCCGGCATGACGTGCGGCCACTGCAGGACCGCGATCACCGACTCCGTGAGCGCGCTCGACGGCGTCATCTCCGTGGACGTCGACGTCGCCGGCGGCCTGGTGACCGTGACCACCGGCGGTGAGCCCGACGACGCCGCGATCACCGCGGCCGTCGACGACGCGGGCTACGAGCTGACCGGCCGGGCCTGATCCGCCGCCGGGCCGGCCGACGCCCACCCGCGCCCCGTCCCGGTACACGCCGGTCCGCCCGGCCGACGGACGACCGCCCGCCTCCCCGTCCCCTACGCGACGGTCCGCCCGGTCGGCGGACGGCCGCCCTCACCACCCCGGCCGCCGGGGCCCACCGCCACGCCCGGGCCCCGGCCCCGCCCGACCCCGCCGAACGGCCGCCACGACGGGCGAACCGAGCCCAATCAAAAGGGAGCAGGAAATGACCACGACCACTCCGGGCACCGCCCAGGTCGAGCTCGCCATCGGCGGCATGACCTGCGCCTCCTGCGCGGCCCGCATCGAGAAGAAGCTCAACCGCATGGACGGGGTCGAGGCCACCGTCAACTACGCCACCGAGAAGGCGAAGGTCACCTTCGACGCCGACGTCGACGTCGCCGACCTGATCGCCACCGTCGAGGCCACCGGCTACACCGCCAGGGAGCCCGGGCCGGAGCGTCCGGCCGCCGCCGGAGCCCCCGAGGGCCCGAGCGACGAGGAGAAGGCCGACGAGGAGCTGCGGCCGCTCAGGCAGCGCCTGGTCACCGCCGTCTCGCTCGCCGTGCCCGTCATCGCGATGGCGATGGTCCCGGCCCTCCAGATCGAGTACTGGCAGTGGCTGAGCCTCACCCTCGCCGCCCCGGTCGTCGTCTACGCCGCCTGGCCGTTCCACAAGGCCGCCTGGACCAACGCCAGGCACGGCGCCGCCACCATGGACACCCTGATCTCGGTCGGCACGACCGCCGCGTTCCTGTGGTCGCTGTGGGCGCTGTTCCTCGGCACGGCCGGTACGCCGGGTATGACGCACCCCTTCGAGTTCACGATCGCCCGCACCGACGGCGCCGGGAACATCTACCTGGAGGCCGCCGCCGGCGTCACCGCCTTCATCCTGGCCGGCCGGTACTTCGAGGCCCGCTCCAAGCGCAAGGCGGGCGCCGCACTGAAGGCGCTGATGCAGCTGGGCGCGAAGGAGGTGACCGTCCTCAGGAACGACCGCGAGGTCACCGTACCCACCGCGGAACTCCAGGTCGGGGACCGCTTCCTGGTCCGCCCGGGCGAGAAGATCGCCACCGACGGCACCGTCGTCGAGGGATCCTCGGCCGTCGACGCCTCCATGCTCACCGGCGAGTCCGTCCCGGTCGAGGTCTCGGTCGGCGACTCGGTCACCGGCGCCACCCTGAACGCCGGCGGCCGGCTGGTCGTCGAGGCCACCCGCGTCGGCGCCGACACCCAGCTCGCCCGGATGGCGAAGCTCGTCGAGGACGCGCAGAACGGCAAGGCCGCCGCCCAGCGCCTCGCCGACCGGATCTCCGCCGTCTTCGTCCCCGTCGTCATCGCGCTCGCGCTCGGCACCCTCGGCTTCTGGCTCGGCACCGGACAGGGCCTGACCGCGGCCTTCACCGCCGCCGTCGCCGTCCTGATCATCGCCTGCCCCTGCGCCCTCGGCCTGGCCACCCCGACCGCCCTCATGGTCGGCACCGGCCGCGGCGCCCAGCTCGGCATCCTGATCAAGGGCCCCGAGGTCCTGGAGACCACCCGCAAGGTCGACACCATCGTCCTCGACAAGACCGGCACCGTCACCACCGGCCTGATGACCCTCATCAAGGTCCACACCGCCGACGGCACCGTCGAGACCGACGTCCTGCGCCTCGCCGGCGCCCTGGAGCACTCCTCCGAGCACCCGATCGCGCAGGCCGTCGCCACCGGCGCCGCCGCCAGGGTCGGCACCCTGCCCACCCCCGAGGACTTCGCCAACGTCCCCGGTCTCGGCGTCCAGGGCGTCGTCGACGGCCACGCCGTCCTCGTCGGCCGGGAGAAGCTGCTCGAGGAGTGGGCCATGGCCCTCCCGGCGGACCTCAAGTCCGCGAAGGACACGGCCGAGAAGACCGGCAGGACCGTGATCGCCGTGGCCTGGGACGGCGAGGCCCGCGCGGTCCTGGAGGTCGCCGACGCCGTGAAGGAGACCAGCCCGGAGGCCATCCGCCGGCTCCGCGCCCTGGGGCTCACCCCGATCCTGCTCACCGGCGACAACAAGGCGGTCGCCGAGGCCGTCGCCGCCGAGGTCGGCATCGACGAGGTCATCGCCGAGGTCATGCCGCAGGACAAGGTCGACGTCGTCAAGCGGCTGCAGGCCGAGGGGCGTTCGGTCGCCATGGTCGGCGACGGCGTGAACGACGCCGCCGCGCTCGCCCAGGCCGACCTGGGTCTGGCGATGGGCACCGGGACGGACGCCGCCATCGAGGCCGGCGACCTGACCCTCGTACGGGGCGACCTGCGGGCCGCGGCCGACGCCATCCGGCTCTCGCGCAGGACCCTCGGCACGATCCGCTCGAACCTCTTCTGGGCCTTCGCCTACAACGTGGCCGCCCTGCCGCTCGCCGCGGCCGGACTGCTCAACCCGATGATCGCGGGCGCGGCCATGGCCTTCTCCTCGGTCTTCGTGGTCGGCAACAGCCTCCGCCTGCGCGGTTTCCAGGCCGCCGACCGCTGACGCACGACCCCGCGCCACCCCGCCGTGCAGCCCTTGTCGGCACCCGTGTCCCATGAGACCGTTTTCGACCAACGACCGGACATCCAGGGGGAGTTCACATGGCAGTCGAACCGATGGACGGCGACCGGGCGCTGATGGACCAGTACGCCCTGCCCTGGATCGAGGCGAACGAGGACCGGTCGTCCGACGCCGACGGACACCTCCGCTCCTACCGGTCCTCCCTGGAGGAGGACGGCCACAAAGCGACCAAGGCCGTCCAGCGGTTGATCTCCAGCGGGCGCGGCGAGGCGCTCAAGGCCCTGGAGGCGCACTGGACCCGCGTCCGCGCGTGCTTCGACCGGACGACCGCCGCCGCCCTGACCATCGCCGCCGAGATCCAGGGCTGCGGCGACACCATCGCCATCGGCAAGGACCGCGCCCAGGACATCGTCTCGTACCTCCGGACGATGAACCCCGACATCGGCACCGCCGCCCCCAACGCCACACTCCAGCGGCACATCGACGTCGCCAGGGAAGACCTGGAGACCAACGTGACGACGACCCTCGCCGAAGCCCGGGAAGGCGCCGCCCGCGCCCGCGGCGACGAGGACGTCATCGCCGTCAAGACCGTCCCCACCACCCTCGGCGGCCTCCTCGGCCGCGCCATCGGCGGCGACCTGGGCGACGGCGTCCGCGGCAGCTCGGGAGGCGACCTCCCCGACGGCATCCGCGGCAGCTCCGGCGGCGACCTCCCCGACGGCATCCGCGGCAGCTCCGGCGACGACCTCCCCGACGGAACCGGCTCCGGCACCAGGGGCGCGTCCTTCGCCACGACCCCCGGCCCCGTCACAGGGACCAACGCGGGCAGCTGGAGCGTCTTCGTCGACCACGACGAGCACAAGCGTGCCGCCGAAGGCCTCGCCAAGGCCGCCGAGCACATCCGCGGCGACACCACCACCGCCCTCGCCCGCGCCCTCTACGACCTCGACGCCCTCGCCGCCAGCGGCTCCGTCGGCAGCTCCATCGCCGCCGAGTACACCCCCCTCCTCGACGACCTCGACCTCGCCGGCCGCGCCCTCGCCGACCACCTCGACGGCCCCCTCCGCGACATCGTCCTCACCATCTCCACCGACCAGCAGGACACCGACGACGACAACCGCGGCCGCTTCGACTGGTGGCGCGACCGACCGCCGCGCACATCTCCCCGCGACTGACCTCCGCGCACAGTTCCCCGCGGCCGACCGCCGCGCACGACCCCCGGCCGGTGCCAACTCACCGGCCGGGCCCGGGGGCGGACCGGGCCCGTAGGGTCGGTGTCATCGTCTGGGCCGACTCCGCCCACGCGGGCCGGCTCGTCACCTGGGCCAAGGAGCACCTCCGCCTCACCATCAAAACGCTCAGCCGGCCCAAGGACGCCACCGGATTCGTCGCCCTGCCCCGCCGCTGGGTGGTCGAGCGGACACTGGCCTGGCCCGCCGTTGGGTGGTCGAGCGGACACTGGCCTGGCCGATGCGCGCCCGCCGCCACGCACGCGGCTACGAACGGCTCATCCAGCGCTCCGAAGCCTCGTCACTTGGGCTGCGATCACGTTGATGACCCGACGAATCACCCGAGGCCGCGAAGGTCGGACCGCACACCGAACGGCCGACTTGGGCGACTCGGACACAGGTACTCAGCGGCGCCAGAACAGGTGGTGCGTCACCCCGCCCCTCGGGCTCACCACCGCCTCGTGCTCGAAGCGGTCCAGCAGCTCGTCCGGGGACTCCCAGAGCCGCGCCCCGGCCCCCAGCTCCACCGGCGACACCGCCACGTGCAGCGTGTCGACCAGGTCGGCGTCGAGGAACTCCCGGATCACCGTCGCCCCGCCACCCAGCCGGACGTCCTGGCCCTTCGCCGCCTCCCGCGCCCTCGCGAGGACCTTCGCCGGTTCCTCGTCCACGAAGTGGAACGTCGTGTCCGACAGCGTGAACGACGGCCGCGGGTGGTGCGTCATGACGAACACCGGCGTCCGGAAAGGCGGTTCCTCACCCCACCAGCCCTTCCACTCGTGATCGACCCACGGCCCCCGCTGCGGCCCGAACTTGTTCCGGCCCATGATCTCCGCGCCGATGTTCCGTGCGAAGTCCCGCGTGAAGTAGTCGTCGAGCCCTCTGCTGCCCCCCGAATCCGTCCTCATCGGCCAGCTCGCCGTCGCCCCCGCCCACGCGAACATCTCCCCCGGCTCCGCATGCCCGAACGGCCTCTCCAGGCTCTGCCCCACCCCCGCCCCGAACCCGTCGCTCGACACGCTGAAGTTCATGACCCTCAGCAACTGCTCCACGTACGTCCTCCTCCACGACCACGACGGCACCACGACCTCGGCGGCACCGCGACACCGCGACACCGCGTCCACGGTGATATCGCGACGACAGCGGCTTCCCGCGGCGACTCTCCGAGAACGACTCCCCGCACCTCCGGAACTCATCGCCCGCCCGCCCGAGCGCCCGAGCGCCCGAGCGCCCACCCACCCCGCCGCACCCGCTCGCCGGTCGTCCCGGCCCTGCCTAGGATCGCCGCATGACCACTCAGCGCACCTCGCCCCTGTCCCTGTGGTCCCGGGACTCGTTCCTGTCCGTGGGCTCGGTCGGCTCGACCCTCTCCATCGGCTCGGTCGGCTCCTTCATGTCCGTCGGCTCCGTCGGCTCCGCCCTGTCGATCGGCTCCATCGGCTCCGCCCAGTCCATCGCGTCCGTCGGCTCCTGGGCGAGCGTCTGCTCCCTGCTCTCCGCCCGATCGACCCGCTCCGTACTCTCCTGGCGCTCCCACCGCGGTGTCCTCGCCGCCGGCACCGCCCTGGCCCTCGCCGGCACCGTCGCCCTCGCCGTCTGTTCCCGCCGCACCCCCTGACACGCGTCCGGCCTCCCCCGTACACGACGGGAGAGGCCGGATCCGTACTTCCTTGCGCGCCCTACTCAGGCACGATCGTGTGCGCCGATACGCGCTCCGCCCCACCCGGGACGGTCGCGGCGGTCACACCGAGGACGAGCAGCGACAGCGCGCCGAGCGCGAGGGCGATGGTGCGGGTCATGGGGATGATCTCCAGCGAGAGTTACGGATGGTTGGTGACGGTGCCGGCCTGGACCGTGCCGCTGTCGGCGGCGGACGACTGGAGCGCGAACGCGCCGGCGGCGAAGCCGAACGCGGCGACGGCCACCGCCAGGGCGAAGGTGACGCGGGTCTTGATGCTCATGGATCCCCCCGGGTTCACGGCATGTTGACGATGTTGCCGGCCTGGACCGTGGTGGCTCCGGCTGACGGCTGAAGGGTGAGGGCGCCGGCGGCGAGGCCGAAGGCGGCGGCGGCCGCCGCGACAACGATGGTGATGCGGGCCGTGATGTTCATGAATCCCCCCGGAGTCACGGACGGTTGGTGATGGTGCCGGCCTGGACCGTGGACGACTGGGCGTCGGTCGGGGCGGCGAGCGTGACCGCGGTGAAGGCCAGGCCGGTGGCCGTGAAGGCGATGGCGACGGCGGCGGCGATCCGCTGCGGGATGCGCATGGTGGTAATCCCCCTAAATGTCGGCCCCCTGCCGACAGTTGGGGATGATCATCGCATGTTTCCGGCCAGGTGATCAGAGCGTTTCGGTTACGCCCGGCGGGAGGAGGCGGAGGCGGCCCGCGAGGTCGGGAGTGGCGAAGGCCGCGGTGATGCGGGCGGGGTCCTCGGCGAGGTGGTCCCAGGAGTCGAAGTGGAGGG
The DNA here is from genome assembly GCF_056436715.1 of Streptomyces sp. NPDC043176. Lineage (NCBI taxonomy): Bacteria > Bacillati > Actinomycetota > Actinomycetes > Kitasatosporales > Streptomycetaceae > Streptomyces > Streptomyces sp. NPDC043176. The sequence goes on from NZ_JBWKCA010000016.1 coordinate 11,794, forward strand.
GGATGACGGTACGGGCGTCCAGGGTCCGGGCGAGGGCGGCGCCTTCCCGGGCGCTCATGGAGAAGGCGCGGTCGCCGGTGGTGGGGAAGTGGGCGTCGCCGAGGTGGAGGAAGGCGGTGTCGATGGCGAAGCGGGCGCCGATCTCGGCCAGGGCGTCGTGGCGGACGGTGTCGCCGGAGACGTACAGGGTCCCGCCGTCGTACTCGACGACGAAGCCGGTCACGGGCCCGGTGACGTGCTCGGTGCCCGCCGGGCCGTGACGGGCCGGGGTGGCGGTGACCGTGACCGTGGTGCCGCCGGCGGTGACCTTCCGGCTCTCCCAGGGCGCGAGGCCCTCGATCCGGCCGTTCGTCAGACCGTCGTCGCCGAGGCGTTCGGCAGCCTCGGGCGTGGTGAGGACCGTCGCCGCCCGGGCGAGCACCTCGCGGCCGGCGTGGTCGAGGTTGTCGGCGTGCTGGTCGTGGGAGAGCAGGACCAGGTCGACGTGCGGCAGCCGGTCGGCGGCGAGCGCGGGGCCGGTGGTGCGACGGAGGGGGCGAGCCCCCGGATAGTCGGCGGGGGCCTCGTCGAACGCGGGGTCGGTGAGGACGGTGAGACCGCCGAGACGGAGGAGAACCGTCGCGGTCCCGACGTACGTCACGGTCGCGGGCACAGGGTCCGGCGCGGGCACAGGGTCCGGCGCGGGCACAGGGTCCGGCGCGGGCACGGGGTCCGGTGCGGGCGCAGGCTCGTAGGCGGGCGCGGGCGCGGGCTCGTACGCGGGCAGGGGCTCGCACTCAGGCGCGGGCCCGTACTCAGACGCGAACTCGGAGGGTGTCATGCGCGGGTCGCCGCCCCTTCGATCTTGGAGTGGAGGGCGGTGAGGAGGTCCTGGAGGAGCGTGACGGTGGTGTCGTCGGTGAGGTGGCCGTCGGCGTCGAAGCGCTCGTGGGAACGGAAGACGTGGACCTCGGGCTTCACGACGACGTCGTTGTCGGTGCAGACGAGGATCTGGCGGAGGGCGATCTGTGCGCGGACGGTGCCGAAGGCGCCGGGGCCGGCGCCGAGGATGGCGGTGGGCTTGCGGCTCAGGGGGAGGCCCTCGGTGCGGGTCCAGTCGGTGCTGAGCCAGTCGAGGGCGTTCTTGAGGACGCCGGGGACGGAGTAGTTGAACTCCGGGGTCGCGATGAGCAGGCCGTCCGCCTCGGCGACGCGGCGGCGGAGGTCGCGGACGGCGGCCGGTCGCAGGTCGGGGGTGTCGAGGTCGAGGTCGTACGGCGGGATGTCGCGCAGGCCTTCGTAGATCTCGATCTCCATGCCGCCGGGATTGAACTTCCGTGCGGCACGCAGCAGCAGCGTGTTGTGCGAGTCGGCGCGGAGCGAGCCGGAGATGGCGAGGATCGAGGACGCGGACATGGGAACCCCCCAGTTCGTCGGGTGAGCCGGCGGGCGCCGGACTCGACGACGACGAAGCTAAACCGGTCGGTTCAGTCTGTCAACCAACCGGTTCAGTCAACAAAACAGTTCAGTCTTGACAGTGAACTGAATGGTGTAGTTCATTCGACGCATGGCTTCCTCCGTGATCGACTCCGCGACCGCCGTGGCGGCGACCGCGACCCCCGCCACCGCCACCGCCACCGCCACCGCCACCGCGAGCACCACCGCGCGGGCCGTCGCCCGTGTCACCCGCCCCGTCCACACCTACGAGGGCGCCGGATTCCCCGTCCGCCGCCCCTTCCCCACCGAGGACCTCCCCTTCGTCGACCCTTTCCTGATGGTCGACCAGGTCGGGCCGGTCGACCTCGGGCCCGGCGAGGCGAAGGGCGCTCCCCCGCACCCTCACCGCGGTTTCGAGACGATCCAGTACGTGCTCGACGGCGACATCGCGAACGCCGACTCCCGCGGCCACCACGCCGTCGTCCGCTCCGGTGGCGTCCAGTGGCTGACCGCCGGTGCCGGAATCGTCCACGAGGCCCTGCCCACCGAGGAGTTCCTCGCCTCCGGCGGCCGTCAGCACATGCTCCAGATCTGGCTGAACCTTCCCGCCCGGCTGAAGGCCCTCCCGCCGCACAGCCAGAACGCCGAGGCCGCCGAACTCCCCGTCGCCGTCGCCCCGGACGGCACCTCCGTGACCGTCCTCGCCGGCACCAGCCACGGCGTGACGGGCCCCTTCGAGACCCGTACGTCCGTCCTCGTCGCCCACGGCCGCCTCACGCCCGGCGGCCGCGCCGAGTTCACCGTCCCCACCGGTCACAACGCGATGGTCTACGTCCTCCAGGGCGCGGCCACCGTCTCCGGCACCCACCTCCCCGACGGCCACCTCGCCGTCCTCGCCCGGGACGGCGAACGCTTCACGATCGAGGCGGGCCCGTTCGACGAGCCGCACGGGACCGACGAGCCGGGCCCGACCCACAAGGCGGGCCCGGCCGACGCCCCGGCCCCGGGCGACGAGCCGGTCACCGTCGCCGCCTCACACCCCCGCTGGGCGGCCGAAGTGCTCGTCCTCACCGGTGAGCCGATCGGCGAACCGGTCGCCCGGAGCGGCCCGTTCGTGATGAACACGGCCGCCGAACTCCGTCAGGCGGAACGGGACTTCAGGCACGGCGCGATGGGACGGATGCCGGCATGACCGCCGTGTCCACGTCGACGCCCCTACGCGACGCCGCTCCACGCGGCGGCACCCGGGCCGGACTGCTGCTGGCGGCGCTCGCCGCGCCCGCGGCGATGGGCGTGTCCGGCCCGAGCCTCGCCCTTCCGGAGGCGGCCCGCGAACTGGCCGTGTCCCCGGCTTCGGCGGCCTGGCTGATGACGGCGTACGGGCTCGGGATGGCGGCCGGCACCCCGCTCCTGTCGGCCACGGCCGGCCGCCGGCACGGGCCCGCCGGCGTCATACGGGCCGCCGCCGTCCTCGTCGCCCTCGGCGCCCTGCTCGTCCTCCTCGCCCCCACCCTCTCCCTGGCGGTCGCCGGGCGCGCCCTGGAGGCGGCGGGCGCGGCCGGCCTGAACATCGCCGCCTTCCAGCTCGCCGGCCGGGACTCCACGGGCCGCACCCCCGGGCTCGTCGCCATCGGCAGCGCCGCCGGCGGCACCATCGGCCTCTTCGCCGGCGCGGCCGTCGCCGGAGCCCTCGACTGGCGCGCCGCCCTGGTCCTCCCCCTCCTCAGCCTCCTCGCCCTCGCCCCGGCCCTCCGCCTGTCGGCCCAGGGACAGGAGCCGAGGTACATCCCGATCCCGCGCCCCTCCCCCACCCCCAGCCACTCCCCCACACTCCACCCCGACCCCAACCTCGCACCCGCCCCCAGTCCCTCCCCCACCCCCACACTCACCCCGACACTCACCCCCGCCCCCGCCCTCCCCCTCGACATCCTCCGCAACGCCCGCTTCCGCACCGCCGCCGGCCTCATGCTCGTCCTCTCGATCGTCAACTTCGCCCTGCTGTACGCGGCTCCGCGCCGCGTCGCCGCCCTCACCGGCTGGAGTTCCGTGCAGACGGGTGCGGTCGCGTCGCTGGCGGCGCTCGCGGGGGCGCTGCTGTCGTGGCTGCTGATCCGGTCGGCGCTGATCCTGGGAGCACGCAGGGTCCGGATGGTGCTGGGGACGGGTTCGGCGGGGGCGCTCGTGCTCGCGCTCGCCGCGCCGTGGCCGGCTGTGGTCCTCGTCGGCTCGGGGATGAGCGCCCTCGTCACCGCAGGAGGGCAGGGGCTCCTCACGGGTGCCGCGACCGGTGGCCTGCCGCAGGCCCGTCACGGCCTCGCGATCAGCCTCTTCAACCTGGCGTTCCTGGTCGGGGTCGCGGCGGGGCCGGCCCTGGCCGCCCTGGCGGCCCCGACGACATGAGCGGCCCGCGACGCGTTCCCGGCCGGTTCGGCGCCGCGCCCGCCCTTTGCAGACCAAACCGTTCAGTTCATATACTGACGGTTCCCTGTCACCCCCGCAGTCCCCGAAGTCACCCCGAAGTCACCCCGCAGTACCCCATAGCCACCCCCCGTCGTCACCCCGCGTAAGGACACCCCCATGGGAGCCGGAGCCGAGACCCAGGACGCCCTCGACGAGTACGGCATCCCGATCATCCCGGACCCCGCGGACGCGGCGTCGCGGAAGCGGCAGGCGATCATCGACGCGGCGCTCGCGGAGTTCCTCGCGGAGGGCTACTCGGCGGCGTCGATGGACGCGATCACCCGCGGCTCGGGCGTCTCGAAGGCGACGATCTACAAGCACTTCGGCAGCAAGGAGCGGCTGTTCCTCGCGGTGATCGGCGGGGTGCTGCCGAAGACGTACGCGGATCTGGAGCCGTCGAACTCCACCATCGCCGAGGCGCCGGACCTGCGGGCGGCGCTGATCAGGCTGACCACGGACTGGGCCCGGATCCTGCTGCGGCCGGACATCATGTCGCTGCGGCGGCTGGTGATCGGCGAGATAGACCGTTTCCCGCAGCTGGGGCAGCTCTGGTACCGGGTGAGCTACGACATGAACAACGGTCCGCTCATCGAGGCCTTCACGGAGCTGAACGCGCGCGGCACGCTCGACGTGCCGGATCCGGCCCTCGCCGTGCAGCAGTTGGTCGCGGCGACGCTGGGCGTGCCGCAGCTCGTCCGCACCTTCTCGCCCGCGGCCGAGATCGACGACGCCGAGCTGACGCGGGTGATCAGTTCGGGAGTGGATCTGTTCCTGGCCCGGTACGCGCGTTCCTGACGCTCCTGACCCACGCCCAGGCCAGCAGGGCGGCGGCCCAGCAGCCGGTGGTGAGGAGCTGGGTGCGGCTGGCCGCGTCGCCGAGCATGAAGAGCAGCACCGCGCCGATGCCCGCGAGGGCGAGACAGGCCCGTGCGGACGGGCCGTGCAGCCGCAGGTGCGACGCGGCGATCAGCGCCCAGACGATCAGGATCGCGGCGCCGATGGAGTTGAGCAGGAACGGGAAGACCGTACGCGGCCAGAGCAGGCTGAGGACGACCGAGACGAAGCCGAAGGCGGCGGAGGCGAGGACGGCGGCGTAGGGCACGCCGGCGCGCAGCCGGCCCAGGGGGCGGGGCGCGTCGCCGCGGCCGACCAGGGCGTACAGCATGCGCGAGGAGCCGTAGACGTTGGCGTTCATCGCCGACAGGAGGGCGACGAGCACGACGGCCTTCATGAGGTCGGCGGCGCCGGGGACGCCGAGGGTGTCCATCACGGCGGCGTACGGGCCGTCGGCGACGCCGGGCGCGTTCCACGGGACGAGGGTGACGATGACCGCCATCGAGCCCAGGTAGCAGACCGACACGCGCCACATGACGGCCCGTACGCCCGCGCGCACGGCGCGGACCGGGTCGTCGGACTCCGCCGCCGCGATCGTGACGGTCTCCAGGCCGCCGAAGGCGAACACGGCCGCGACCATGCCGACGGCCACGCCGTGCCAGCCGTGCGGCAGGAAGCCGCCGTCGCCGGTGAGGTGGGCGGCGCCGGGGGACGGATGGCCGGGGAGCAGCCCCGCGACGACGACCGCCCCGAGCACGAGGAAGCCGCCGATGGCGGCGATCTTCAGACCCGCGAACCAGAACTCCAGCTCACCGAAGTTGCGCACCCCGGCCAGGTTGCTCACGGTGAACACGCTCATGAAGACGGCCACCCACGCCCAGCCGGGCACCCCCGGCACCCAGCCGCCCACGATGCGCGCCGCCCCGACGGCCTCCGCCGCCACGCTCACCACGAGCAGCGCCCAGTACATCCACCCGGCCAGCAGCCCCGCCCACGGCCCGAACGCCCGCCGCGCGTGCTCCGCGAACGAGCCCGTCACCGGACGCGCCGCCGACATCTCCCCCAGCATCCGCATCACCAGCACCGTCAGCACCCCGGCCAGCGCGTACGCCACCAGGATTCCCGGTCCGGCCGCCGCGATCCCGAACCCCGACCCCACGAACAGCCCGGCCCCGATCGCCCCGCCCAGCGCGATCATCGCCAGATGCCGCTGCCGCAACCCCGACCCCAGTACCCGCCCCGTCACGGCTCCCCCGTTCTCCGAAGCCGCCCGGACCACCTCCGGACGATCAGCGCAGGAGCCTGACCCGAACGCCCGTCCCAGGGCAAGCCGCTTCCGGGCACTGAGACGTCACGAAAGGCGGAGACGGCGACACCAGGGGGATGGCGACACCAGGGGGATCGCGAGGGCCCGGGGGACGCAGCCGTGGACCGCCTGATCATCCGGAGGGCCTGTGCCCGTGGGACGCCGACACCGTTGATCTTCTGTTGGTGGGCTGTTGGAGGGAGGCGGGAGGCTGAGGGCGGTTGCCCCGCTACTGGGGTGCGGGGCGGCCGGTCACGCCGACACCCTTCAGGAATCGAGGATTCGCACGTGAACTTCAAGGCGCCGATGGCCCGACTCGGATTCGTCGCGGCAAGCACCGCTCTCGCCCTGGGCGCGTGGGCCGCTCCCGCCCAGGCCCACCCCTGGGCCCAGTGGATCGGCTACGGGCAGCCGAACACCCGGGAAGGGGTGGGGTGCTTCCAGGACCTCTTCAACGACCTGTGGTGGCAGACCGGTTACCACCCGATCGCCGAGGACCGTCTCTTCGGCCCGGACACCGACGGTGCGATCAGGGCCTTCCAGAAGTGGAAGGGCCTGAATCAGGACGGGATCGTGGGGCCGACGACGGGTACCGCGCTCCTCAACGCGACCAACTGGGGCAACGGCACCGGCTGCGACTACTACATCCCCAGCAACTAGCCCTTCAGCGAAGCCTCTTGCCCGGCCCGGGGGTCACACCACGAGGCCCACCGCCAGCGCCGCGATGAGCGCGCTCGACGCCAGGGCGGTCGTGAGGCGGCCTCGCGGGCCGGTCAGGACCCGGCCGAGGAGGGTGCCGCCCGTGGAGAGCAGCAGTTGCCAGCTGGCCGAGGCGACGAGTGCGGCGAGGACGAAGACGGTGCCTTCGGTGACGGTCGACGCGGCCGAGGGGCCGCGGGCGAGGATCAGGGCGGCGAAGTAGATCACCGTCATCGGGTTGAGGATCGTGATGCCGAGGAAGGCGAGGAAGGCCCGGACCGGGGTGAGCGGGGCGCCCGTCCCGTCCCGCGTGGGCGCCGAGCGCGCCCGGTAGGCCCGTACGGCCGTCCACGTCGCCCGCGCCGCGAGCCCCACGAGCACCACGGCCGAGATCCACCGCAGCGGGGTCGTCACGGGAGCGATCACCGGGACGAGCGCCGCCCCGCCGAGCACGGCGAGCAGCGCGTACACGCCGTCCGCCGCCGCGATGCCCAGGGCCGCGCCCGCACCCGTACGCCACGGGGAGCGGGCCGCGACCGCCACCAGGTGGGCGCCGACGGCGCCGACCGGGATCGCGATGCCGTAGCCGGCCAACAGCCCGGCCACGACCGTCCCGCCCATCACGCGACGGCGGGGATCGCGCCTCCGGGGGTGCCGGGCTGCTGCTGTCGGCGGTAGTCCGCCCCGTCCTTCGTACGGGTCAGGAACCCGCCGATCACCAGGTATCGGCGCAGGGCCGGGAAGTCCTCGTGCACGGCGCTCAGGGCCTCGTTGACCTCGGGCTCGCGGTAGGTCCGGTCCGCCTCGAACAGGGTCGCGGCGAGGTGCGCGAGCAGCGCCTCGCGGCGTGCGGGCTTGCGCGGGATCGCCTTGAGGCGCCCGTCGGCGGAGAACAGGTCCGCGACGGGGCGGGAAGGATGACTGGTCATGCCCGAGAGGGTGGCTCCCGACGCCCCCGCCCCGCAAAGCATTTTCGGCGACCTTCGGCAGCCTTCGGGCCCGGAGGCCGTTCAGCCGCCCCCGCCCCGCACGACCACGTTCACCGCCTGCTGCACGCTCGGAACGGCCTCCCGGGCCCCGCCTCCTCGAAGAACGGCATCGCCTTCTGCGCGAAGGCCTCGAAGTGCTCCTCCGTCTCGAAGAAGTCCACGATCCGCCATCTCCCGGAACCGTCCGGCCCCGACGCGTGCGCGAGGAACCCCTCCGGCGGAAACCACTCCGCGCCCTGGATCAGCGCCGTCATCCTCTCGCACTGCTCCTGGTTCCCGCCGGGGATCTCCACGTCACGGGACCTCCACCGATGCCGTACGCCGCCTCGGGCATCCCGTCGGCGCGCCAGACGAGCGGAAGCGAAAGGTCGCTCACTCGTACGGGCGACGATCACCGATCGTGTCGGCGTCGACACCCTGAGTGGGATACGTTCACGCGAAATGGCCCCCGGCGATGCTTGGAACATCAGCCGGGGGCCTCGACCACCGATGGAAACAGGGATCCACCGTGATCTACCGGCACTTTAGCTCTCCCTCGCGTGCCTTCACTCAGCTCTCGCACGACATCATTCGGCACCCCCGGCTGAGCTCCGACGCCGTGCGGCTTCTGACCTGGCAGCTTTCCCTTCCGCGGGGCGCCCGCGAGTCGTTGTCCCGTACCGCGGAACGTGCCCGAATCGGTGCATGCGCGTTCACCCGTGCGAAGCGGCAGTTGAAGGACGAGGGGTTCGTGCACGAGCGCCGGGTACAGGGGGAAGGCGGACGCTGGGTGACACAACAGCTGGTCTCCAGCACCCCGTTGAGCCCCGCCGAGGCGGTGAAGCTCCTCGCGGGGACACCACTGCCCGTCTGCTCGGACCTCGTATCGCCGCAGGTCGTACCGGGTCCTCGGAAACCGGGTGCCGGTGAGCCGGTCGTCGGTGAGCCGGGGACCCCGCCGACCGACGGTCATCCAGAGAAAGACCTGGGGGAAGACACCTCCTACCTTCCGGGCGGGGTGGGAGGTGGAGGGGCGGCCGGGGTGGCCGAGGCGGCCGAGGTGGCCGAGGCGGCGGAAGCGACCGAGGCGGCCGAGGTGGCCGAGGCAACGAGGGTGGCCGGGGCGGCCGGGGCGGCGGAAGCGACCGGGGCTACCGGGACCACCTCGCCCGGGACCGAGGGTCCTCACCTGGAAGCCGCCCGCGCGCTGGTCGGCGTACTGCACCTCCTCTCCCCCGCGCTGAGGGCCATCCCGCCCGGCATGCGGGAGGAGCTCGCGCGGCTGGCGGAGCGGTGGTTGGAGGCGGGGTACTCGTCGGGGGAGGTGCACGAGCACGTGCTGCGGGGGATGCCGGGCGCCGGGACGCCCGTACACCGGCCCGGGGGGCTGGTGAGGTTCCTGCTGAGGGAGGTGCCGCCGAGGGTTCTGGCGCCCGCGCACGCACCCGGGCCCGTACCCGCATCCGGGCCCGCACCCGAGTCCGAGCCCGAGCCCGAGGCCGTGGGGGCCGCGACGGCCGGGCCGGGTGGGCAACGGCTGTCGGCGCGGCTGGAGGGGGCGCGGGAGTGCGAGGGGGGTGGGCACACACAGCCGATGCTGTTCCGGGGGGCCGAGGGGGAGACGCTGTGCGGGGAATGCAGGCGGAACGGACTCCTCCCTGTACCTCCTCGGTAACAGAAGCGCCCCACAGGCTTCTTGGGATCCGGTGGCGAGCAGACTCTGCTCGCCAAGGACAGTGCGGAAGCGGCCACGTACGGCCGAACACGGGGGATACATCATGAGGACTTCGGTCAGTCTGCCCACACGCAGGAGCTCCAGGGGCCGACGGCGGTACGCCGCCGGGGCCGCCGTCGTCGCGGCGCTGCTGACGTCGACGGCGTGCCAGGGGTCGGAGGACGGCTCGGACCAGGGGAAGGGCTCGGGCGGGCCGAGCGCGACGAGCTCGTCGACGCCGGGCGCCACGGCGTCGGCGACGCCGAGCCGGACCGCCTCGCCGAGCGCGGGCACGCCGACCGAGACCGCGCCGCCGAAGCCCGGCGCGACGACGGACGGCAACGGAAACGGTGGCGGCCGCACCGCCATCCCCACCTGCACGCAGGAACAACTCGCCGTCTCCTCCGAACTGGAGCCCCCGGACAGCAAGGAGCCGAGGCACCTCCTCCTCACCGTCCAGAACGTCAGCGAGAAGAAGTGCAACCTCTTCCGCTACCCCCACGTACGGATCGGCGCCGACTCCCAGGCCGACACCCCCGTCCTCAAGGACACCGACCCCGACCCGGGCAAGCCCGTCACCCTCGACCCCGGCCGCGAGGGCTACGCCGCCCTGCTCGTCGCCGGCGGCGCCCGCGACGAGTACGAGGCCACCGGCATCACCCTCACCCTCCAGGGCGCCAAGGCCGGCACCCACGCGGGCTCCCCCATCGACGTCCCCCTGCCCGTCGCCAAGCTCTACGCCGACGACGGCCAGCTCGTCACCTACTGGACGACCGCCTCCGGCTTCGCCCTCCGCGCCATCATGTCCAAGTAACCCTCGCCTCCCCCTCCCCGCCCCCGCCCACCGCCCACCGCCCGCGAACACCTGCGGCCAGGTGGGCGGTTGGGAGAAACTTCCGAGTGGGGCGCCCACACCGGCCACCCCCGGACGAAGGGAACCCATGGGCAACGGAATCTCGCTGGCCGAAGCACTCCGAGAGCTGCGACAGGAGCTGTACGCGGCCCAGGCCGACGGGGCCCACCAACAGTTCCGGTTCGAGGTCGAACAGGCCGAACTCACCCTCGAAGTCGAGTTCCGCCGCGACGGCAACGGCAAGGTCAAAGTCGACGTCGGCGCCCTCGGCGCCAAGATCGGCGGCGAGGCCGGCGGCGGCCTCGGCAGCACCCACCGCCAGACCCTGACCCTCACCTTCCAGGTGCGCGACGAGGCCACGGGCGGGGAGAGGGCACGGATCCGGCGCCAGGCGGGAGGCCTCGGGCCCCGCCCGAACGGCGGGGCCGGCGGCGCCGGTGGGGCCGGTGGGGCAAACAACGCGGGGAACCCCGCGGAGGACGAGGAGGAAGAGGGCTCGGAGGACGGCGCCGAAGAGGGCTCGGGCACGAACCCGGAGAGCGGCGGCCCGGCCAACGGCTCGGGCACGAACCAGGCGGCCAACGGCTCGGGGGACGATCCGTCTTCTCCGTCCGGCACCTCCGGCGAGGGAGCCCGGCGCCGGCCGTGGGACGAGGACTGAGGTGGATCCCCAACGGCTGGTGTGGGTCCGCACCGGAGACCCGGACGGCTCCGGCTCCGGCTACCTCGTGGGCCCCCGGCTCGTCCTGACCGCCCTGCACGTCGTACGGGAGGACGGCCACTGGGCCGGCCGCGTACAAGTGCGGGTGGGACACCCCCACTTCGGACAGCTCCTCGAACGCCGGGCCGAGGTCTGCTGGCCCGACCCCCGGTCCGGCGTCCCGCCCGAGGACGCCCTGGACATCGCCCTCCTCTGGCTCGACGAGCCCGTCGCGGCCGGCGAGGGACCGGTCCGGTGGGGGCGGCCCGGCGGGACGGCCCGCATCCCGTTCACCGGGGCGGGCCTCCCCGCCTTCGCGGCGGACGAGGGCAGCGACGCCCAGTTCGAGGACCTGCACGGCGAACTGTCGGTCGTGTCGACGTCGTTGCCCGGATGGGTCCTCGACTGTCCGGTGTGGCCGGCGGCGAGGAGTCTCGACGGACCTCCCGCTCACGGCGGCGGCGGTGGCCCCGCAGGCCCCGGCCGTCCGGCAGCCGGACCCACCCGCCCCGGCCGTCCGGCCGCCGGAGCCCCCCGCCCCGACCAGGGCGGCGAACGGCCCTGGGCCGGCGCCTCCGGCTCGGCGATCTTCTGCCACGGCCGGATCGTCGGCGTCGCGGTCGAGGACAACCGCACCATGGACTGGCGCCGCCTCCACGCCGCCCCCGTCCACGAGGCCCTCGGCCTGCCCGGCTTCGCCTCCCTCGTCGCCCGGCACGGACACCCCGGCACCACGGCCGTACCGGAGGACGTCACCGCCGAGAGCGGCACCACGCCACCGGCCGACGATCACGTGCCGTGGCCCGTGGAGGTGGGCCCGGTACCGGCCCTGGCCTCCGCCTTCCAGCCGCGCGGCGGCCTCCGCGACCGGATCGACGCGGCCCGGTCCGACGGCGGAACCGTGGTCCTCACCCAGGTCCTCTCCGGCGGCGGCGGATTCGGCAAGACACAGCTCGCCGCCGCCTGCGCCACCGACGCCCTCGCCCAAGGCGTCGACCTGGTCGTCTGGGCCTCCGCCACCGAGGTCCAGCAGGTCATCACCCAGTACGCCCAGGCCGCCGCCGACATCCGCCTCCCCGGCACCACCGGCCAAGACCCCGAGGCCGACGCCCGCACCCTGCTCCGCTGGCTCGCCACCACCTCCCGACGCTGGCTGATCGTCCTCGACGACATCGCCCACCCCACCGACCTCACCCCCTGGTGGCCCGCCAGCCGAACCGGCACGGGCTGGGTCCTGGCCACGACCCGACTGAACGACGCCCGTCTCACCGGCGGCCGCCGCACCCGCGTCGACATCGACGTCTACTCCCCCGAGGAAGCCGACGCGTACCTCCGCGAACGTCTCGACGGCGACGGCGTGGGCCATCTCGTCGACGACCGCGCCCCCGCCCTCGCCGACGCCTTGGGCCACCTCCCCCTGGCACTGGGCCTGGCCGCCGCGCACATGATCAACGAGGACCTGACCTGCACGGCGTACCTGCGACGCTTCAGCGACCGCCGGACCCGCTTGGAGGAGGCCCTGCCGGAGACGGCGGACACGGAGGGATACGGGCGTCGGATCACGGTCGCGCTCCTTCTGTCCCTCGACGCCGCCCGGGCCGCCGACACCTCCGGCCTGGCCGTCCACGCCCTGCACCTGGTGGCGCTCCTGGACCCCGCCGGCCACCCCCACACCCTGTGGGCCGCCCCACCCCTGCTCGACCACCTCACCCGGTACGAGCCCGAGGTCACCCCCGACCTCACCCACTCCGTGCTACGCCTGCTGCACCGCTATGCGCTGATCACCTGCGAAACCCGCGCCGAACCCCGCGCGGTGCGCATCCACGCCCTCACGGCGCGCGCGGTCCGCGAGAACCTGCCCGAGTCCGACCTTCCCCGTCTCGTCGGCGCGGCTGCTGACGCGATCCTCCGGATCTGGCCCGATGTCGACCAGCCCCACCCGGAGCTGGCCGCCGCGCTACGCGCCAACTCGGACGCTCTCGCCCACCACGCGGAGCAACACCTCTGGCACCCCAAGGCACATGCTGTCCTGTATCGCGTCGGCAACAGCCTCCTCGACGCGGGCTTGGCCGCCACCGCCACCGCCCACTGGCAGGGCATGGTCGGCACTGCCGTACGGGTGCTGGGTTCCGACCACCCCGACACCCTCGCCACCCGCAGCAACGTCGCTCTGGCCTACCAGCAAGAACGGCGCACCGACGAAGCCATCGCCCTCGCGGAGGAGGTACTGGCCGACTACGAGCGCGTGTTCGGCGTCGACCACCCCGACGCCCTCACTCCCCGCGCCAACCTCGCGGGTTTCTACTGGGAGGCGGGGCGCACCGACGACGCCATCGCCATCGAAGAGCAGGTACTGGCCGACTACGAGCGCGTGTTCGGCGACGACCACCCGGGCACCCTGATCGCCCGGGTCAACCTGGCCGCCTCCTACACGCAGGCGGGGCGCACGGGGGAAGGCATCGCCATCGAAGAGCGGGTGCTGGCCGACTACGAGCGCTTGCTCGGTGCCGACCATCCCGACACCCTTACGGTCCGCGCCAACCTCGCTATCTCCTACGGGGAGGCAGGGCGGACCGACGAGGCCGTCGCCATCGAGGAGGTGGTGGTGGCCGCCCGTGAGCGGGTGCTGGGTGAGGACCACCCGGACACCCTCACGGCCCGTGCCCACCTCGCGTCCTCCTACTGGGAGTCAGGGCGGATCGACGAGGCCGTCACCATCGAACAGCGCGTGGTCGCCGCCCGTGAACGCGTGCTCGGTCAAGACCACCCCGACACCCTCACCTCGCGCAGCAACCTGGCCTTCGCCCAGCAGTACCTGAAGGACAACGGCGAACGGCCTGCGGACCCGCCCGGTACCGGCTCCTCCTGACCCGCCCGCGAGGGGCCAGTCGTCCCGTTCGGCGACGTCGGCGGCGTTAGCTTCGGGCTTCGGGCTTCGGCTTTCGGGCGTCAGGCTTCGGGCGTCAGGCTTCGGGCGTCAGGCGTCGGGCGTCAGGCAGCCCCTTCGGGGCGGGTCAGGCAGAGGCCCTCTCGCTCTGCGGGGCGGGCGCGGGTGCGGCCTCGGTGGCGACGGCCTTGTCGCTCTTCATGACGAGGAGGGTGACGACACCGCCGAGCAGCAGGCCGCCGAAGACGATCACGTAGGCATTGAAGACCCCCTGGAGCTCGCCCTGCGTGAAGCCCAGGTCCTTCTGCACCTCGGGGAGCGCCACCCCGATGATCAACGTGTCCATGATGACCATGAACTGGGCGGCCGCGAGCACGACAAGTGCCCACCAGCGCCGGGGATTGACGGCTGACATTGCCCTGACCCTTCGCGCGCCTCGACCCCCGACAGGAACCAGGGGATACCTCTAGGGGGTATTTGTGCGGAGCACCGTAACATACCCATGCGGGGTATGTAAGAGTGAGGTGCGGGCGGCAGCGCGAGCCCCGGGGAGGCGGGCTTTCCGGGTCCGGCGCGCAGATCGGGACCGCCCCCTCCAGGCACCCCGGCGGGCAGAATGCCCCCATGACCGCAGACCAGGAACCCGCCCTCCTCCGGCGCTGGACCAGCACCCTGCTCGCCGCCCGCGCCGGCCGCGAGGGCCCCGACCCCGACCCGTACGGCCGGAACCTCCTGGCCCGCTGGGCCGAGCCACAGCGCCGCTACCACACGGTCGACCACCTCCGCGCCGTCCTCGACCGCATCGACGAACTCACCGACCAGGGCGGCGAAGGCGGCGAGCTGGAGCTCGTACGACTCGCCGCCTGGTTCCACGACGCCGTCTACCGGCCCGACCGCTCCGAGAACGAGGAACGCTCCGCGACCCTCGCCGAAAAGGCCCTCACCGAGGCCGGACTCACCCCGCACGAGGTCACCGAGGTCGCCCGCCTCGTCCGGCTCACCACGACGCACGACCCCGACCCCGGCGACCTCAACGGGGAGACCCTCTGCGACGCCGACCTCGCGATCCTGGCGACCGACCCCGACACGTACCGGGAGTACACGACAGCCGTCCGCGCGGAATACGCCTTCGTCCCCGACGACGCCTTCCGCGAAGGCCGCGCCTCCGTCCTCCGCCACCTCCTCTCCCTCCCCCGCCTCTTCCGCACCCCGTACGGCGCGGCCGTCTGGGAGGAGAAGGCGAGGGAGAACGTGGAGCGCGAACTCGCGGAGCTGACGGACTCGAACGAGCCCTAGGGCCCGGCGGAGGCGCTCCCCACAGGGTCGACGAAAAGGCACTCCGTCGATGTCGTAGGCCCCTGTTAGCCTCCGGCGGTCGTGATCCACGGATCACGCGTTCGACCAGGGGAGGGAACCTTTGTTCAACCAGTTGAGAAACACGGCGAGAACTCTGGCGGCCGGGTGTTGCGCGGCCGCCGTCGTGACAGCTCTGCCGGGCACGGCGCACGCCGCGGAGAACCTGCCGCCGAAACAGCCTGTCGTCCAGGACCTGCAGACGAACTTCAAGGCGTGCGCCACCGGTGACGCGCCCACCTACGTCGCGGCCGTGCCGGTGGTGACCGCCGTGCTGTACGACCCGGAGGAGGACAACCAGCCCGCCGAAGCCAACATGGTCGGCGGCGAGTTCGAGGCCTGGTGGACGGACGCGTCCGGAGCCGAGCAGCGCCGTACGTACGCCTCCTCCTACCAGCAGCCCTCCGGCATCGCACAGCGCTGGCAGCTCCCGTCCGACGTACCGGCGGACACCCTCGTCTCGTGGCACGTCCGCGCCACCGACGGCACCGCCACCTCCGCGTGGAGCTCCGAGGGCACGGGGGCGGCCTGCCGGTTCGTGGTCGACCGCGTGAGCCCGGACAAGCCGGTCGTCGCCTCGGCGGAGTACCCCGCAGAGCAGTGGCGGGACGGCGTCGGCGTCTACGGCTCCTTCACCGTGGACTCCCCGTCTCCCGACGTCGTCGCGTACGAGTACGACTTCATGGGCGGCCCCCGTGGGACCGCTCGCCCCGCCGAGCCGGGCGGGGCCGCCACCATCCGCTTCCTGCCCCAGCGGACCGGCCCCACCTACCTGAGCGTCCGGGCCGTCGACCGGGCGGGCCGGAGCAGCGCGACCGCCACGCACTTCTTCTACGTGAACCCGGGCCGCGCCCCCATCGCCCACTGGCGGCTGGCCGACGCCGCCGGATCCACGAGCGCCGCCGCGGAGACGGGCCCCGCCGCCCGGGCCGGCGGCGGGGTGACCTTCGGCGGCCCGGCGCCCACCGGCACCGACCTCACGGCCACAGCCGCGCTCGACGGCGGCAGCGGGGGCTTCCTCACCACCGACGCCCCGGCCGCCGACCTCCGCAAGACCTTCGCAGTCAGCGCCTGGGTCCGCCCGACCCGCACCGACCGCACCATGGCGGTGGCGAGCCAGGACACCGCGGACGGAGCCGGCTTCACCCTCGGCCTCCGCGCCGAGGACTCCGGCACCACCTGGTCCTTCGCCCTTGGCAACGCCCGGGTGTCGGGGGGACTCCCCGAGACCGGTGAGTGGGCCCATCTGCTGGGGCTCCACGACGCCGAGACCGGCCGTGCCCGGCTGTACGTCAACGGGCACGAGGTGGGCACCCCGGCCCAGGCCGCGCCCGCCGTGGCGAGCGGCGCCTTCCAGATCGGCCGCGCCCGCCACGGGGCCGGCTACGGCCACCGCTGGCAGGGCGACCTCGGCGACGTCCGGGTCCACGACAGGGTCGTCGTCGCCGAGGAGGCGGCCTGGCTCGCCCACCGGCAGCCACAGCGGCTCGGCCACTGGTCCCTGGAGAACGCGACGGACGGCACCAGCCCCGAGCGGAACGGCGGCGCGCCGCTCCGGCTCGCCCCGGGGGCGACGATCCACCGCGGTCCCGACAACTCCTGCATCCCCGACCTCGACCCCGACTGCCCGGTCGTCCCGTACGCCCTCGACGGTGACGGCCACCTGACCCTCGACGGCGCGAGCGGCCACGCCGTGGCCGACGGGACCGTCATGGACACCTCGGACAGCTTCACGCTCGGCGTGGTCGTCCGGCTCGCGGACAGCGAGCCGGCCCGCCCGATGACCGTCCTCTCCCTGCCCGGGCAGCACACCGACGCCTTCAAGGTGCGCTACGAGCCGACGGCACACTCCTGGCAGCTCGTCGTGCCGGAGCGCGACGAGGCGGGCGCACCCGAGCGGGTCGTCTCCCAGATCGTCCCGGCGGACGGCGGCGAGGGCCAGGGACACCGGCTGGCCGTCGTCTACGACGACGGGAGCGACACGATCAAGCTGTACGTCGACGGCTACACCAACGCCGGCGCGACCGCGGACCTCCCGCGGACCTGGCGCGCCACCGGCCCGCTCCAGATCGGGCGCGGCCTCACCGCCGAGGGCCCCGGCGAGTACCTGCGCGGCGACGTGGACGAGGTCCAGGCGTACGCCGGCGCCCTGCGCGACCGGGACATCCCCGCACTCGGCAATGGCGGGGGCGAACCCTGCCTCTGCTGACGGTGAAGGACGGGGCCGCCCGAGATCGGGCGGCCCCGTCCGCATGACGAGACGGCCCGCAGAGCCGGAATGACAGGCACAAATCGAGGGTTGACGCATGTCATGCCGTCTCCCTCTGCCGAGCCCACCCGCCCCGCCGCCGACACCCCGCCCGCCGCCCGCATGCCGCTGGCCGTCCACATCCTGGGGCTGTCGGTCTTCGCGCTCGGCACGAGCGAGTTCATGCTGTCCGGACTGCTGCCGCCCATCGCGGAGGACATGGGCGTGTCCATCCCGAGCGCCGGGCTCCTGATATCCGCCTTCGCGATCGGCATGGTCGTCGGCGCGCCCCTGCTCGCCGTCGCCACGCTCCGGCTCCCCCGCAAGACCACCCTGGTCGCCCTCATCACGGTCTTCGGCCTCGGCCAGGTCGCGGGCGCCCTCGCCCCGAACTACGCCGTGCTCTTCGCGTCCAGGATCGTGAGCGCGCTGGCCTGCGCGGGGTTCTGGGCGGTCGGCGCGGCCGTCGCCATCGCGATGGTGCCGGTCGGCGCGCGGGCCCGGGCCATGGCCGTCATGATCGGCGGCCTCTCCATCGCGAACGTCCTCGGCGTCCCCGCCGGCGCGTTCCTCGGTGAGCACCTCGGCTGGAGGTCGGCGTTCTGGGCGGTCGGCGCGGCCTCCGCGATCGCGCTCGTCGGCGTGGTGACCCGCATCCCGCACATCCCGCTGCCCGCGACGAAGCCCCGCCTCAAGCGCGAGCTGACCATCTACCGCGACCGCCAGGTCCTCCTCTCGGTCGCCGTCACCGCCCTCGCCGCCGGCGGCGTCTTCTGCGCCTTCTCCTACCTGGCCCCGCTCCTCACCGACGTCTCCGGCCTCGACGAGGGCTGGGTCTCGGCCGTCCTCGGGCTCTTCGGCATCGGCGCCGTCGTCGGTACGACGATCGGTGGCCGCGTCGCCGACGCCCACCTCTTCGGCGTGATGCTCAGCGGCATCGCCGCCTCCACCGTCTTCCTCACGGCCCTGGCCCTCTTCGCCTCCAGCCCGGCCGCCACGATCGTGCTGACCTTCCTCCTCGGCGTGTCCACCTTCTACACGGCCCCGGCCCTCAACGCCCGCATGTTCAACGTCGCCGGCGCCGCCCCCACCCTCGCCGGTGCCACCACCACCGCCGCCTTCAACCTCGGCAACACCGGCGGCCCCTGGCTCGGCGGCACCGTCATCGACGCCGGCCTCGGTTTCGCCTCCACCGCCTGGGCCGGCGCCGCCATGACCACCCTCGGCCTCGCGACGGCCGCCCTCGCGCTCAAGCTCCACAAGTCGCCGTCCCGCGTGGTGGCTTCCGGCGCCCCGGCGAAGCAGAAGGCCGTATCGTCCCGCTGACATCGCGTACGCACCCACGGGGGGAATCCGTGACCACCAGCAGCACCGCCGTCACCGTCATCGCACGACTCCGGGCCGCGCCGGGCCGGGAGGCCGCCGTCCGCCGCCAGGCCCTCTCGCTCGTCGCCCCGACCCTCGCCGAACCCGGGTGCCTCTCGTACCGCCCGTACGAGGACCCGCTGGAGCCCGGTTCCTGGATCGTCGTCGAGGAGTGGACCGACCGCGCCGCCTTCGACGCCCACCTCCGCAGCCCCCACCTGGCGGCGGCGATGGCCGCCGGACCGGAGCTGCTCAGCGGCCCACCGCAGGAGACGGTGCTCGTACGGGCCGACTGAAAACCCGCTGCGGAACCGCCCGGGGTTCCGTACGGTGACACCGTGACGATGCGAATGATCATCCTCAACGGCGCCTCCAGCTCGGGGAAGTCCGGCATCGTGCGGTGCCTGCAGTCCTTACTGCCCGACCCCTGGATGACGTTCGGATGCGATTCGTTCGTCGACGCCCTGCCCAAGAAGATGTGGTCCTCGGAGGGCGGGATCGTCTTCGGCGACGACGGCGGCGTCACCGTCGGCGAGGACTTCCGGCAGCTGGAGGCCGCCTGGGCGGAAGGCATCGCCACGATGGCCCGGGCCGGCGCCAGGATCGTCATCGACGACGTCTTCCTCGGCGGCGCCGCCTCCCAGCAGCGCTGGCGCACCGTCCTCGGCGACCTCCCCGTCCTCTGGGTCGGCGTCCGCTGCGACCCCGCCACCGCCGCCGGCCGCGAGATCGCCCGCGGCGACCGCACCCCCGGCATGGCCGCCCAGCAGGCCCTCGTCGTCCACGAAGGCGTCACCTACGACCTGGAGATCGACACCACCCACACCGAATCCCTCGCCTGCGCCCACACCATCGCGGCCCGCCTCGGCTGACCGGGCACTACCGAGGGGCGCGGGGCGTCAGTCGGCGTGGAGGGTCAGGCCGCGTGGAGGGTCAGGCCGCGTGGACGTCCCATCAATCGGCGGACTCGTCGCCCGTGGAAGTAGCGGCGGACGGCAGCGGGTCGGCGACGAACGTGCCCAGGCCGACTTCGCCCCGCGTCCACCCTTGTTCCCGTACATGCCGCATGGCCTTCGCCGCCGTCGCGTTCACCACGCCGAACTCCTGGGCGATCTCCAGCGTGGACGGCACACGGCTCCCCGGAGGGTAGGTCCCGCCCTCGATGCGCCGGATGATCTCCGCGGCGATCTGCCTCCACAGGGGGCGGGTGCGATCAAGATCCATGAAGCCAGCGTGGGTGACCACAGCTTTCCGCGCATCCGTAGATAACCGTGGATAACTGCGGATACAGTGACGCCGGACACAGAAGCGCCCCCAGGGCGGCCGGGCAAGGGCCGCTCCCCAGGGGCTGACCGAAGAACGGAGCTTCGGATATGCAAGACCCTATCGCCGCGCTGCTCGCGTGGCTGCTGGGCGTACTCGCGCCCGGTTGCGGGCAGCGTCGGGCAGGCACGCCACCCTCCTTCCCGGCCTACGCCCGAGGGGTGGAAGAGTCCCGCCCCACTGCCGCCCCCGCCCGGCGGTTGCCGCGCGAGCGGATCGGTTCCCCCCAGGGGAGCACGACACGTCCCAGGTCCCCGTACGGCCTCGCCGAGACGTTCGCCGGGGAGGACACGGCCCTCATCCGCCCCTACCTGATCGCGTGCGAGCGCCAAGAGGAGCGCGCACGCCAGCGGTGGCGGTGCGTCAGCCTCGTACTGGCGGCGGACTTCGGCATCGACCTGGACACCCGGGACGTGCACGCGGCGGGGGTGGCGTGATGAGCGAGCCGACCCCTGGCGGGCCGCCGCGAAAGCCCGTCCGCATGTGCGTGCGCTGCGCCGTCGTCACGGACGCGCCCGTGCTCGTCTCCGAGGTGCACCAGAACTCCGGGCCCGGGTTCAACGTGTACGCGTGCCCGGAGTGCGCGCCGCACTTCCCGCCAATGCCCGATGTGCTTGACCTCCTCCAAGGAGGCAGCGGTCACGCGTCGTAGCGCGGCAGGTCTACCCCTGCGCCGGTCGACTCTTCGGCCGGCGCAGGCCCGCGTCCGTGAGGCGGCGGAGCAGCTCCTTCGACCCGACCTCCACGGCGCCGCCCGCCACCGCGTCCGCGTAGCGGTCGGAGGGGATGTCGTAGTGGTCGCGCTCGAAGGCGCGGGGAGGGGCGCCGATGGACGCGGCGAAGGCGTGGAGCTCGTCGAAGGAGACGTCGCTGACGAGGTGGGACCACATGCGGCCATGACCCGGCCAGGTCGGCGGGTCGATGTAGAGGGTCACGCGGCGGCCTCCGTCGTGCGGTTCACTTCAGGGCCCCCACCGGCGCGACGACGACGCCCTGCTTGCCGCAGACCCAGTGCGGGTCGGGGCCGAGCTCGGGTTCGACGTCGAGGGCGTGGGGGTCGCCGGAGGAACAGACGGGACAGAGGGGCCAGCGTCCGTAGCGTTCGAGGAGCGCGTCCTGGACGTCCTGCGCGACGAGACCGGCGACGTACGTGAGGCCCTCGGGCCACTGCTCGACCCACCAGCGGCGGTGGGTCACCGAGTCCTCCACCATCGACACGACCTCGGCGGCAGCCACCTTCCGGGCCGCCAGGTCAGCCAGTACCAGCGCGCGGGCGGCGTGCAGCGCCTGCTCCACGGGGTCGATGTCGTCCATGCACTCATTGTCACCCGGAGTGCCGGAAAGGACGAAGGTCCCGTCCGTTTCCGGGACCCCTGCGGGACCGACGGGGTCTTGTCGGCCCACCCGGCCGAAAGTATCTTTCAGATGTGACCAATGACGTGAAGGAAAGTTTCACCAGCGACGCGCCCCCCTCGCCCCCCGCCCCCGCCGCGCTCGCCGCCAAGGTGCGGACCCTCGCCCCCTCCATGACCCGCTCCATGCAGCGGGTCGCCGAAGCCGTCGCCGGCGACCCGGCCGGCTGCGCCGCCCTCACGGTCACCGGCCTCGCCGAACTCACCGGCACCAGCGAGGCGACCGTCGTCCGCACCGCCCGCCTCCTCGGCTACCCCGGCTACCGCGACCTGCGCCTCGCCCTCGCCGGCCTCGCCGCCCAGCAGCAGTCCGGCCGCGCGCCCGCCGTCACCGCCGACATCGCCGTCGACGACCCGATCGCCGACGTCGTCGCCAAGCTCGCCCACGACGAACAGCAGACCCTCGCCGACACCGCCGCCGGACTCGACACCGTCCAGCTCGGCGCCGCCGTCGCCGCCCTCTCCACCGCCCGCCGCGTCGACATCTACGGCGTCGGCGCCTCCGGCCTCGTCGCCCAGGACCTCGCGCAGAAACTCCTCCGCATCGGCCTCATCGCACACGCCCACAGCGACCCGCACCTCGCCGTCACCAACGCCGTCCAGCTCCGCTCCGGCGACGTCGCCATCGCCATCACCCACTCCGGCTCCACCGGCGACGTCATAGAACCCCTCCGAGCGGCCTTCGACCACGGCGCGACGACCGTCGCGATCACCGGCCGCCCGGACGGGCCCGTCACCCAGTACGCCGACCACGTCCTCACCACCTCCACCGCCCGCGAGAGCGAACTGCGCCCCGCGGCCATGTCGTCCCGCACCAGCCAACTCCTGGTCGTGGACTGCCTGTTCACCTGCGTCACCCAGCGCACGTACGAGACGGCGGCCCCTGCCCTCGCCGCCTCGTACGAAGCCCTCGCCCACCGCCACTCGCCCCGGAACCGCTGAAGCCCCCGTCAGCCGAGCGTCACACGTCGACGCGGACGCCGCCGACGACGTCCACGCACCGAAAGAGCCCGCACATGTCCACTTCCGCGTACTCCGAACTCCGCGCCCAGCTCGCCACCCTCACCACCGAGGCGTTCCGGCCCGAGCTCGCCGAGATCGACCAGCTCCCGACCCTGGACATCGCCCGGACCATGAACGGCGAGGACCAGACCGTCCCCGCCGCCGTCGCCCGCCGGCTCCCCGCCATCGCCGCCGCGATCGACGCCACCGCCGAACGGATGGCACGCGGGGGACGGCTGATCTACATGGGCGCCGGCACGGCCGGCCGCCTCGGCGTCCTCGACGCCAGCGAATGCCCGCCCACCTTCAACACCGACCCCGCCCAGGTCGTCGGCCTCATCGCGGGCGGCCCCTCCGCCATGATCAAGGCCGTCGAGGGCGCCGAGGACTCCAAGGAACTCGCCGTCCAGGACCTCACCGCACTCGGCCTCACCGCCGACGACACCGTGGTCGGCATCTCCGCCTCCGGCCGCACCCCGTACGCCATCGGCGCCGTCGAACACGCCCGCACCCTCGGCGCGCTCACCATCGGCCTCTCCTGCAACGCCGACAGCGCGCTCGCCGCCGCCGCCGAACACGGCATCGAAGTCGTCCCCGGCCCCGAGCTCCTCACCGGCTCCACCCGCCTCAAGGCCGGCACCGCCCAGAAGCTCGTCCTCAACATGATCTCGACCATCACCATGATCCGCCTCGGCAAGACCTACGGAAACCTCATGGTCGACGTCCGCGCCTCCAACGAGAAGCTCCAGGCCCGCTCCCGGCGCATCGTCGCCCTCGCCACCGGCGCCCCCGACGAACAGATCGAGACGGCCCTCGCCGCCGCCGACGGCGAGGTCAAGAACGCCATCCTCATGCTCCTCGCCGACATCGACGCCCCGACGGCCGCCCGGCGGCTCACCGACTCACAGGGCCACCTGCGGGCAGCGCTGCACGCGACCGAGCCGACCGAGCCGACCGCGTAACCCGTGTATCCCCCACAGCAAGCCCCCAGCACGGCCCCTCACAGCAGGGCCCCCGCACCATGAGCTCAGACGACAAGAACCGCGCCATCGCCGCCGCGATCCTCCCCCTCGTCGGCGGCGCCGGGAACATCAGCACCGTGGCCCACTGCATGCCCCGCCTCCAGCTCGGTCTGCGGGACCGCTCACTCGTCCAGGACGAGGCCCTCAAGGCCCTGCCGTCCGTGATGGGCGTGGTGGAGGACGACACGTACCAGATCGTCCTCGGTCCCGGCACCGTCGCCCGCGTGACGCCGGAGATCGAGGCCCTGGTGGCGGCGGCAGCGCAACCCACTCACTCGGCGGAGGACCTCGCGGCGCAGGGCGCGGCCTGGAGGCGGCGCAGAAGGCGAAGAACGCCACCCCCTTCAAGCTCTTCCTCCGCCGGATCGCGAACATCTTCGTCCCGCTGATCCCCGCCCTCATCGGCTGCGGCATCATCGCCGGCCTCAACGGCCTCCTGATCAACCTCGGCTGGCTGCCCGGCGTCACCCCCGCCCTCGCCGCCATCGCCAGCGGCTTCATGGCGCTCATCGCGGTCTTCGTCGGCTACAACACGGCGAAGGAGTTCGGCGGTACGGCGATCCTCGGCGGCGCGGTCGCCTCCATCATCGTCTTCGCGGGCGTCGCCAAGATCGACGTCTTCGGCCAGACGCTCTCCCCCGGCCAGGGCGGCGTCCTCGGCGCGCTGGGGGCTGCGGTCCTCGCGGTGTACGTAGAGAAGTGGTGCCGCCGCCGGGTCCCCGAGTCCCTCGACGTCCTGGTCACCCCGACCCTGACGGTCCTGATCCCGGGCCTCGTCACCGTCTTCGGCCTCATGTTCGTCGCAGGCGAGATCTCCCGGGCCATCGGCGACTTCGCCAACTGGCTCCTCGCGAACGCGGGCGCCGGCGCGGGCCTCGTCCTCGGCGGCCTCTTCCTCCCGCTCGTGATGCTGGGCCTCCACCAGGCCCTCATCCCCATCCACACCACCCTCATCGAGCAGCAGGGCCACACCGTCCTCCTCCCCATCCTCGCGATGGCGGGCGCGGGCCAGGTCGGCGCGGCGGTGGCCGTCTACCTGAAGCTCCCCCGCAACGGCTCCCTCCGCCGCACCATCAAGTCCGCCCTCCCCGCCGGCTTCCTCGGCGTCGGCGAACCCCTCATCTACGGCGTCTCCCTCCCCCTCGGCCGCCCCTTCGTGACCGCCTGCGTCGGCGGCGCGGCCGGCGGCGCCTTCATCGGCCTCTTCTCCATGCTCGGCACCACCGTCGGCTCCACCGCCATCGGCCCCTCCGGCCGGGCCCTCTTCCCCCTCCTCAACGGCAACCACGGCCTCGGCGAAACGATCGCCATCTACGCGGGCGGCCTGCTGGTCGGTTACCTCGTCGGCTTCGTGGCGACCTACTTCTGTGGCTTCAGCCAGGAGCTCCTGGAGGAGTTCGACGTGGACACCGACCCTGGGGAGCTCCCGGCGTCGGCAGACTCCCCCACCTCGCCCGCCAGAGAACCGGACCGGCCTTCGCAACCGGCCAAGGTCTAACCCATCGCCGCTCCCGCCCCAAGCGGCTGAAACCCAAAGGACCGCGTCACGTCGGCGACGACGTGACGCGGTCCGTTTCAGGCCCCCCGCTCTGAACTTATGCGCCTAGACGAGCTATTCGCTAGACGACCCTTCAGGGAGGCCCGGGTAGTCCCCAACCCCCAGATCGTCCAAGAAGGCGCTCCAGAACCCGTCTGGGGATTCCGTGGACAGTTCGTCGATCCCAGTGAGGACCTCTCGAACTCTCGCTTCAGCTTCTTCAGCGATGTCAAGGTCCCGATCTTCTCCATAGAACGGGATCATCGACTGGACCGCATTCAAGCAGTCCCGGAAGCATCGAAGATCCCTGTTGATCAGGAGCGGGGCAAGCGGGTACCACT
Source organism: Streptomyces sp. NPDC043176 (assembly GCF_056436715.1). Taxonomy (NCBI): domain Bacteria; kingdom Bacillati; phylum Actinomycetota; class Actinomycetes; order Kitasatosporales; family Streptomycetaceae; genus Streptomyces; species Streptomyces sp. NPDC043176. The sequence goes on from NZ_JBWKCA010000016.1 coordinate 37,234, forward strand.
CCGCAAGAGTGACCACGTTACCTGTGACGAGGTCCAGGCAGATTTCCTCGCCCTCTCGCGAATACCCGACAACCAATCCGTCGAACTGGTAACTCAAGCCGGGGGTGGTCGGCGCATGCAGGGATTCGGCTGCCCTGAAGATGGTCCAGAGCCTCCCGGGAAGCCCGGTCCGCTCCAGTATGTCGATGAGTTCGTCACCGGCTCCACTTGGAACCTGCCCTGGATACGAGACGAAACCTTCAACTGGAGCAGACACGGACTAGACCCACCTTTCGATCAAAATATGCTTCTCACCAGCTCCTTCAGAGCCACCTTCGCCGCTGGTCGACTAGCAGGATCCGCGAAGGGAATCGAATAGTACAACTGCACATCCGGACGCAGCAGCGGCAGGACGGCTCGACTCCCACGGGGACCCTGACACCGCGGACACATTCCATACTCCGTGTACATCGCGTCGATGTCCGAGGCTTGATACCCCGCCGCCCTGACTCTCTCGAGGAGATAGTTCTCGGCATGTCCATCCGCGTCCGAGTGGGCTACGAATATTTCGTCACCCACCCTTGCGGCACCGTAGAGATTTCCCCGGTTTTCATCGAGCAGACGCTGGAACATCGTCGCCCGACTCAGTTCGTCGGAACCAGCCGCTATCTGGGTACCGATATCACCACAGTTGTGAACCAAGATCGGCGTAGCCGCAGCCAGCACATAGTACGTGTGCAGGTCACTGACAGTCAGGTTGTGGACCGTGGCCGACTGGGCCGTCCAGCGTTCGATCGAGGTGATCTGGACGTGGGTGCCGGAGCCGGTCTGGAGCCACTGGCCGGAGGTGAGGTCGGTGGCGTCGATCCACTGGGACAGCTCGGGGACCCAGAAGGGGTGGCCGTCGGTCGCGGTGACCTGGGCCGTCTTCGGGCCGGACTTGCCGTCCGTGTCGATGGTGACCTTGACCAGGTGCTTGACGCCCTGGCCCTTGATCTCCGCCGTGACCGTCTCGACGCGGGTCTCACCGGTCTTGGGGTCGGTGGCGAGGACCTTGTCGCCGGTCTTGACCTGTTCGATCGGCTTGGTGGAGCCGTCGGCCATCAGGACCTTGGTGCCCGGGACGAAGCTGTTGTCAGCGGTGGAGCAGGAACCGCCGCTCGACCCGCCGCTGCTGCGCGACGAACCGCCGTTGGAGCCGCCGGCCTTGGTCGTGCCGGCCTTGCCGCCACCTCCACCTCCGCCGCCCTTCCCGCCCCCCTTGCCCGAGCCTGCCGCGGACGAGGCCTTCGGGGCTGCCTTGGCCTGGGCCTGCTTCTGGACGGGGTTGCCGGTTTTCTTGGTTTTCTGGACGGCTTGGTCGCTGATTTTCTTGGCTTGGTCGGCGGCTTTCTTCTTGGCCGCCTGCGCGGCCTTCTTGGCCCGTTCTATCGCCGCCTTCTTGGCCTTGAGCGCGGCTGCTTCGGCGGCCTTCGCCGCCTTGAGGACGATCTCGGCGGCCTTCTTGGCGGCCTTGAAGGCCTGGATCGCGTCGATCGTGCGGTCGATGGCCTTGAGGACGGACGGGATCTTGCCGATCTTGCCCCACGGGATGGCGTCGATGATGAGGCTGCCGCAGGACCACATGTCGCCGCCGAAGCAGGCCATGGCGTCGTTGATGCCGATGAAGTCCTTGAGGGTCTCCCAAGCGATCGAAAGGATCACGGAGCTCAGGGACTTGCCCATGGTGGCCTGGGCCTGGGCGACTTCGGCGGCGCTGAGGCCGGCGCCGGCGAGGGCGGCTGCCTTCTCGGAGGCGGTGAGGGAGATGGCCAGACCGGTCGGGTCCGAGTGGGTGACCGGGTTGTTGTGGGCGTAGGCGTAGCCGTTGGACTGTTGGGGGTCGGTGAGGTCGACGATCGGGTCGACGGACAGGAAGCGTCCGACGACGGGGTCGTAGAGACGGGCGCCGAGGGGGGTGAAGCCGGAGGCGTCGTCCTCGGTGGCGCCGAGGAATCCCTTGTGGGTCTGCATGCCGATGCTGGTGGTCGCCGCGGCGCGCTGGTTGCCGAAGGGGTCCTGCTTGCGGATGCGGACCGACTGATCGCCGTTGAGCTCGACCTCGGCATAGGGGGTGCCTTGGTGGTCCATCGTGATGGCGACCAGCCAGGAGGCGGCGGAGCCGTAGGCGAAGCGCATGACCGCGCCGCCGGGAGCGGAGTACGTGCGCTGGGTGTTGATCAGCGCACCGCCCTTCTGGACCGTTACCTCGGCCTCGCCCAGGTGCAGGGTGGCCTGCTTGCCCTTGATGGTGAGGAGCCGGCTGCCGTCGGGGCCGTAGATGTGACGGGTGTCGTTCTGCGGAGCCCATTGCTGAGCCGCGGCGGTGCCGTTGCAGGTCGCCAGCACGATCGCCGTACCGCTCGCGGTGGCCGCGTCCTTGACCGCGACGCACAGGCCCGACACGACGTGTGTCAGCTGCCCTGCGGCGTTCCGCTTCAGCTGCTGCGCCGCGGTGCCGGAGCAAGGTTGGATCTGCACCGCAGAACCCACCGCGTTCGCCGCCGGCTGGAGACACCAGGTGTCGTACACCGCCAGCGAGCCCAGGTTCGGGTCGGCCTGATTCGGTCCGGGGGTGAAACGAAGCTTCTGCGCCGCCGTGTCGTTGCAGCCGTACAACTGGAGCGACTGGCCTGCGGCCGCCAAGCCTGACTTGAGGTCGAGACACTTGTCCGCGAGCCCCAGATACGGGGTCTTGCCTCCGGTGCCCTGGCCGGTGATGCGGTCGATCTGGCCGTCGTACGTCCAGCTCAGCGACTGGCTGTCGCCGGTCATGGGGTCGGTGATGGTCTTGGTCTCACCGGTGAGCTCGTACAGCCGCTGGGTCTCGGCCGTGACGGCCGCGCCGGCAGGCGTCTTGTACTTCTTCGACACCTTGGTCAGGGTGTGCGGCTGGGAGCCGTCCGCCTTGCCGTAGGTGTAGGAGGTGACTGCGTCCTTCGTGGTGTCGCCGGTGAAGTCCTTCTCGGTCAGCTTCTTGCGGTTGCCGAGGAGGTCGTACTCGTACTCCTGCCAGTAGCCGGAGCCGAGGGTCTTGCCGGTGCCGGGTGTGGCGTTGATCGACCCGTCGGTGTTCGTCGGGCCGGTGGAGCACGTGGGGTTCTTGTCGGTCCACGCCTTCTTCAGCTGGCCCAGCGGGTCGTACGAGAAGCACTGCCGCTCGTCGATGCCCGTGGAGTGCTCCTGGATCCCGGTGACGTTGCCGGCCGGGTCGTAGGCGTAGGAGCGCTTGGAGACGAGGATGCCGCCGACGAGGGAGGTGTCGCCGGTCTGCTCGCGGTAGACCTGCTGTTCCTGGAGTTCGCCGCTGGCCTCGTCGAAGGTGTTCTGCGTCCACACGCGGTACGGCTGGGCGCCGAGCGTGGAGCGCATGACCTGGCCGTACGGCGAGTAGACGGTCTCGGCGCCGTACCAGTCCTTGCCGGATATGGAGAGCGGCAGGCCGTCCTTGTTGTAGCGGACGACGAGCTTCTCGGCGGCGAGTGCGCCGACGGCGGGCAGGGTGGCCGCGTCGAGCCGGCCGGTGTCGGAGTACTGGTAGCCGTACGTGTACGAACTCTGCAGACCCCAGGTGTCGGCAATCGACTGCGGAAGGCTCAGAGTGGTCGAAGTCGGCTGGTAGTCCTTGTCGTAGCCGTTGATCTTCTGCGTGTACGCGAGACCGTCGGTGTAGCGGGTCACCGAGGCCGGGAGGCCCTTGCCGCCGGGGACGGTGTCGTACGTGAAGTCGGCCAGGACGGCGCCGGAGCCGTCGGTGAGCCGCTGCTGCTTGGGCCGCGACAGGTCGTCGTAGGAGTTCCAGACGGTGCCGCGTTGGGTGGTGACGGTCTGCGGACGGTCACGGTGGTCGTACTTCGTGCTCGTCGTGCCGGCGTCCGGGTCGGTGGAGGAGTCCAGCCGGCCGCGGTGGTCGTACGTCCAGGACCACGGGTGCGTGGTGTCGGCCGAGGAGGTGGCCTTCGCGAGCTGGCCCCGGGCGTCGTACTCGTACGCCATCGACGTGAACTGCGTGCGTGCCGCGTCGGTGAACGTGTCGACGCGGGAACTGCGGCCGAGGGCGTCGGTGTAGATCCGGTAGGACGGCGAGCCCTGCGGGTTGATGACCGTGGACCAGTCCGTGCCGTACTCGTAGCGGGTGGCCCGCGACGGGAACGGCTGCGAGGTGGCGCCCTCGGACCCGGGGGTCTCGTACTTGAGGAACGGCATCTCCTGCACCACGCGGCCGAGGCCGTCGTAGGTGTACTCGGTGACGTTCGGGACGGCCGTGTCGGCCTCCGGCGTGAACAGCTCGCCGGGCTTGGCCTCGTAGGTCAGATACGCGTTCCGGGTGCGCCAGACCTCGCTGGAGCGGTTGTAGAGGGTGTCCGTGAGCAGCCAGCCGCGGCCGACGGCCTGTTCCTGCGTCTGGCGTTCGCGGCCGAGGCCGTCGTAGATCGTGACGGAGGTGTCGATCCGGCCCTCGTCACCGCGTGCGTACGTGGTGACGTACGGCGGCAGGCGCGTCGGGTCCGCCGGGTCGACCTCGGGGATCGTGTAGACGGCCCGGAAGTCGGGCACGGCCGTGGGCGACGGCGTACGGCCGGCGCCCCAGGCCTTGACGAGCCGGCCGAGCGGGTCGTACTCCGCCTGGCTGACGCGGCCGTTGAGGTCGGTGGTCTTGACGGCGACGGACCGGCCGGGCTCCAGTTCCTGGATCTGCTCGTGGCCCGCCGAGTTCCGCTCGGTGACCGTGAAGACCTGTCCCTTGTCGGGGGTGTAGGTGATCGTGGAGGTCTTCAGGTCGGGGTCGGTGCGCGAGGTGACGCGGCCGACCTCGTCGAAGTCGGTGGTGCCGTCGTTCTGGAAGCCGGTGCCCTCGCCGTTGAGCGACCACGTCTGGGTGGCCTCGCCGAGGGTCGCGGCGGTGAGCGCCGCCCCGTAGGCCTGGTGGTCGTACGCCGTGCGCGTGGCGCCGCTGAGCGTCTTCAGGTCACCGAAGGTGGCGTCGGCGCAGGTGGTCGGGGAGGTGAGGACCTCCTTGGTGAGGCCGATGAGGTTCTTGTCGGCCCGGTCCAGGTAGGTGGACCTGGTGCAGGACTCGTCGCCCGGCTTCGCGGTGTCCCCGAGGAACTCGACCTGCGTGGGCAGGCCGTCCGCGTCGTACCGCGTCAGGGTCTCGACCTTGCGCTCGGTGCGCTTGTCGTCGCCGGTGCCGGAGGACTTGGTGTACGAGGTGGTCCTCGGCTCGGTGACGCGCCAGGAGCGCAGCGGGCTCAGGCCGTCGTCGCGGTTGCGCCGGGCGAGTTCCTCGGCCTCGGGCACGGTGACGCTGCGGGTCAGCCAGTCCTTGTCCGCGTCGTCGGCGCTCGCGTAGGTGAGCTCCTCGGCGATGCGGCCGGCGAAGGGTTCCTCGTCCTTGGCGATCACGGACGGGTCCGTGGGCTCGATGTCGGTCCTGCCGACACCGGTGATGTCCGTGACGAGCGTGTCGGCGCCCATGCCCTGGAAGAACCGGGTGACGGACTTGGATCGCTTGCTGCCGCTACTGGGGTCGTCGGCGCCGGTGATCGTGGTGGTCTGCGCGACGCCGGCGAACTGGGAGTAGGTGCGGGTGGACTTCTTGGTGAACTCCGCCTCGGCAAGCTTCCAGCGCGGGTCCTTGTACTCGTAGGACGTCAGTGTCGGGTACGAGCCGGGGATGTTGGGGAGCTCTTCGACGCTGTCCACGGCGTACTTGTGGAACCAGTCGATGTCCTCGACGCTCGGGTCGGGGTTCCAGAACGAGGGGTAGCAGAAGCGGTTGTTGGCCTTCAGTCCCGCCGTGTCGTCCTTGCCGGGCAGTCCGGTGCCGGTGGCGCAGGCGCCGGTGGGCTTCTTGTAGGTGACGACGGTCTCGCCGCCGTACTCGTTGATGACCCGGCTGATCCGCTGGCGGGAGAAGCCGGGGCTCGAGTCGTCCTTGACGCGGTTGGGCATGTCCTCCCTGTTGGGCAGGAACCGCACGGCGTTGAGCTTCACGCTCGCGTCGCCGGCGCCGTTGCGCCCGAAGCCCGTGCGGGTGACCGAGTCCAGCCACAGCGCGGTGTTCACGCCGGTCTCGGTGGTCGGGAACTTCTGCGCCAGCCGGTACTCGTCCACCGCCTGGCGGGCGGTGGTGGAGGAGAGCCGCTGCGCCGACGTGGTGATCTTGTCGAGGCGCTTGCGGGTCCAGAAGGTGGGGCCGGCGTTCCAGCACGGCTTGCCGGAGGCACAGCGCAGGTCGGCGGGGGTGTCGTACCAGCCGCGGTAGTTGCCCGGTTGCTTGGAGGTGAAGTTGGCCTCGGTGCAGGCGATCGATTCGACCGTGTAGCAGCGCTCCTCGACGTCGAACGCGACGCTGGCGGGTGCGGTGGCCGAGAAGACGGTGTCCTTGCGCTGGCCGTAGTCGATGCGGGACAGGTAGCCGTCCCGGTGGTACAGGACCGGCGCGTTCCAGTTGAAGTTGCGGGCGTAGTAGTTGTTGTCGCGGGTCCACCACAGCGACATGGCGTTGCCGTGGATGTTCTCGACGTAGTCGAGGTTCCAGCGCCAGGCCTGGTTGCAGAACGAGTTGGGCCAGTCGCCCGCCTTGTAGCAGGGCTCGCCCTCGTGGTTGCCGTACACCGGGACGGCGAGCACGGAGTTCGTGTACGGGTCGTCGGCGAGGGTGCCGTTGTCGGACCAGCCCGGGAGCTTGTTGAGGCCGAAGTAGTACTTCGTGCCGTCCTTGGTCGTGACGACCCAGTACTCGCCGTCCGCGTCCTTCATGACACCGGTGCCGGTGCGCGGGTCCTTGCTGGTGTCCTTGATCCGCTCGATCTTCGAGCCGTCACCGTTCGCGGTGAACCACTGGCCGACGGGCTTGCCGTCGGAGCCGAGCGGGCCCTTGGTCGCGTCCCACACGAGTTCGGTGGTCGAGCCGCCGAGGGAGAGGGTGGCGTTCTCGGAGCCGTAGCAGAGGTCGCCGGTGCCGTGCGTGGGGTTGTTCGACCCGGGCTTCTTGGCGTCCTGGCGGCAGTTGGCGTAGGTGCGGGTGATGGAGCCCGCGTTGTAGTCCCAGCCGTCGCCGATCCAGGAGGCCTGGTTGTTCGTCGCCGAGGTGCGGCCGTCGACCGACTGCGAGGAGTACGACAGGTTCACCTTCGGCATGAGGCCGCCGGCGACCTCGGGGACCTGCACCTGGTAGCCGTAGGTGAAGGCGCCGCTCGACGAGCCGGACGACCACGAGCCGGACGACAGCAGCGGCGACGCGCCGAAGTCGCTGGCGCTGGAGGCGCCGGTGTCGAGCACGCCGAGGGTCTTGGGGTCCGGGGCGGTCTCCGCGACGAAGGCGGCGGTGTGTACGGAGGAGCCGGAGGCCAGCGGGGCGGGCTCGTCGGCCAGCAGCTTGGCGACGGGCACGGTGCCGGAGACGATCGTCCGGTTCGGCAGGTTCTTCGCGCCGGTGTTCCTGGTGGCCGCGGCCTTGGCCGGCACCACCTTCACCGAGCTGCGGAGCCGCTCGAACGACTCGGTGTCGTCCTTGCCCGTCATGGTCTCGGTGCCGCCGGAGCAGTCGCCGGACGTGGGCGAGGTCAGGACGCAGTCGGGCAGCAGCACGACGCCGAAGCGCTCGCCGGCCTGGGCGCCGTAGAGGTCCTTGAAGCTGCTGGTGTCGACGTCCAGGACGACCTGGGCGTTCGGGTCGACGGTGGCCGGCGGCGTGATCTGCATGATCAGACCGGAGACGCCCGCCTCCTCGGAGGCGGCGGGCGCGGCCAGGTCGACCTTCCACTCGCCCGCCAGCGCCGACGGCTCGGTGCCCTCGGGGACGCCGAGGGCGATGGGCAGGCCGTTGGTGACCGCGACCGACTTCCCGGGCTCCGCCGTGCTGGGGTCAGCGGTGCCGGAACCTTCCTGCCAGGGAGTCACGTTGGCCGGTGCGTAGGGCTTGACCGGCACCTCTTCGGAGATGCTCAGTTCCTTGACGGCCGTCGGGTCGGGATCGAGCGGTACGTCCTCGGGCAGGTCGGGCAGCTTGATCTGCGCCGTGTCCTCGGTACGGCTCATGCCGGGACCCGGCGCGGCCCACGCCTCGGCGCCCAGGGTCGTCACCGACAACGTCGAGGACAGCAGTAGGACGGTCGCCGTGCGGCCGAGCCGCCGACGCCGTCGTTGTGATTCCGTCATGGCTAGGCGTCCCCGCCCCAGCCATGACAGCGGACCTGAAGCACGCATACGCGGCGACTCCCACTGAGGCAATCCAGACAACGGATGAGGTGCGGAAACACCAAAGAGCGCACGCCCGTGACGGGCGCACGCGTGTGCACCCTCCGTCATCGACACCGCATGCCTCAAGACCGGTCGCGATCGGTTCCATCCCTCGACTGTGAGGTCGGACACGGGATATGACGCACCGAAAGACCATCCCGGCGATCTTTCGGATGGATCATCCGATTTGCCAGATACCAGGCCCTAAAGGTCTCCCGAAAGCCCCAGCGTGCGCCTTAGTGCCCGCTCGGTCATGGAACCCCCGGCTTCAGGTCACGACTTCATAAAACCTTCATGGATGGACAGGATGTGAAGCCCGTGTGATCGTTTGCGCGCCTGTGCCCCGCGGTCCGCCGTCCGGGGCTGTCTGTGCTGCCCCTTTCCGCTTGGTCCCCACGGGAGTAGACCGCCGTGACCGCGCCCCGCCTGCTCAGCCCCTTCGTGCGCACGCGCACCAGGCTGGCCTGCACCCTCGGCCTCGTTCTGGCCGCCCTCACCGCCGCCCTGTTGCCCTGGTGGCAACCCGACGGTCCACCGACGGCCCAACCCGCCGGACCGGTCGACGCGAAGCACGCCTCGACCGGTCCGCGCGACACGAAGGCCGCGGTGGAGCAGGCCCGGCGGACCGGAAAGCCGGTGCTCGTCGAGACGGCGACCACGGCCACCGAACTGACCTGGGCCCTGCCGAACGGGCTGATGCGGACCCGGATCAGTGCCCTCCCCAAGCGTGCGAAGAACGCCAAGGGCCAGTGGGCGCCCATCGACAACAAGCTGGTCCGGACGAAGGACGCGCCCCGCGGACTCTCCGTCCGGCCGGTCAACGCTGCTCTTCCCGTACGGTTCTCCGGCGGCAGCTCCGACGCCTCCCGCGCCGACCGGTCCTTCGCCCGGACTCCGCGGCCCGGCGACACCGTGCTGGCCGAGATGGACGTCGACGGGCACACCGTCGCGTACACCTGGCCCGGCACCCTGCCCGAGCCCGTCCTCGACGGCCCCCGCGCCCTCTACTCCGAGGTCCTCCCCGGCGTCGACCTGCTCGTCCTCGCCCGCGAGGAGGGCGGCTTCGCCCAGCTCCTCATCGTGAAGACCCGCGAGGCGGCGCGGCAGCAGGCGCTCAGGACCGTGACGTACGGACTCCGTTCGGATACCGCCGTCTTCCGGTACGAGGACAAGGGCAGCCGAGTACGGATCCTGGACAAGGCCGGCAAGGACGTCGGTTCGATCCCCACCCCGTTCGCCTGGGACTCCAGTGGCCGCGACCCCGAGCTTCCCGGCCCCGAGGCCACACCCCGTACCTCGACGGCCACCCCCGCCGACGTCCTGAAGCTGTCCGGCCTGAGCGGCATCGAGCCGGGCGCCAAGTCCGCCACCGTGCCCGTCCGGCTGGAGGGCGAGGGCACCGGCGACGCGCGCCTGGAGCTGGGGGCGGCCGCGACAGGGCTGTTCACCGACAAGGACGTCCGCTTCCCCGTCTTCGTCGACCCGACGATGAAGACCCCCAAGGAGCACTGGACGACCGCCTACCGGCCTTACCCGAACAGCAGCTTCTACGACGGCACCAACTTCAGCTCCGGCACTTCGGACGCCCGCGTGGGATACGAGACCGACACCGGTGGTCTGGCCCGCTCGTTCTGGCAGATGGACTTCAAGACCATCACGGGTGCCACGGTCTACGACGCCTCGTTCAAGGTGCTCAACAACCACTCGTGGTCGTGCAGCGCACGAGAGTTCCAGTTCTACCTGACCGGCGGGATCTCCACCGGCACCACGTGGAACGCGCAGCCGAGCTGGGCCACGTGGCTGCAGAACAAGAGCTTCGCCCACGGCTACGATCCGAAGGTCACGAACTGCGGCGACGCGTACGAGATGTTCGACAACACGAACGTGAAGGCCGCCGCGCAGAAGGCCGCCACCGGCGGTTGGGGCAACATCACTTTCGGTCTCCGCGCCACCAGCGAGGGCGACGCCCACACCTGGCGCAAGTTCCAGGCCTCCTCCGCCGAGTTCCAGGCGGACTACAACCGCAAGCCCAAGGAACCCACCGGCGGCTACAGCACGCCCGGCGGAGCGTGCGTGATCGCCCCGGGCACCAAGACCATCGCGTCGACCAACATCACCCTCACGGCCAACGCGAAGGACGACGACCTCAACCTGAAGCTGCTCCGCTTCCGCGTCACGAAGGTCGGCGGCACCGCGGTCGACTACCTGGGGACCACGAACTCCGCCGGAACCGCCACCGTGAACGTCAACGGCCTGGTGAACGGCGCCACCTACACCTGGGTGGTGCAGGCCGAGGACTCCTATGTCCCGGCAGGTCTCTCCAGCTGGTTCCCCCTGGGCGACCAGCCCTGCCGCCTCACCGTCGACACCACGGCGCCCCCGGCGCCCGACGTGGAGAGCACCGACTTCCCCGAGATCACGGACGACGGTCAGACCTGGTCCAAGGTTAAGTTCGGCGGCACCGGCACCATCAAGTTCAGTTCCGTCGGTGCCTCGAAGTTCCGCTACAACTTCGAGGGCGTCGGCAGCACCGACGTGGTCGCGACCAACGGTGTCGCGACGGTGAGCAACCTGAGGCCCCCGCACGCCGGCCCGAACGGAATGCAGATCTTCTCCCTCGACGCGGTGGGCAACGTCAGCGGCCGCACGGACTACGCCTTCTACGTCCGGCCCCGCGACAAGGCGGACGGCCCGGGTGACGTCGGCGGCGACAACATCGTCGACCTCCTGATCATCAACTCCAGCGGCAGCCTCCAGTCCCTGGCCGGCATCGAAGGGGGGGACCTGTACAGCGGCATGCGCGGCTCGTACGTCCTCAGGCCCGACGCCAAGGACCCGAACATCCTCAGGGCCGAGGAACCGCCGCCCGGCTACTGGTACGACGCCACCACCGGCAAGACAGCGTTGATCAGCAAGTACGCCGACACCTACCCGGGCGACGGCTACACCGACCTGTTCTCCGTCGCGCCGGACGGCACCTTCTGGATCTACCCCGGCGACGGCTACGGCACGTTCAACGTCGAGGAGCGGGTCTCCGTCCAGCTGCCGTCGAACGCCCCGGCGCCGTCGACCTGGACTCAGATGAAGGCGGTCGGCGACATCACCGGCGACAAGCTGCCCGACGTCCTCGTCCGCGCGGGTGCGAACTTCTGGATCCTCTCCGGCTACACCGGAGCCCACTTCCAGACGGCCACCCAGATGACCGGCGAGACCTGGACCAGCCGCGACATCGTCAACCTCGCCGACATCGACAAGGACACCACCCCCGACCTGCTGTTCCGGGACGTCAACACCGGCGTCATGTACATCCGCCACGGCAAGCCGGGCAGCGTCACCGGAAGCGTCACCCTGGCCTCCCTGATGACGTCCGCCGCCTCCCGGCAGGGTGACGTCTCGTACGGCACCGGCTGGACGCAGGCGAACGTCTCGGCCGTCATCGGCATCCCCGATGTGAACACGGTCGACTTCGCCGACGAGACCCGGAACAACGTCCCCGACCTGTGGGCCCGGGACGGGGCGACCGGGAACATGCGCGTCTACTACCCGTCCACGGGCAACACCCTCGCGGCGGCGAAGACCGTGCTCTCCATCGACTGGAGAAGCGTCAAGGCCTTCACGTAGCGGAAAGCGGTACGGGGAAGGGCCCGGTCGACACCAGTCGGCCGGGCCCTTCCCCGTATCCATCCGCGGAGGGCTCAGCGGCAGAGGGCGTCCTCCGCCGGGCGGGTGCCCTCCGTCAGGAAGCGGGTGACCGCGCGGTCGCCGCAGGCGTTGCCGCTGCCGAGGTAGACGGCGTGGCCGCCCTTGTCGACGGAGACGAGGCGGGCGCGGTCGCCGAAGGCCGCGCGCATCCGGAGGCCGGCCGAGTGGGGGGTGGCGGGGTCGCGGAGGCTCTGGATCATGAGGACGTTGGAGGGGCCGTGGTCGGTGATGCGGGTCGGCTTCTCGACGGCGCCGCCCTTCCAGAAGGCGCACGGGGTGATGTTGGCGGGCATCCCGGCCGTCAGGGGGTGGCGGGCGCGGTCGGCGGCGACGGCCCGCTCGTAGGCGGGGACGGAGCGGGGCCAGTCGACGTCGTTGCAGATCACGCCGACGCTCACCGTCGCGGCCTCGTCGGGCATCGGCCCGGTCAGCTCGGGCGGCAGGGCGGGGACGCCCGCCGGGTCGAGGGCCTGGGACACGAGACGGGCGAAGGGCTCGAAGGCGGTGTCGGAGTACAGGGCCTGCTGGAGGGCCTGGCGCAGGACCGTGCCGGTCAGCGGGACGCCGGGGGTGGTCGACGGGCGCGGGGCCCGGTCGAGGCGGGCGGCGAGGTCCAGGAACAACGGCCGTACTTCCTCCGGGCGTTCGGCAAGACGGAGTTCCTCCGACCGTGCCGGGTCCGAGGCCCAGGCGGCGAAGTCCGGGAAGCGGTCCTCGGCGCCCCGGGCCATGCCGGTCAGCCAGCCGTGGGCGACGTGCCTCGGGTCGGGGTCGGCGCTGCTGTCGAGGACCCAGCGGTCGGTGCGCTCGGGGAACTTCTGCGCGTACACCGCGGCCACGTACGTCCCGTACGACACGCTCCACGCCGACAGCTTCCGCTCGCCGAGCGCCTGCCGCAGCCGGTCCAGGTCCCGCACCTGGTTGGCGGTCGTCAGGCCGCGCAGCATCGCGCCGCCGTTGCGCTCGCAGGCCTCCGCCATCCGGCGTGACCGGGCCACGTTCTCGCCGATGCCGCCGTCCGCCGCGGGCCAGGACCGCAGCGTCACCAGCCGCCGGTCGTCCTCCGCGAACCCGCACCGGGCCTTCGCCGAGCCGCCGACGCCCCGCGGGTCGAAGGCCACCAGGTCGTAGGCCCCGCCCATCTCCTTCGCCAGGGCCGCCCCCTTCTGCCCGAGCCGCTGCACCCCGGAGCTCCCCGGGCCGCCGGGGATCACCATCAGCGTCCCGCGCCGCGCCTCGGGCCGGTCGCTGCGCAGCCGAGCGACGGCGAGCCGGATCTGCTCGCCGTCGGGGCGGGCGTAGTCCAGGGGTACGGAGAGCATCGCGCACTGCTGTCCGGGCAGCGGCTTCACCGCCGGGGCGCAGTCCCCCCATTCGAGCCCGCTCGCCGCGACGGCGGGCGTGACCCCGCCCCCGGCGAGGGCGACACCGGCCACGGCGGTGGCGGAGAGGGCGAGCATCAGAGCCTTGCGTCCACGGTTCGTCGTCATGGGCACAGCCTCCCGAACCCCGACCCCGGCTCCCATCCGGCAGACAGGCGGGTCGCAGGTAGGGCCAACCCCCCGCTTTCACGGCCGACTTCGTGAAACTCCGGTGCGGCGGCCCGGCCCTTTCCGCACAATGATCGTTTCCCTCGAACCGCAAGGTGGACCTCCCATGGAAACCGCAGCACACGCGACCGCCTCCGGGACCTGGCTCCTCGGCGGCGACCTCCCCGTCAACCGGATCGGCTTCGGCGCCATGCGGCTGCCGCAGCGCGGCGAGGCGCTTGTTGAGAACGCCGTCCCGATGGACCGCGACCGGGCGATCGCCGTCCTGCGCAAGGCCGTCGACCTCGGCGTGAACCACATCGACACGGCGTCCTTCTACTTCTCCCCGCTGCGCTCCGCGAACGAGCTGATCAACAGCGCCCTCGGGGGGCCGTACCCCGACGACCTCGTCATCGCCACCAAGGTCGGTCCCGCCCGTGACGCCTCCGGCGCCTGGAGCGACCACGCCCGCACGCCCGCGGCGTTGCGCGCGCAGGTCGAGGAGAACCTGCGGCAGCTCGGCCGGGACCGGCTCGACGTCGTCAACCTCCGTATCGTCGGCACCGATTCGATCGCCGAACGCTTCGGCGCCCTCGCCGAACTGCGCCGGGCGGGCCTCATCCGCCACCTCGGCCTCTCCAACGTCACGCCGGCCCAGCTCGCCGAGGCGCAGGCGATCGCCCCGGTCGTCTGCGTGCAGAACATGTACGGGATCGGGGTGCGCCCCGAGTACGAGGAGTTCGTCCGGCACTGCGGAGAGCAGGGCATCGCGTTCGTCCCCTTCTACGCGATAGCCGCCGCCGGCCGCGAGACGGGAGCCACCGCGGCCGAACACGCCGACGTCCTCGCCGTCGCCGAGGCCCACGGCGCGAGCCCCGCCCAGGTCCGCATCGCCTGGACCCTCCACCAGGGCCCCCACCTCCTCGCCATCCCCGGCACCGGCGATCCCGCCCACCTCGCCGCCAACGTCGCCGCCGGCGCCCTCCGCCTCACTCCTGAGGACCTGACCCGCCTGCGCAGCGCCCACCGGGCCCCCGTCGCCCGAGTGCCGGGGCCGAGCGTCGCCGCTTGGGCGCCCGGGGCCGAGCGACCGGAGGCTGACGCGTCCGAGGGCTGACGCGCCGGCCCCGTCCGACGCCCGGCGCGTCAGCCCGTCACTCCCTCCAGGGTCAGCGGCTTGCCCGGGATGAGGGCCTGGTCCCGGGGCCCGTACGGGATGAGCTCGTCCCACCACTGGGCCGCCGGGTCGAGGCGGGCGTGGGCGAGGGTTCCGACCAGGGACGGGTCGCGGGCCCGGAGGGCGCGCAGGGCGAACGCGGGGCCGTCGGGGAGGTGGGCGACGCCGTCGAGGACGAGCTTGCCGAGCTCGGTGGACATGACCGGGCCGCGCGCGGTCCGCGCGAGGCCGGAGACCCGGCGGGTGGCGTCGGCGTGGACGTCCAGGGCGCGGGCGAGCGGCAGCCCGAAGTAGCGGCGGGGGCCCGTGTCGCGCTCCACGAACATGTAGGAGGGCACGAGCCCCAGTTCGACCTGCTCCTGCCACATGCGGGCCCAGACCCCGGCGTCGTCGTTGACGTGCCGGGCGACGGGGGCCTGGGTGCGCAGCACCGCGCCGGTGGCGCGGAGCCGGCGCAGGGCGCGGCGGGCCGGCTCGGGGTGGAGTTCCCGCGGGTGGGAGACGTGCAGCATCAGGGCGAGGTGCCGCCCGGAGGCGACGACGCGCTCGAAGAGCCGGAGCAGGTCGTCGGCGTCGGGGGCGGTGAGGAAGCGTTCGGGCTGGAACGACACCGCCTTGGTCCCGATGCGGACGGTACGGACCTGGGGCAGGTCGAGGAGCGGTGCGACGTACGCGTCGAGCAGCTCGGTCCGCATCACCAGCGGGTCGCCGCCGGTCAACAGGACGTCGGTGACCTCCGGATGGCGCGCCAGGTGCCCGGTCATCACCCCGGGTCCGCCGACCGCCTGCCGGCCTGCCGCGTCGCCGGTGAACTGCGGCCGGCCGAAGCAGTACGCGCAGTACCCGTGGCAGGTCTGCCCCTCCCGGGGAAAGACCAGCAGCGTCTCCGGGTACTCGTGCTGGAGCCCCCACCCGTCCTCCGGCACGTTCAGGTGCAGCCGGCCGCCCGGATGCGGGTTCAGCCGTTCCCTCAGCCCGTCCACGACCAGCCGCAGCCGCACCCGGTCCCCGCCCCGCAACGCCGCCTCCACGGCGGCGAAGTCCGCGGGCGCCAGCATGTCCCGGTGCGGCATCACCAGCCGGTACAGCGGATCGTCGGGCGCCCTCGACCAGTCCACGAGCTCGTCGGCCACATGCGCGCTGACCTTGAACGGCAGCACCCGCCCCACGACCGCAGCGTCGTGACCGAGCGACGGCTGCCCCGTCCGGGCCGCGATCAGCCCCGCCAGCCGCTGCCCGGTGAACGACCTCACCTGTAGCCCCCCGCCAGAACGCCCGTCATCCGCACGGCTGCTCCCTCCCCGGAGCTCGCTCCGTCCCATCCGCCCGATGATGGAGAGCCTTGGGGGAGCCGCCAATACCGCTAGCGGTGGCCGTAGTCGAGGGCAACCCGCCAGTCCGGCCAATCGCCTCCACCACCTACCGGACAGACCCGGACACCACCGGACACCACCCCACGCCCCACACGACCGGTCTGCCCCTGTAAGTCCCCTTCGTCACCTGCCACTTTCGGCCCGCACCCGACGCCACGGCACCCGCCAGATTGACGCCTTTCCTCCGTGCCGCCACCGAGCGGCGGTCACCGGAGAATCCGTGGGATCAGTGACCTCGGCTCCCCCCGAAAAGACCCCTCCCCGGCCCTGGGAGCGACCCTCAGGGGGCCCGGACGCCAGGCCCGCCGGGGCGGTCCAGGGCGCCGTCAGACACCCGCCCACGGCCCGCACAGCACTGCCGCATACCCCATCTGACCTGGGCTTTTACCGCCTTCGCCTCTATCCTTGAGGGACTCGGAGGGGAGATCCACATGGAGCGGGACATCCGTACGATCGACGACGTCATGGCGCTGCTGGACGGGCTGTTCGCGCCCGGGGCGGACCGGTGGACCGAGGAGGGGGCGGAGTGGTGGGACGGGTTCTACGGGGACCGGGAGAAGGGTGTGCCGTTCTTCGTGGAGAAGCCGGACGAGAGTCTGGTGGAGTACGTGGGGCGGGAGTTGCTGCCGGGGCGAGGGAGGGCTCTCGACCTGGGGTGCGGGCCGGGGCGTAACGCGCTGTACCTGGCGTCGCTCGGATACGAGGTGGACGCGGTGGACCTGTCCGCCGAGGCGATCGAGTGGGCGGAGGAACGGGCCCGGGAGGCGGGGGCCGAGGGCGTCCGGTTCGTGTGCGGGGACGTGTTCGCGGCCGCACTGGAGGGGCCGTACGACCTCGTGTACGACTCCGGGTGCTTCCACCACCTGCCGCCGCACCGCCGCGTCGGCTATCTCGCCCTCCTGGACCGGGTCCTGGCGCCCGGCGGGCACTTCGCGCTCACGACGTTCGCGGCCGGCGAGGGCGGGATGGGTTCGGAGCTCCCGGACGCCGAGTTCTACCGGCGCGGAAAGCTGGAGGGCGGCCTCGCGTACACGGACGACTCGCTGCGCGCGATCTTCGCGGACCTGACCGAGGTCGAGGTGCGCCGGATGCGCGACGAGCCGGCCGAGTCCCCCGTGTTCGGCGAATCGTTCCTCTGGGCGGCCCTGTTCAGGCGCGCTGCGTAGACTCACCGGCATGACATCTGTGGCCCTCGCGGTCTACGACGGAGCCATGCTGTTCGAGGCCGCGGCGGCCTGCGAGGTCTTCGGCGTGGATCGAGAGATCACCGACGGATGGTACGAGTTCACGGTCTGCGCCCCGCCGGGCGCGGACCGGCTCAACAGCGGCTGGCTCCGCATCGACACCCCGCACGGACTCGACGTCCTGGCGGAGGCGGACACCGTGATCGTCCCGGCCTGCACGGACGTCGACGCCGAACCGCCGGCCGAACTGCTCGCCGCCGTCCGCGCGGCGCACGACCGGGGCGCCCGGCTCGTCTCCCTGTGCACCGGGGCGTTCGTCCTGGCGGCCGCCGGGGTCCTGGACGGCCGCCGCGCCACCACGCACTGGGCGCACACCGACGACCTCGCGGCCCGCCACCCCCGGGTGGACGTCGACCCGGACATCCTCTACGTCGAGGACGGGAACGTGCTGACCTCGGCAGGCAAGGCCGCCGGCATGGACCTGTGCCTGCACCTCGTCGCCGCCGACCACGGCGCCGCCGTCGCGGCCGAGCTGGCCCGCCGGCTGCTCGTGCCGGCCCGCCGCGCGGGCGGCCAGGTCCAGTACGTCGCCGCGCCGACCGTCGCCGACACCGGCCACGCGTTCGCCGACCTCCTCGACTGGGCGAGCGCCCGGCTGCACGAGCCGCTGGCCGTCCCCGACCTGGCCCGCCGGGTGAACATGAGCACCCGCAACCTGACCCGCCGCTTCACCGCCACCACCGGAACCACCCCGCTGCGCTGGCTGCACACCCAGCGCATCCACCGGGCCCAGGAACTCTTGGAGACCACCGACGACAGCGTGGAGCTCATCGCCTCCCGCACCGGCATGGGCACCGCGGCCACCCTCCGCCGCCACTTCCACAACGCCCTCGGCGTCCCCCCGGACGTCTACCGCCGCACCTTCCGCGGGCACCGCGCGGCCGCCTGAGCCCGGCGACGAGGCCCGGCAGCGGCCGGGCCCGCCCGCGGTGCCCCCCCCGGCGGCGCCTCACATCGACCCCGGCCGGCGGCGCCTCACATCGACGCCAGGTACTCCGCGAGCCGGTCGTACTGCTCCCGCACCCCCGCCTCCATGCCCGCCGCCAGTGCCTGGTCCCTGATGTCGTTCGACGGCCAGAAGGACGTGCTGGTCAGGGCCGTGCCCCCGTCGGGCGTCGCGTCGAAGGCGAGGTTCACCCGGACCGGCTCGGAGTCCGGCATCTGCTCGAAGACCTCCGTGTAGTCCAGCCGCTCGACCGGGACGACGTCCTCGTACGTGCCGGAGAAGACGATCTCCTGCCCGTCCGGCGCGGTCTGCCCCCACCGCCAGGCGCCGCCGGGCCGCAGGTCGATGTCCACGACGGTCGTCCTCAGGACGGCCGCCCCGTACCACTCGCGCACGTGCTCGGGGACCGTCCAGGCCTCCCAGACCCGCGCCGGCGGGGCGTCGAAGGTGCGCGTGATGACCAGCTCGCGATCGGCCGGCGTCGTCAGCAGGGTGACCATGGTCGCGACCCCTTCCGTACGCCCCCGCACGGCGGCCCTCCACCGTGACTGCCCCTTCCAGCATCCGCCGAACGCCCGAGGGCGGCACCCCCTGATGGGAGTGCCGCCCTCGGTCGCGTTCAGCGATGAACCACCGATCCCGGAGGATCAGAAGTCCATGTCACCGCCCGGCATGCCGCCGCCGGCCGGCGCGGACGCCTTCTCCGGCTTGTCGGCGATGACGGCCTCGGTGGTGAGGAACAGCGCGGCGATCGACGCGGCGTTCTGCAGCGCGGAGCGCGTGACCTTCGCCGGGTCGATGATGCCCTCGGCGATGAGGTCGACGTACTCGTTGGTCGCGGCGTTCAGGCCGTGGCCGACGGGCAGGTTGCGGACCTTCTCCGCGACGACGCCACCCTCGAGGCCGGCGTTGACGGCGATCTGCTTCAGCGGGGCCTCGAGGGCCAGCTTCACGATGTTCGCACCCGTGGCCTCGTCGCCCGCGAGGTCGGCCTCGAGCTTCTCGAAGACGTTGGACGCCTGGAGCAGGGCGACGCCACCGCCGGCGACGATGCCCTCCTCGACGGCCGCCTTCGCGTTGCGAACGGCGTCCTCGATGCGGTGCTTGCGCTCCTTGAGCTCGACCTCGGTCGCGGCACCGGCCTTGATGACGGCCACGCCGCCGGCCAGCTTCGCGAGGCGCTCCTGGAGCTTCTCGCGGTCGTAGTCCGAGTCGGAGTTCTCGATCTCGGCGCGGATCTGGTTCACGCGACCGGCGACCTGCTCGCTGTCACCGGCACCGTCGACGATGGTGGTCTCGTCCTTGGTGATGACGACCTTGCGGGCGCGGCCCAGCAGGTCGAGGCCCGCGTTCTCCAGCTTGAGGCCGACCTCCTCGGAGATGACCGTGCCGCCGGTGAGGATGGCGATGTCGTTCAGCATGGCCTTGCGACGGTCGCCGAAGCCCGGGGCCTTGACCGCGACGGACTTGAAGGTGCCGCGGATCTTGTTGACGACCAGGGTCGACAGGGCCTCGCCCTCGACGTCCTCGGCGATGATCAGCAGCGGCTTGCCCGACTGCATGACCTTCTCCAGGAGCGGGAGCAGGTCCTTCACGGAGGAGATCTTGGAGTTGACGATCAGGAGGTAGGGGTCGTCGAGCGACGCCTCCATGCGCTCCATGTCGGTGGCGAAGTACGCCGAGATGTAGCCCTTGTCGAAGCGCATGCCCTCGGTGAGCTCCAGCTCCAGACCGAAGGTCTGGGACTCCTCGACGGTGATGACGCCTTCCTTGCCGACCTTGTCCATCGCCTCGGCGATGAGCTCGCCGATCTGGGTGTCGGCGGCGGAGATGGAGGCCGTGGAAGCGATCTGCTCCTTGGTCTCGACATCCTTCGCCTGCTCGAGCAGGGCGCCGGAGACGGCCTCGACGGCCTTCTCGATACCGCGCTTGAGGGCCATCGGGTTCGCACCGGCGGCCACGTTGCGCAGGCCCTCGCGGACGAGCGCCTGGGCGAGGACGGTGGCGGTGGTCGTACCGTCGCCGGCGACGTCGTCCGTCTTCTTGGCGACTTCCTTGACCAGCTCGGCGCCGATCTTCTCGTACGGGTCCTCGAGCTCGATCTCCTTGGCGATGGAGACACCATCGTTGGTGATCGTGGGGGCACCCCACTTCTTCTCGAGGACGACGTTGCGGCCCTTGGGGCCGAGGGTGACCTTGACGGCGTCAGCGAGCTGGTTCATGCCGCGCTCGAGACCGCGCCGGGCCTCCTCGTCGAACGCGATGATCTTGGCCATGTGAAGTGGTCCTCCCGGACATGGGGTGGATAACGCTCCAGGACCGCGCCGACGCCCGCGACGGACGGCCTGCGTGCCCTGTGGTTCCTTGCCCCACCTGGCCGCGGACCTCGTCTGCCCGATCCTCGTAAGCACTCTCACCTTCCGAGTGCTAACGCCAATGATTAGCACTCGGCATAGGAGAGTGCAAGCGACTCTCGACGATCGGGATGTGGCGGAAGGGGCGCGCGGGGGCGCGCGGCAACGCACGAGGGGGTCCGTACGGGAACGCGGGACCCGGTCCGCGCGGGACCCCGGCCCTGGTCCCCCGCGAGAACGCGTGAGCGGGTCCGCGCGACCACCAGGACCGGGTCCCGTACGGGACCCGGTCCGCGCGGGACTCCAGGAGCGGGTGCCGTGCGGGAACGCGTGAGGGGTCCGCATCCCCTCAGGGATGCGGACCCCTCGACGGCGTTGCGTCGGTGGCCGATCGCGCCGCGCTCAGACGGCGAGCTTGACCATGTCCGCCTGCGGACCCTTCTGGCCCTGCGAGATCTCGAACTCGACTCGCTGTCCCTCTTCGAGGCTGCGGTAGCCATCCATCTGGATCGCGCTGTAGTGGACGAAAACATCCGCACCACCGTCGACCGCGATGAAGCCGTAGCCCTTCTCCGCGTTGAACCACTTGACGGTGCCCTGAGCCATGCCTAACTCCCCTGTTACTGGCCCTTGCGCGGGACCGCACTTCGCGGACCCGGGTCAGACCCTGCGCCGGAACGCGTCGACCGCCGCTGAATGTATCTGCCCAACTGCCCTCTGCAACAGGTCATTCGAGCGAGAAATCTCGGCGCGACGGAAAGGGGAATTGGGGAGAATCCCCTGGATGCCGGGGCAAGTCGGGCCCGGCAAAAGGCGCAGAACGCGCACAACGCACAGGGACTTTGGCTGCTTCTTGTCGCGCGGGGACGCTTTCTCATATGCGTCCGGCATGAGCAGCGGAGGGGACTTCCCCAACTCTACCCCGCTCAACCATGCAGAATTGCCCCTTCCGCTTATGGACGCGGAAGGGGCAATTCGAGAAACAGGGGACGCTTTACGCCTCGTACGGCTCAGCGGCCGCCGGCACCGTGGCGACGGCCGGCCGCCACCGCGCCCGGCGGTCAGCCGCCGGCGACGGCCGGGATGATCGAGACGCCGGCGCCGGCCGGGGTGGCCGTCTCCAGGCCCTGCTCGAAGCGCACGTCGTCGTCGTTCACGTAGACGTTGACGAAGCGGCGGAGCTTGCCCTGGTCGTCCAGGACGCGGGCGGCGATGCCGGTGTGGTTCTTCTCCAGGTCGGCGATGACCTCGGCGAGGGTCACGCCCTCGGCCTGGACCTCGGACCGACCGCCCGTGTAGGTGCGGAGGATGGTGGGGATGCGGACGTTCACGGCCATGTCTTCGTAACCTTTCGGAGGACCTGGAGGGCGGGCGGGCTCAGAGCGCCAGACCGGCGTCGCGGAACGCGTCCAGGCTCGGGCGGATGGTGACGGTCGCCTGGGAGGTGTCGGCCACCGCGTCCAGGGTCTTGAGGCCGTCGCCGGTGTTGAGGACGACCGTGGTGAGGTTCGGGTCGATCAGACCCGCCTCGACGAGCTTGCGGGTGACGCCGACGGTGACGCCGCCCGCGGTCTCGGCGAAGATGCCCTCGGTCCGCGCGAGCAGCTTGATCGCGTCCACGACCTGCTCGTCGTTCACGTCCTCCACGGCACCGCCGGTGCGGCGCGCGATGTCGAGGACGTACGGGCCGTCGGCCGGGTTGCCGATCGCGAGCGACTTGGCGATCGTGTTCGGCTTCTGCGGGCGGACGACGTCGTGGCCGGCCTTGAACGCGGCGGAGACCGGGGAGCAGCCCTCGGCCTGGGCGCCGAAGATCTTGTACGGCTTGTCCTCGACGAGGCCCAGCTTGACGAGCTCCTGGAGACCCTTGTCGATCTTCGTGAGCTGGGAGCCGGAGGCGATCGGGATGACGAGCTGGTCGGGGATGACCCAGCCGAGCTGCTCGCAGATCTCGTACGCGAGCGTCTTGGAGCCCTCGCCGTAGTACGGGCGGAGGTTGACGTTCACGAAGCCCCAGCCCTCGCCGAGCGGGTCGCCGATGAGCTCCGAGCAGAAGCGGTTGACGTCGTCGTAGTTGCCCTCGATGGCGACCAGGTCGCCGCCGTAGACGCCGGCCATGACGACCTTGCCCTGCTCCAGGTCGTGCGGGATGAAGACGCAGGAGCGGAAGCCGGCGCGGGCGGCCGCGGCGCCGACGGCGCCGGCCAGGTTGCCGGTGGAGGAGCAGGAGAGGGTGGTGAAGCCGAAGGCGCGGGCGGCTTCGAGGGCCTGCGCGACGACCCGGTCCTTGAAGGAGTGGGTCGGGTTGCCGGAGTCGTCCTTGACGAAGAGCTTGCCGGGGGCGACGCCGATCTCGCCGGCGAGGTTGTCGGCCCGGACGAGCTGGGTCCAGCCCGGGTTCAGGTTCGGCTTCTCGGCGACGTCGGCCGGGACGGGCAGCAGCGGGGCGTAGCGCCAGATGTTGGCGGGTCCGGCCTCGATCCGCTTGCGCAGCGCCTCGGGGTCACCGGTGGGGAAGTCGTACGCGACTTCGAGGGGTCCGAAACAGAGTTCGCAGGCGAAGATCGGGCCGAGCGGGAAGATCTCACCGCATTCCCGACAGGAAAGCCCGGACGCGGGACCGAGGTCGACCGAAGTAGCGGGAGTAACAGTCTGTGCAGCCATGGAGGCGAGGCCCTTTCTCCTCATCTTTCCCATGACGAATTTTTCGCCATGAGACGGATTTGGCACCTTCCCTAGCCGGGAGCCTCGCTGGAGGACGAGTAACCGACTGGAGGGTTGCCGGGGCTTCAACGGGCCGTTTCCCTCTGCCCCTCTGGATGAGCGGTATTCGATTGTGAGGCGCGGGAAGCTTCGTTCCTGCGCTCCGACGCGGTCGGCACCCCGACGTGCATCGGGGATCCGCGTTGTTCAAGACTGTAACCGAAGGCCCGGACCCTTGGACCGGCCGTCCGTAACGCGAGATGGAGATCACGTGCTGGAAGAGGTGGAGCGCTGGCTGGACCGGCGGTCCTGGTCAGTGACGGACCGGCCGCTGGAGCGCGTCCTCGCCGCCAAGCGCAACACGAGGGTCAGCGTCGTGCTGCCCGCGCTGAACGAGGAGGCGACGGTCGGGGACATCGTCTCCGTGATCCGCCGCGAGCTGATGTCGGAGGCGGTGCCGCTGGTCGACGAGCTCGTGGTGATCGACTCGGGCTCCACGGACCGCACGGCGGAGGTCGCGGCGGCGGCCGGCGCGCGGGTGGTCGCGCGCGACGCGATCCTCCCCCGGATACCGGCCGTCCCCGGCAAGGGCGAGGTGCTGTGGCGGTCACTGATGGTGACGAGCGGGGACGTCGTCTGCTTCGTCGACGCGGACCTGCGGGACTTCTCCGCGGATTTCGTCACCGGCATCGTGGGCCCGCTGCTCACCGATCCGGACGTGGACTTCGTGAAGGCGATGTACGACCGCCCGTTCGGGGACACCCCTGGTCAAGGGGGTCGGGTCACGGAACTCGTGGCGCGCCCGCTCCTCAACCTCCACTGGCCGCAGCTGGCCGGGTTCGTCCAGCCCCTCGGCGGGGAGTACGCGGCGCGGCGCTCGCTGCTCGAACGCCTCCCGTTCCCCGTCGGTTACGGAGTGGAGCTGGGGCTGCTGGTCGACGCGCTGCACACGGTGGGCCTGGACGCCCTCGCCCAGGTGGACGTCGGCGTGCGCAAGCACCGGCACCAGGACGGGCAGGCGCTCGGCCGGATGGCGGCCGCGATCTACCGGACCGCGCAGCTGCGGCTCTCCCGGGGCCACCTCGTGCGGCCGCGGCTCACCCAGTTCGAGCGCGGCGAGAAGGGCTTCGAGCCGCGCACGTACGCGGTGGACACGGAGGAACGCCCCCCGATGGCCGAGATCACGGAGTACGCGCGGCGCCGGGTGGCCTGACGTCCGGGGGCCCGCGGTGCGGCGCCCGTGGACACGCGCGCCGCAAGGCGGGCCGACCGCGTGGCGTAACGCCTCATGATGATCGGTTTTGCCTACATTGCCCTTTTATGCGCTTCAGACGACATCACCTGGGCAGAGTGCTGGCGGCCATCGGCCTGACGGCGGGTCCGCTCGCGTTCACGGCGGCCGGACCGGCCGCCGCGGACGTGGTCGAGCCCTTCGGCAAGCGGTACGGCGAGTCGCTGTACGGCGACTTCACCACCCTCGGCAACACGGTCATGGGCTGCCCCACCGCCCCCGCCGACCTGGCCGCCCGCTGCGCGACGGCGGCGAGCGGCCAGGGCGCCGACGGCGACGACACCTTCGTGATGCAGCGCGTCGACGCGGCCGGCCTGACGCCGGGCGCGGCGCCCGACCACGGTTCGAGCACCGGCCACGTCGTCGTTCCGGCCGGTGCGGAGGTCGCGTACGCCCGGCTGTTCTGGGGCGGCAACGACGGCACGTACAAGAGCCCGGGCGGCGCGCAGCTCAAGCGCTGCGACCTCTCCGGCACGGACGTCGTCCCCTCGCCCGGCGACCCGGCGACGACCGCCCCCGTGATCAAGGTCGGCGCGGCGGCCACCGCCACCCCGGTCTCGATCGACAGCATGGTCGTGGACCCCTCCGACACCGGCGGCCCGCACTACTTCACGGGCGAGTCGGACGTCACCGCCGCCTTCGCGGGCGTCACGGGCACGGACGCGCGGGTCTCGGTCGGCAACCTCTGGGCGCCGAACGGCAAGGGCTGCGTCGCCGGCTGGTCCCTCACCGTCGTCCACCGGTTCCCCGCGCCCGACCCGGTCCACGCCCCCGGGCGCCGCAACGTGTACGTCTACGGTGGCCACGTCCTGCAGCGCTCCACCTCGCCCGCCACCACCGTCACCGTCGACGGCTTCCACCGGAGCCCCGGCACCGTGCGGGCGAGCGTCACCGCTTTCGGGGGCGACCGGAACACGCCGGGCGACAAGGTCCTCGTCGACGGCGAGAACGTCACCGGGTCCCCCACGGGCGACACGGACAACTTCTTCGTCGGCGAGGACGACGGCGCCGTCTCCCCCCGGCTGACCGACAACCTCGGCATCGACGCCAAGGCCTTCGACGTCCCCGCCGGCGCCGTCCCGCCCGGTGCGACCTCGGCCGGCCTGACCTTCTCCACGAACGGCGACACCTACGTGCCGTCCGCACTCGCCTTCTCCGTGCCGGTCCCCGACCTGGAGATCACCAAGACGGCGAGCCCGAAGCCGACGGAGCCCTCGCCGGAGCCGTCCGACCCCTCGCCGGAGCCGTCCGCCCCCTCGCCGAGCCCGACGGCGCCGCGGCCGACCGGGACCGGTGAGCCCTCCGTCCCCGCCACGTCCACGAAGACCCCGCTCTCCTCCCCCGCGCCCCCGGCCCCCGGCCCGCAGGGCGGCTCCTCCGGCTCCATGGCGGAGACCGGCACGACGGGCGAACGGCTGTGGCTCCTCGGCGCCCTCGCCGTGGCCCTCGTGGCGACCGGCCTGGTCGCGAAGGCGGCGATGCGAGGTCGCCGCGACTGACGGAACGACGGCGGCCGGGGCAGTGGCGTGACGGGCGGAACGACGACCGCCGGGGCAGCGCGGCTGACGGAACGACCGCCGGGGCCGCGGCGTGACGGCCCCGCGCGGTGACCGCCCCGCACCGGCGCGTCGTCGCCCGCTCCCGCCGCTGACCTGCGGTGACTCCCCGTGGCCGAATCGGCCTGTCTCGTATACGTACGTTTGAGCGTTTACAGGACGGGCTAGGTTCGCCACATGGCTACTGTGCTCGTGGCATCCAACCGGGGACCGGTCTCGTACGTCCTCGGCGACGACGGCTCACTCGACGCCCGCCGGGGCGGCGGCGGCCTGGTCTCGGGCCTGAGCGCCGTGTCCGCCCAGGAGAGCCTGTGGGTGTGCGCGGCACTCGGCGAGGGCGACCGCGAGGCCGTCCGGCGCGGGATCGGCGAGCCCGGCGTCCGCATGCTGGAGATCGCCCCCGAGGTGTACGCGGACGCGTACAACGGCGTCGCGAACTCGGCGCTGTGGTTCCTCCACCACCACCTCTACGACATCCCCCGCGAACCCGTCTTCGACGCCGGGTTCCGCCGCCAGTGGGAGTCGTACCGCGCCTACAACCGCGCCTTCGCCGAAGCCCTGGCCGCCGAGGCCGACCACGGCGCGGCGGTCCTGGTCCAGGACTACCACCTCGCCCTCGTCCCCGGGCAGCTGCGGGCCCTCCGCCCCGACCTCCGCATCGCCCACTTCACCCACACCCCGTGGGCCTCCCCCGCCTATCTGCGGATGCTCCCGGACGACCTCCGCGAGGAGCTCCTGTGGGGCATGCTCGGCGCGGACCAGCTCGGCTTCCACACCCGGTCGTGGGCGTCCGCCTTCATGGACTGCGCGGACGTCGACAGCGCGACCGGCACGGCGAGCGCCTCCTCCCCGGGCGACGGCCCGCGCCGACTGGTGACGCACCGGCGCGGCACGGACCCGGTGCGGACCACCCGGATCGAGGTGTACCCGCTCGGCGTCGACGCCGACGAGCTCCGCGCCCTGGCCCACCGTCCGGAGGTGGACGAGAAGCTGGCCCGGCTCCGTGACGAGGTCGGGGACCGCAGGACGATCGTCCGCGTCGACCGCACGGAACTCTCCAAGAACATCCTCCGCGGCCTCCTCGCCTACCGCGAGCTCCTCGTCACCCACCCGGAGTGGCACGACCGCGTCGTCCACCTCGCCTCGGCCTACCCCTCCCGCCAGGACCTCGCCGTCTACCGCTCCTACACGGCGGCCGTCTCGGACCTCGCCGAGGAGATCAACGCCGAGTTCGGCACCCCCGGCTGGCGGCCGGTCCTCGTCTCCGTCCAGGACGACTTCCCCCGCTCCCTCGCCGCCTACCGGCTCGCCGACGTGGCGCTCGTCAATCCCGTCCGCGACGGCATGAACCTCGTCGCCAAGGAGATACCGGTCGTCTCCGAGTCCGGCTGCGCCCTTGTCCTGTCCACCGGCGCCGGCGCCTACGACGAGCTCAAGGACGACGCCGTCACCGTCAACCCCTTCGACGTCTCCCAGACCGCGGAAGCCCTCCACGCCGCCCTCTCCATGCCCGCCGCCGACCGCACCGAGCGCACCAAGCGCCTCGCGGCCACGGCCACCGCCGTGCCTCCCCAGCGCTGGTTCCTGAACCAGCTGGACGCCCTCGGGAGTTGACGCCCCCGCCCCGCTCGCTCCCCGCCCTCCGTGACGGCGTCGGCGGGGGCCGACGGGCACGTGTCCCGGCGGGGACGGTGAATCTTCTCCTCCGATTATCGGTACGACCTCTCCCCTGAGAGGTCGTCTCGTGTCAGACTCTGCGGCGATCGTTCCCCCAGGCGATCCGTTTTTCCCCATGAAGCACATGAGGCAAGCGGAAGGATCGCAAGTAACGTGAAGAAGATTGTCGTGGGCATGACCCTCGGGTCGGCGCTCACCGCACTCCTCGCCGCGGGGCTCACCCCCGCCGCCGCGCAGGAGGCCAGGGACGGAGCGCCGGCGGGCGCGAAGGCACACCGCTCGGACAACCGCCCCGGACCGCTCACGAAGCAGCGCAGCGAACTGCGAGAGAAGGCGATCGACCTGGTCGCCAAGGGCAAGGCGAAGGCGAACGCCAAGGGCGTCGTCGAGGTCGCCGACGGCAAGTTCGTGGAGACCCTGACCACGACCGCCCAGCGCCAGGAGAAGATCTTCACGATCCTCTCCGAGTTCGGCGACCAGGGCTCCGGCAAGCTCGGCACCGTCCCCGGCCCCCTGCACAACCGGATCCCCCAGCCGGACCGGACCACGGACAACTCCAACGCCTGGACCGCCGACTTCTCGAAGCCGTACTACGAGAACCTCTTCAACGGCTCCGGCGAGTCGATGAAGACGTACTACGAGAAGCTGTCGGGCGGCCGGTACTCGGTGACCAACACGGTCGAGGACTGGGTCAAGGTCCCCGGCAACGCCTCCACCTACGGCGACAACGCCGTCGAGGACAACGGAGGTTCGTGGGCCTTCATCCAGGACACCGGCGACGCGTGGTGGAACGCCCGGATCGCGGCCGGCCAGACGCCCGCCGAGATCGACGCGTACCTCGCGCAGTTCGACGTCTGGGACCGCAACGACTGGGACCACGACGGCGACTTCGACGAGGCCGACGGCTACATCGACCACTTCCAGGCCGTGCACGCCGGCATGGGCGAGGACGCGGGCGGCGGCGCGCAGGGCGAGGACGCCATCTGGTCGCACCGCTGGTTCGTGAACGGCGACGACTACGGCCTCACCGGACCGGACGTGGCCGGCACCCAGAACAAGGGCGGCGGCGCGCGCATCGGCCAGTCGAAGTACTGGCTCGGCGACTACACCACCGAGGGCGAGAACGGCGGACTCGGCGTCTTCTGCCACGAGTTCGGCCACGACCTCGGCCTGCCGGACTACTACGACACCGACGGCGGCGAGAACTCCACCGCCTTCTGGACCCTGATGAGCTCCGGCTCCTGGCTCGGCCACGGCGCCGCCGCCAACGCGGGCATCGGCACCCACCCGGGCCTCATGGGCGCCGAGGAGAAGCTCTTCCTCGGCTGGCTGGACCACAGCGACGCCCCGCTCGGCGCCGACGGCACGTACACCCTGAACCCGGCGCAGTTCCAGGTCACCGGCAAGGACCAGGCGGTCCGCGTCGCGCTCCCGGACAAGACGAGCAGCACCACGTACGCGACGCCCGCCTCGGGCACGCACGCCTGGTGGACCGGCTCGGCCGACGGCCTCAACCAGTCCCTCACCCGCTCCGTGCCGGCCGCCCCGCGCGTGACCGTCAAGGCGAGCGCCTGGTACGAGATCGAGGCGGACTTCGACTACCTGTTCGCCGAGTACTCCCTCGACGGCGGCGCCACCTGGGCCCGCGCCGGCGACGCCGTCTCCGGCTCCTCGGCCGGCAAGTGGACGACGCTGCGGTACACGTACGACTCCGCCGGCAAGCCGTCGCTGTTCCGCTTCCGCTACCAGAGCGACGGCGGCGTGCACTTCGCCGGCGCGTTCCTCGACGACGTCACGCTGACCTCGGGCGGTACGACCCTGGCGACCGACGACGTCGAGAACGGCGTGGGCGGCTGGACCGCGCAGGGCCGCTGGAAGATCTCCACCGGCACCGAGACGGCCACCTCCCCGCGGTACTACCTCCTGGAGAACCGCGAGTACGTCGGCTCCGACGCGCTCCTCGCCGAGGGCCCGTACCAGTTCAGCAAGGGCATCTCCGCCCCGGACTGGGTCGAGTACTTCCGCTACCAGAACGGCCTGCTCGTCTGGTACGTCGACCGGTCCTTCGACGACAACAACGTCAGCAACCACCCCGGTGGCGGCTCGGCGATGGCCGTCGACGCCCGGCCGGCGCCCTTCAAGTACGCCGACGGGACCGCGCCCAGCAACCGGCGCCAGCCCTTCGACGCGACCTTCGGCCTGGAGGCCACCGACACGACCTGCCTCCACAAGGAGGTCCTGGTGGGCAAGGGCGGCAACAAGACCGTCGAGACGCAGGCGGCCTGCGCCCCCTCCGTCCCCGGCATCCCGGTCTTCGACGACACCGACCCGAACGCCTACTACGACACGACGGCCCCGCAGGCCAGCGTCAAGGTCGCCGGCC
This sequence comes from Streptomyces sp. NPDC043176, assembly GCF_056436715.1. Lineage (NCBI taxonomy): Bacteria > Bacillati > Actinomycetota > Actinomycetes > Kitasatosporales > Streptomycetaceae > Streptomyces > Streptomyces sp. NPDC043176. The sequence continues at coordinate 67,434 of NZ_JBWKCA010000016.1, forward strand.
ACGGCGTGCGCGTCACGGTCACCGGTGACGCCGGCGACGACCTGACGATCAGCGTGACCAACCCGGCCGCGCACTGATCGCCGATCCACCCGGAGAGGGCGGTGCGGAGGGGCTCAGGCCTCCCGTACCGCCCTCGCCAGTTCCGTCAGGAACGCGACCACGCCCGACGGCCCCTGGACCGCGAGGTCGGCGCGCCCGGCCAGCTCCGGGACCTCGGTGGAGCCGCTGCAGACGAGGAGCCCGGGAACGCCGTCGGAGCGGAGCTTCTCCACGGCCGCGAAGGCCGGCAGGTCGCCCAGGTCGTCGCCCGCGTACAGCACGGACCCGGCCCCCACCTCCCGTACGTACCCGGCCAGGGCCACGCCCTTGTCCATGCCGGGCGGCCGCAGCTCCAGGACCATGCGGCCGGGCTCCAGGACGAGCCCGTGGTGGGCGGCGAGCTCGGCGAGCGGGCCCTTGAGCGCCTCGAAGGCGGCCTCCGGATCGAGGGCGCGGCGGGTGTGGACGGCGACCGCCCGGCCCTTCTCCTCGATCCAGACGCCCTGCCAGGCACCGGCCCGGTCCAGGAACCCGGGGAGCTCGGCGCGGACGGAGGCGACGCCCGGGTGCGGGGCGGCGGCCTGGACGGTCCCCGTGACGGCGTCCCAGCGCTCGGCGCCGTAATGACCGAGGACGACGAGCCGCTCCAGGCCCGGCACACCGGCGAAGCCGCCGTAGCGGACGGCGACCCCGGCCGGGCGGCCCGTCACCACGGCGACGGACGCGACCTCCGGCGCGAGGGCCGCGAGGGCCTCGACCGCGCCGGGGTGCGCGCGGGCCTGTTCGGGGTCGGGGACGATCTCGGCGAGGGTCCCGTCGAAGTCGAGCGCGACGACGGCCTTCTCGGGCCGCGCGAGAAGCGCGGCCAGACCGTCGCGGCCGGAGGACGTGGCGGGGTGCGGAAGGCTGCTGACCATGCTCCCGACCCTACCGACGTCCGGGCCGTCCCGTCAGTGGGGCCTGGGTCACCCCCGGCCCGGACCTCAGCCGGAGGGGACGACCTTGACGCCGCTGAGGGACGTGAAGGGCGGGCCCATGGTGAGGACGCGCTGGTCGCCGGTGGCCGGGTCCACCCGGAACACGGTGGGCTCCCTGGTCAGTGCCTTGTTGTCGGTGACCAGCAGGGTGCCGTCGGCCTCGACGGCGATCGCGGCAGGTGTGTCGAAACTGCCGCCGGAGCTCACGGTGGTCTGCCGCCCGCTCACCGGGTCCACCTTGATCACCCCGCCGACGAAGCCCTCGAACGCGTTGGCGTCGACGACCACGATGTCCCCGTAGGGGTCGATCACGACGTCCACGGGGCTGCGGAGACTGCCGCCGGACGAGATCACCGTGCGCGCGCCGCTGACCGGGTCGATGCGGACCACCTGCGGCGCGGGCGGCTCGGGGACGGGGCCGGCCTGTTCGACGATCACGATGCCGCCGTCGGCCTCCACGCACAGCCCGCAGGGGCGCAGGGGATCGGTCCTGGACTCGCCCACCGACAGGACGGTCTGCTCCCCGGTGACGGGGTCGATCCGGATGACGGCGCCCATGCCCTTGGAGAAGAGATCGGCCACGAGGATGTTGCCGTCGTTCTCGACGGCGACGGCGATCGGGCTCACGAGGTTCCCGTCGGACGACACCACCGTCTGCTTCGCCGTCCCGTCCACCCTGAAGAGCCGCAGCAGCGTGCCGCCGCCGGGATGGTGCCGGTCCTTGGTCACCAGGACGTTGCCGTCGGCTTCGAGCGCGATTCCGGTGGCCCCCACGAGGTCACCGCCCACGGCGAAGAATCCCCGCAGGCCCGTGGCCGGGTCGAAGAAGTGCACCCCGCCCTCGCAGCCGAAGGTGGACGAGTCGGAGAGCAGGACGGTGCCTGCGGGAAGTCTGCGGTCGGTCGTGGTCACGACGGCTCCTTGAGGAGGGGAGCGAGGGGGACCGATCCACTCAACCCCGCGCCCCGCCGCCGCCCGCGAACCCGCCCCGCGCCACGCCGCCCGGCGGGCTGCGAATCGTCCGATCGCAGCACCGGACGGGCCCCCTGCACGCGGCGCCCGCCCGGCGGGCCGACGGCACGGCTTTCCCCCGGGCCCTACCGCCGGCTCTGCCTCTCCTCCCGGACCCGGCGCAGCCGGTTGACCGTCACCGGGTCGTGGGCGAGCGCACGCGGGTCGTCGAGGAGGGCGTTGAGCAGCTGGTAGTAGCGCGTCGGGGAGAGCCCCAGCCGCTCCCTGACCGCCCGCTCCTTGGCCCCCGGACCGGGCCAGGACCGGCGCTCGAGCGCGAGGAGCGCCTGCTCGCGCTCCCCGAGCGCGCTCTCGCCGCCCGCCGTCTCTTCGGTCATAAGACCAACCTATTACTCGGCGGCCTCCGCCGCCGTCGCCGCCCGGCCGATGGAGGCGAGGACGTCGGCGGGCTTGGCGCCCGGGGCGACGGCCTTGCCGATGTTCTGCTTGACGTTCTCGCTGACCTTGGCCCAGGAGGTCTTGCCGACCGGCGGGAGCTGGGCGTTGGGGAGGCCCTTGAGGAACTCGCGGAGGTTGGCGTACTCGGGGTCGGTCTCCATGCGGGCGGAGGCGCTGACGGTGACCGGCAGGAGGTCGTTGTCCCCGGCGAACTTGAGGACGTTCTCGTCGGTGAAGACGAAGTTGAGGAAGTCGCCGATCTCCTTGCGGTGGCCGTTCTGCTTGAAGCCCATGATCCAGTCGGCGACGCCCATGGAGCTCTTGGGCGTGCCGTCGACGCCGGGGAGGGGGACCTGCCCGACCTTGACGCCCTTCTTGGCGGCCTCCTTGACGAGCGAGGGGTGGCCGTTGAGCATGCCGACCTCGCCGCGCGCGAAGGCGGCGAACGCGGCCTTGCGGTTGAGCTTGCCGGGGGCGACGGGGCCGGTGAGGCCCTTGCCGACGAGGTTCGTGCGGAGCCACTCGAAGGTGCGGACGTTGGCGTCGGAGTCGACGACGTAGTGGTCGGTGGCGTCGGTCCAGCCGCCGCCGCCGCTGAGCAGCCACATCAGGGTCTCGGCCTGGGCCTCCTCGGGGCCGAGGGGCAGCGCGAAGGGGGTGGGGACGCCGTCATCCTTCAGCTTCTCGGCGGCGGCGGCCAGCTCGGCCCAGGTCTTGGGGGCCTTGAGCCCGGCCTGGTCGAAGAGGTCCTCGTTGTAGAAGAGGGGCCGGGTGGAGGCCACGAAGGGCAGGCCGTACTGGGTGCGCTTGGACTCGCCGGCGGCGACGAGCGGGGCGAGGAAGTTGGCCTGGACGGGTATGGAGAGGATCTCGTCGGCGGCGTAGAGCTTGCCGGCGGCGGCGTAGTCGGCGTAGGCGCCGATCTGGGCGATGTCGGGGGCGTTGCCGGCCGCGACCATCTCGGCGACCTTGCGGTCGACGTCGTCCCAGGACTCGACCTGGAGTTCGATCTTGACGCCGGGGTGCTGCGCCTCGAAGGCGGTGACGAGGTCGGTCCAGTACTTCTTGGTGGAGTCGCCGCCGGTCAGGTCGTACTCGGCGGCGACCAGCCGGAGGGTCACGTCGCCGGAGTCACCCCCGAGGGAGCCGCACCCGGCGACCGTGGCGGTCAGTCCGAGGGCGGCGGCGGCCGCGGTCAGTCCAAGGAATCGTCGCCGCTCCACGGCTTCATCCACCTTCTGCTCGTCGTTGAGCTGCGCGGAGCCGGGTGTTCGCTCTTCGCAGGGCCGCAAGTCTCTCCCGGGGCCGGACATGAGGTCTACACCACTTGGGTATCACTTCCGCAACTCGGGGCGGTCCTCGAATTTGTATCCGTACGCAACAATCCTCGGCAGTGGACTAGACCTTTTGGGTGCTCGCGCGCCAGACTGTCCCCGTGAGACACGTCATCGCCCTGGATGTGGGCGGCACCGGCATGAAGGCCGCCCTCGTCGGGGCGGACGGCACCCTGCTCCACGAGGCCCGCCGCGCCACCGGGCGCCGCCGCGGCCCCGAGGCCGTCGTGGAGACCATCCTCGGCTTCGCCGAAGACCTCCGCACCCTCGGCCGGGAACGCTACGGCGAGCCCGCCGCGGCCGCCGGAGTCGCCGTCCCCGGCATCGTCGACGCCGAGAACGGCATCGCCGTCTACGCCGCCAACCTCGGCTGGCGCGACGTTCCCATGCGCGAACTCCTCAGCACCCGTCTCGACGGCATCCCCGTCGCCCTCGGCCACGACGTGCGCACCGGCGGCCTCGCCGAAGGCCGCATCGGCGCGGGCAACGGCGCCGACCGCTTCCTCTTCGTCCCCCTCGGCACCGGCATCGCCGGCGCCATCGGCATCGGAGACCGCATCGAGGCGGGCGCCCACGGCTACGCCGGCGAGATCGGCCACATCGTCGTCCGCCCCGGTGGCACCGACTGCGGCTGCGGCCAGCGCGGCTGCCTGGAGCGGTACGCCTCCGCCTCCGCCGTCTCCCAGGCCTGGGCCGCCGCCAGCGGCGACCCCGAGGCCGACGCCGCCGACTGCGCGAAGGCCGTCGAGTCCGGCGACGCCACCGCCGCCCGGGTGTGGCAGGAGGCCGTCGACGCCCTCGCCGACGGGCTCGTCACCGCGCTCACCCTGCTGGACCCCCGCACGCTCATCATCGGTGGCGGTCTCGCCGAGGCCGGGGAAACCTTGTTCACACCACTCCGGGCCGCGGTGGAGGAGCGAGTCACGTTCCAGAAGCTGCCCGCCATCGTCCCGGCGGCCCTCGGGGACACCGCCGGATGCCTGGGCGCGGGCCTCCTCGCCTGGGACCTGCTCGCCGAACAGCCCCCCACCGACCCGGAGGTTTCCGCCTGATGGCCGATCACAAGGTTCTCGCCGGCGCACACGTCGTGCTGCCCACCGGAATCGTCGAGAACGGACGCGTGATCGTCGACGGCGACCGCATCGCGGGCAGCGCGCCCGAGGGCGCCCCGAGCATCGACCTGACCGGCCACTGGCTCGTCCCCGGCTTCGTCGACATGCACAACCACGGCGGCGGCGGCGCCTCCTTCACCTCCGGCACGGTCGACGACGTCCTCAAGGGCGTCCACACCCACCGCCTGCACGGCACGACCACCGTCGTCGCCTCCTTCGTCACCGGCGAGATGGACTTCCTGACCCGGCGCGCCGGCCTGCTCTCGGAACTCGCCGAGCAGGGCGACATCGCCGGCCTCCACTTCGAGGGCCCGTTCATCTCCCCCTGCCGCAAGGGCGCACACGACGAGACGCTGCTCCGCGACCCCGACCCGGCCGAGGTCCGCAAGCTGATCGACGCCGGCCGCGGCCAGGCCAGGATGGTCACCCTCGCCACCGAGCTGCCCGGCGGCCTCGACTCCGTACGCCTCCTCGCCGAGCACGGCGTGATCGCCGCCGTCGGCCACACCGACGCCACGTACGAGCAGACGGTCGCCGCCATCGACGCGGGCGCCACCGTCGCCACCCACCTCTTCAACGCGATGCCCGCCCTCGGCCACCGCACGCCCGGCCCGATCGCCGCCCTCCTGGAGGACGAGCGGATCACCGTCGAGCTCATCAACGACGGCACCCACCTGCACCCCGCCGCCCTGGAACTCGCCTTCCACCACGCCGGAGCCGAGCGCGTCGCCTTCATCAGCGACGCCATGGACGCGGCCGGCTTCGGCGACGGCCGCTACATGCTCGGCCCCCTGGCCGTCGAGGTGAAGGACAGCGTCGCCCGCCTCGTCGAGGGCGGCTCCATCGCCGGCTCCACCCTCACCCTGGACCGCGCCTTCAAGCGCGCCGTCACCATCGACCGCCTCCCCGTCGAGTCCGCCGTCCAGGCCCTCTCCGCCAACCCCGCCCGCCTGCTCGGCGCCTACGACCGCGTCGGCTCCCTGGAGCCCGGCAAGGACGCCGACATCGTCGTCCTCGACGCCGAGTTCACCCTCAAGGGCGTCATGCGCAAGGGCGAGTGGATCGTCGACCCCCGAGCGCCCGCAGCGGCCTGATCAGGAGTCATGCGCGAGGGCGGTCGGCCGGGGGTCTGGGCCTACCGCCTTTCGTTTGGCATGATCAGTGCCCGTCGCAGCGGTCGTTCCACGCCTCCCCACGAGGCGCGGAGCGAGGAGTACGGAGTACGGGGGTGGGACAGGTGATCCTGACGGTCACCCTCAACACGGCACTGGACCTGACCTACCGGGTCCCCGCCCTCACCCCGCACGCCTCCCACCGGGTCACCCAGGTCATCGAACGCCCCGGCGGCAAGGGCCTCAACGTGGCCCGGGTGCTCGCCGCGCTCGGCCACGAGACGGTGGCCACCGGGTTCGCGGGCGGCGCCACCGGCGCCACCCTGCGGGAGCTGCTCGCACCGACGCCCGTACGGGACGAACTCGTGGAGACCGCGGGCACCACCCGGCGCACCGTCGCGGTCGTCGACACCGCGACCGGCGACACCACGCAGCTGAACGAGCCGGGACCGGTCGTCACCGCCGCCGAGTGGACCGCCTTCCGCACCCGCTTCGCCGAACTCCTGGACGGGGCAAGGGCAGTGGCGCTCTGCGGCAGCCTCCCGCCCGGCATCCACGTGGGGGCGTACGCGGAACTCGTCCGGCTCGCCCGGACCGCGGCCGTGCCCGTACTCCTCGACACCAGCGGGGAACCCCTGCGCCGCGGCATCGCCGCCCGCCCCGACCTGGTGAAACCCAACACCGACGAACTCGCCCAGCTCACCGGCTCCCGCGAACCCCGCCGCGCCACCCGCGACGCGCGCCGCAGGGGCGCCCACGCCGTGATCTCCTCACTCGGCCCCGAAGGCCTCCTCGCCGCCACCCCCGAAGGCCTCTGGCGCGCCGCCCCGCCGGCCCCGGTCCGCGGCAACCCGACCGGCGCCGGCGACTCCGCCGTCGCCGGCCTGATCTCAGGCCTGGTCGAAGACCTCCCCTGGCCCGACCGCCTCGCCCGCGCCGTGGCCCTCTCCGCGGCCACGGTCCTCTCCCCGGTCGCCGGCGAATTCGACACGGCGGCCTACGAGGACCTCCTGCCCCGCGTAAAGGTGACGGAAGAGGCCCCCTGAGAGGGCCCGCCTCCGCTACCGGAGTCCTGTAGGGCCTGTCTGACCATTCCCGTCGGATCAGGCTGGGGCGTTCGGTGCGTGCGATCGGCGTGCGGCGGGGGCGCCCTCGAATGGGGTCTCCCCCGCTCGAGCGAAGCCGAGAGCTTGGGGAAGGAGCTACTGGGGCGTTTCGGCCGTGCGGCGAGCGTGCGTGCCGGGCGGTCCGGACCCGACGGGAATGGTCAGACAGGCCCTAGCCCGGGGTGACTTCCAGCCAGTCGAGCAGCACGTTGCACTGGTTGCCGGCCTCGCACGAGATCTTGATCTCGTTCTCGCCCTTCTGGAGGGTGACCGGCGCCCAGGTGGTCTGCCAGTTCTTCTCCAGGTTCGGGTCCGAGGACTTGACGAAGTTCTTCAGACCGATCGGCTGCGAGTTCGCCTTCCCGTTGACCGTCAGCGTGGCGTTGGCGTCCACGGCCGGGATGGCGTAGCGCACGGTCAGGCGGTACGCGCCCTCCGTCGGCATGTTCGCCTTCCAGGTCACCGAGGCACCGACCTGGTTGAAGCCCGACACGTACACGCCGCCCGCGCCCTCGGCGCCCTTGACGACGGTCTCGGTGGCGGCCGTGCCGCCCAGCTTCAGCGTCGCCGCGTCCTGCTTCGGGAGTTCTTCCGGGGTCTTGTCCGCGCTGGGCTCGGGGCTCGGCTGCTCGGAGACCTGGGAGGACGGAGCCGTGGAGGGAGCGCCGCCGGCCTGGCCGTCCTTGTCCTTGTCGCCCGCGTTGGAGATCACGGCCGCGGTGATGCCGATGACGACGACCGCGACGACCGCGACCGCGCCGATCAGCAGGCCCCTGGTGTTGGGGCCGCGGCCGGAGCCGCCGCCGCGCTGGGGCGGGATGGGGGCCTGGCGGGTCTGCGGGCCGCCGGGACCACCGTGGCCGCCGTAGGTCTCCGGCGCGGCGTACTGCGCCTGCGGCCGGCCGTACGGGGCCTGCTGCTGCGGCGGCACGTAGGGCTGCTGCTGGTGCTGGCCGTACTGGCGCTCGCCGACCGTTCTGACCTGGTTGTACGAGGTCCGGGGCACACCGGGCTGCGCGGGGGCGGGGCCGGGGTAGCCGTAGCCGCCGCCTTGCGGGGGCCGGGCGCCCGCTGCCTGGCCATCCTCGTAGAGGTAGCCGAACGGATCGTCGTCCTCGGGCGTGTTCGCGCCGTCGTTTCCGGCAGCCATCCGGGTCGTCCTCTCCATGCTCGCCAGCCGTCGCCGACCGGCCGAGCCTACCCCGAACGGACGAGCGCTCGACTCAGCCGGCCCGCCGGTGGACCTTGGCGCGGGAGCGTTTCTCCACGTACATCCGCTGGTCGGCGGAGTTCAGGACCTCTTCGACGGTCATCCCGCACTCGGCCCAACCTATGCCGAAACTCGCCCCCACCCGGACCGCCCGCCCGTCCACCCGGATCGGCGGGATGATCGCGTTGCGGAGGCGTACGGCCAGGTCGGCGGCGTCCGCGGCGCCGAGGCCGTCGGCGAGGACGACGAACTCGTCGCCGCCGAGCCGGGCCACGGTGTCGCCGTCCCGCACGCCGGTGGTGAGCCGGCGGGCGACCTCGATGAGGACGGCGTCGCCGGTGTGGTGGCCGAACCGGTCGTTGATCGACTTGAAGCCGTCGAGGTCGCAGAAGAGGACCGCGAGCCCCTTGGTGCCGTCGTCGACCTCGCCACCGGACGGGGCGACCGCGTGGACGTGGTGGTCGTACGGCCCCACACCGCCCGCCGGCTCGAAACCGAAGCCGTGCTCGTGCTCGTGCTCGTACGGCTGCGGTTCGTAGCCGGAGTCGTACGAGGTGTCGTACGAGGTGTCGTGCCCGGTCGCGTAGCCGCCGTCGCGCGCGGAGTCGTAGGCGCCGTACGCGACCTCGTCACCCGGCGCCGACGGGCGCTCGCAGATGCGGGCCGAGAGACGGGAGCGCAGCTCGGCACTGTTGGGCAGGCCGGTGAGCGCGTCGTGCGAGGCCCGGTGGGCGAGCTGGAGCTCGTGCCGCTTGCGCTCCTCGATGTCCTCGACGTGGGTGAGGAGGAAACGCGGCCCGTCGGCGGTGTCGGCGACGACCGAGTTGCGGAGGGAGACCCACACGTACGTGCCGTCGCGCCGCCCGAGCCGCAGCTCGGCCCGGCCGCCCTCGGCGGAGGTCCTGAGCAGGGTCCCGATGTCCTCGGGGTGGACGAGGTCGGCGAAGGAGTAGCGCCGCATCACGGAGGCGGGCCGACCGAGGAGCCGGCACAGGGCGTCGTTGGTCCGCAGCAGCCGGCCGTGCTGGTCGCCGCCCATCTCGGCGATGGCCATGCCGGAGGGCGCGTACTCGAAGGCCTGCCGGAACGACTCCTCGCTGGCCCGCAGGGCCTGCTGCTCGCGCTCCAGGCGGACCAGGGCGCGCTGCATGTTGGAGCGGAGGCGGGCGTTGCTGATGGCGATGGCCGACTGGGAGGCGTACATCTGGAGCGCCTCCTGGCCCCAGGGGCCGGGGTGCCGTCCGTTGCGCGGGCGGTCGACGGATATGACGCCGAGGAGCTCGCGGCCGGAGCCGGAGGCGTACATCGGGGCGTAGAGCCGGTCGTGCGGGTGCCACTCGTCCTCGAAGCGGGGCGCCGGGCCGTCGGTGTGCCACTGGGGGACGTCGTCCTCCATCAGCACCCAGCCCTCGGTGTGCGGGATGAACCGCAGATCCCCCCACGCGACGCCCATGGCCAGGCGCCGCTCCCAGGACTCGCGGGGGCCCACCCGGCCGGTGATCAGGGCCTCGGCGGCGGAGCTTCCGGCGAACGCGGCGACGACCAGGTCACCGTCGGGACGGACGAGGTTGACGCAGGCCAGCTCGTAGTTGAGACCCGCGACGACACCGTCGGCGACGGTCTGCAGGGTGTCCGCCAGGCTGCGGGCAGTGTTGAGGTCCGCCACGACCTGATGCAGCTGCCGCAGGGTCGAGAGACGGACGTACGGCTCCGACTCGGTCTCCATCGCTCGCTCTCCCCGAGACCTCGACAGCAACTCCAGGGTTCTCATCGGCTACGTGTTGCACTGTCACTGCCACTGAATCACAGCGAGCTGCGCACCCGGTACACAGGGTCAGCAAATACTGGCCTCTGTGACTCAAGTCACAGCAGCTCGTGGCGGGTCGCATCTTTCCTCCTGAGGCCTTGCGCCATAGGGCCCACGAGGGGCCGTGGAGGGATCGGGGAGAGGCCGGCGAGAGACCGGACGTGGTGCCCGCGAGGCCCCGGAACGGGGTCCCGGGCAGGGTCCGGGCGGGTCCCGCGCGGAGCCCCGGCGGGGTCCCGCGCGGGGGCCGGAACGGGGTCCCGGGCGGGGTCCCGGACGGGGGGCGTGGGGCAGGACCTAGGACCGGCGGGGGTGACGGACTGGTCCCAGGGGCCGATGCGCGCGGCTCGGGCGCCGGAATAGCGTGCCGGTGTGCTGCAGAAGACCCTCGCCCCGCCCCCCGTCTCCGACCTGGCCATCCCGCATGCTGAGGGGGTGAGCAACGACGAGTTCCGGGCGGCCATGTCCCGCCTCGCGTCGGGCGTGGTCCTGGTGACCGCGCACGACCCCGACGACGGCCCGCGCGGCGAGGACGTCGGCATGACGGCCACCGCCTTCATGTCGGTCTCCCTCGACCCGCCCCTGGTCCTGGTCAGCCTCCGCAACGGCTCCCGCATGGACGACCTGCTCACCGACGTCCCCGTCTGGGCGGTCTCGATGCTCGCGGAGGACCAGCGGCACGTCGCCGGCCGCTTCGCCATGAAGAACCGCGTCAGCGACCGGCTTCTCTTCGCCGACCTCCCCCACACCCGCGGCGAGGCGAGCGGCGCCCTCCTCATGGGCGGCGCGCTGGCCACTCTGGAGTGCCGCACCGAGAGCCGCGTCGTCGCCGGCGACCACACCCTCGTCGTCGGCCGCGTCCTGACCTCCACGCTGCCGTCCGCCTCGAACCGCGGCCCCCTCACGTACTTCCAGGGCAAGTACCGCCACCTGTCCTGAACACGAGGCGGGCACCCGGCCCGGCGCCGACGGACGCTCAGCCCCAGTCGCGGGACCGGCGGGTCTTCTTCGTCTCCGAGCGCTGCTTCTTCTCGCGCAGCCGCCGCTCGTTGATCCCGCGCGGGATCTTCGTCGGACGGCGGGGCTTCGGCGGCGGGGCCGTCGCCTCGGCGAGCAGCGCGGCGAGACGCACCGCCGCCGTCTCGCGGTTGCGCCACTGGGAGCGGTGCTCCGACGCGCGCACCGACACGACGCCGTTGACGAGGCGGGACGCGAGGCGCTCCAAAGCGCGCGCCTTCCACACCTCGGGAAGCGCCTCGGTGGCCGCGAGGTCGAAGCGGAGCTCCACCTGCGAGTCGCTGGTGTTGACGTGCTGCCCGCCGGGCCCCGACGACCGCGAGAAACGCCACTGGAGCTCGGCCTCGGGAAGCGAGACGGAGCCGCGGATGGGATACGGACCGGACATGCCCTCCATGTTCCCTGGAGTGGGCCAGGGGAGTCATCCTGTTTTCACCACGGACCCCACGGGAAACCCTGCGGGAGACCGGACGGGAACCGCCGGAGCCGCGTACGCGTTCCTCCAGGCGACGACATCACGATGAAAGGGACTTTCCATGGCTGTGAGCCTGTCCAAGGGCGGCAACGTCTCCCTGACCAAGGAGGCCCCCGGCCTCGCCGCCGTCACCGTGGGCCTCGGCTGGGACGTCCGCACCACCACCGGCACCGACTTCGACCTCGACGCCTCCGCGATCGGCGTGGACGCCGCCGGCAAGGTCGCGTCCGACGCGCACTTCGTCTTCTTCAACAACAAGTCGACGCCGGACCAGACCATCGTCCACACCGGTGACAACCGCACCGGCGAGGGCGGCGGCGACGACGAGCAGATCAACGTCAACCTCGCGGCCCTCCCGCCGAGCGTCGACAAGATCGTGTTCCCGGTCTCCATCTACGACGCGGTCAACCGCTCGCAGAACTTCGGCCAGGTGCGCAACGCCTACATCCGCATCGTCAACCAGGCCGGCGGCGCCGAGCTCGCCCGCTACGACCTCTCCGAGGACGCGGCCGTCGAGACCGCCATGGTCTTCGGCGAGCTCTACCGCAACGGCGCCGAGTGGAAGTTCCGCGCCGTCGGCCAGGGCTACGCCTCCGGCCTGGAGGGCATCGCCCGCGACTTCGGCGTCAACCTCTGACACGTCACGTCCGACGCGGCAACCTCCGGCGCGTCACCTCGTGCACGTCACCTCTGACACGTCATTTCTTACGCGTCATTTCTGATCCGTCGCACGCAGGTTGAGCCCCGGCCGGGTTTCCCGGCCGGGGCTCTACCCTGTCCGCGTGATCGTCGAAGCCCTCGCCCCCAAGGCCCTGGAGGACGGCGCCGCCCTCCCCGGCGCGCTGCTCACCGAGCTCACCGCGCTGTACGCGTCGAACGCCGAGTTCCAGCAGCTCAGCGGTGACTTCCCAAACCCGTCCGACATCCGGCCCGAGCAGGTCGCGGCCGCGCTCGCCGACGACCTCGCCGAGCCGACCGCCGAGGTGCTGCTGGCCCGTTCCGAGGGCCGGCTCGTGGCCGTCGCCGTGACGCTCGGCCGCCACCCCGACCCGGCCGACCCCGATCCGTGGCTGGGACTCCTCATGGTCCACGCGGACGAGCACCGCGCGGGACACGGCCGCCGGCTCGCCGCGTACGTCGAGGACCGTTTCCGCGCGGCCGGCCGCACCGGACTACGGCTCGCCGTCCTGGAGAACAACCCGAAGGCCCTCGCCTTCTGGACCTCCCTCGGTTACGAGGAGACCGCCCGCCGCCCGGACCTCGCCCACGGCCGCCCGTGCGTCGTCCTGCGAAAGCCGCTGGTCCGAGCCGATCGACAAGACAGGCCCTGAGGCCGAACCGGCTTCCGGTCGAGGGCGGGGCAGGATTCCCTCCACGCGCCGGGCCGGCGGCCCCAGGGCCGGGCCGGCTTCCCCGGCCCGGCTTCCCGCTCAAGGCCGGGCCGGCTTCCCGTCGCCGTAGAGCCAGACGTCCCAGAGGCCGTCGAGGTCCTTCCCCGCCACGCTCTCCGCGTAGGCCGTGAAGTCGTCCGTGGAGGCGTTGGCGTGCCGGTACTTCGCCGGCCAGCCGCGCAGGATCTCGCCGAAGACGGGGTCGCCGACGGTCTCGCGCAGCTTGTGCAGCACCATCGCGCCGCGCTGGTAGACGGGCGGGTCGAAGAGGTTGCCGGGGCCGGGCGGCCGGGCGGGCGGGAAGGCCCAGTTGGCGTCCTGGGCGAAGGCCCGCTCGAAGTGGGTCCGGGCGGGGACGCCCTCGTGCTCCTCCGTGTACAGCCACTCGGCGTACGTGGCGAAGCCCTCGTTCAGCCACAGGTCCCGCCAGGTCGCGGGGGTGACCGAGTTCCCGAACCACTGGTGGGCCAGCTCGTGGACGAGGGTCGTCCGGTCGAACGACGCGGCGGGGAAGACGGGTCGCGTCTGCGTCTCCAGCGCGTAGCCGAGCGGTCCGTCCTTCACGACGATCGCCCCGGCGGCGGAGAACGGGTACGGCCCGAACCGTTCCTCCTGCCGCCCGAGGATCACCGGGATCTCCGCGCGCAGCGCCGCCGTGTCCGCCGTGACCGACTTCTCGACGGCGGTCAGCACGGGCACGGAACCGGGGGCCGTCGCCGTCCCCGTCTCGTAGCGGCCGATCGCGACCGTCGCCAGGTAGCTCGCCATCGGCTCGGACGCGTGCCACACGGTGGTGACGCGGCCGTCGGCGGCCGTACGGCGCTCGGTCCTCACCCCGTTGGAGAACGCGTCGAGGCCGGCCGGAACGGTGAGCGTGATGTCGTACGCGGCCTTGTCGGAGGGGTGGTGGTTGCCCGGGAACCAGGTCATGGAGCCCTCCGGCTCGCCGACCGCGACCGCCCCGCCGGCGGTGCGCAGCCAGCCCTCCGCCGAGCCGTCCGCGTCGGTGATCGGCTCGGGCACGCCCGCGTACGCGACGGTGACCCGGAACTCCGCGCCCTTCGGGATCTCCTCGCGGGGCCGGAGCGTCAGTTCGTCGCCGGCGCGGTTGTACGCGGCGGGGGCGCCGTCGACGGTCGCGCCGTCCACGGTGAGGCCGGCGAGGTCGAGGTTGAAGGCGCTGAGGTCCTGGGTGGCGCGGGCGGTGATCTCGGCGGACCCGTCGATCCGCCCGGTGCGGGGGTCGTACGCGACGGACAGGGCGTAATGGCCCACGTCGTAGCCGCCGTTGCCCAGCCTCGGAAAGTACGGGTCGCGCACCCCGGCGGCCCCCGGCGTGCCGCGTACCCCGCCGGTGACCCCCGTACATCCGCCGGCGAGCAGCGCGAGGGCTACGAGGGCGGCTGCGGCTCCGGTCCGGTTGCGCTGGGTCACGTACCGATCCTAAGCAACCCTCCCGAACCGGGCGCATACGGACCGGCCCGTGGACACGCGGGAACGGCGGCCCACCGGCCGGACCCGCGGACACACGACAACGGCGGCGGCGCCCGGCGGGGGTCCGGGCGCCGCCGCCGGTCAGGGGCGTCGGTGACGGGTGTCCGTGACAAGCGTGAGTGGCGGGCGGCGGCGACGGGAGTCGGTCAGTTGGCGAGGGCGGCGACGCCGGCCCGGGCGAACTTCTCGTCGAGGTCGCCGGAGGGGGCGCCGGCGACGCCGATGCCGGCGATGGGGGCGCCCTTGGCGGTGACGGGGGCGCCGCCGCCGAGGAAGAGGGTGCCGGGGATGTCCTTGAGGGTGGGGGTGTTGGTGAGGCGCTTGACGAGTTCGGAGGTGGGGGCGTTCCAGGAGACGGCGGTGTAGGCCTTCTTCACGGCGGACTCGTAGGACTGCGGGCCGGCGCCGTCGCCGCGGAGGGTGACGAGGGTGTTGCCGTTGCGGTCGACGACGGCGACGGAGACGCGCTGGTTCTCCTTCTCGGCGGCGTCCAGGGTCGCCTGCGCGGCCTTCGTCGCGGCCTCGATCGTCAGGTGCGTCGACTGCCGGAGGTCGGCGTTCCCCGCGTCGGCCGTGATCGCGGTGGGGGCGGCGGCGGCCGGGGCGGAGGCGTTCGCGGAGACGACGCCGAAGGTACCGGCGGCGATGACGGCGGCAGCGGTGGCACCGAAGAGGATCTTCTTCATGAGGGACTCCGTGAGGTGAGGCGCGGCGGGAGACGTTCGTTCGCTCTGCCCTCCATCCTGTGGTCGCGACCGGGTCCCGCCGGTCCACGTACCGGCTGCCCTCCTCGCGCACACTGGAGGACGGCCGGGTCAGCCGATCGGCTGATGCCCCTGTGGTCCCCGCGGGCCACGATGGACAGATAACCCCAGGTCAGGGGCAGAAGGAGGTGGGACGGTGACACGGCCGACGGAACAGGGGCAGGAGCAGGACCCGGACACCCGATGGCTGGCACGGGTCATGCACATCGCCTTCTTCCTCCTCCTCGGCGCCTCGCTGGCCCGCTTCCTGCTGCGCCACCCCTGGGAGGACCGCAGCCCCTGGATCGTCGCCCTCTCCGGCGCGCTCGCCTCCCTGTACCTCCTCGGCCCCGTCGTCGGCACCCGGGCGGCCCCCCGCAGGCTCGCCTGGCTGGGCACGGTCGTCGCCGTCTGGATCGTCCTCGTCGTCCTCGCGCCCAGCTTCGCCTGGTGCGCCGTGCCGCTCTTCTACACGGGCCTGCGGACCCTCCCGGCGCGCGCCGCGCTCGGCCTGGTCACCCTGCTCACCGCGTTCGTGGTCTTCGCCCAGGTGCAGCTCGCGCACGGCGGCTGGGACCCCAACCTGATCGTCGCCCCGCCCGCCGTCGCCGCCATCGCGACCGGGGTGTTCGTGTACTCCGACCGGCAGGCGGCCCGCCAGCGGGCCCTCATCGACGACCTGATCCGCACCCGGCGCGAACTGGCCGCCACCGAGCGGCGGGAGGGCACGCTCGCGGAGCGCCAGCGGCTGTCGATGGAGATCCACGACACCCTCGCCCAGGGTCTGTCCAGCCAGCAGATGCTGCTCCAGGCCGCCGACCGGACCTGGGACAGCGATCCGTCGACGGCCCGCCGCCACGTCCGTACCGCCGAGTCCATCGCCGAGCGGAACCTCGCCGAGGCCCGGCGGTTCGTCCACGACCTGGCGCCCGCCGACCTCGCCGAGGGCGGCAGCCTCGAAGAGGCGCTGCGCGGCCTCGCCACCCGCGAGTCGGCGGCCTTCCGGGTCGACGGGACCGCCGTGCCGCTGCCCGAACGGGTGCAGTCGGCGCTGCTGCGGATCGCGCAGGGCGCCCTCGCCAACATCCGCGAACACGCCGGCGCCGAATCCGCCGCCCTCACCCTCACCTACCTCGACGACCAGGTCGTCCTCGACATCGCCGACGACGGCCGCGGCTTCGACCCCGCCGACACCCCCGGCGGCGTACGCGGCCACGGCCTGCCCGCCATGCGCGTCCGCGCCCGCCAGCTCGGCGGCACCCTCACCGTCGAGTCCGCCCCGGGCGAGGGCACGGTGCTCTCCGCCGCCATCCCCCTCACCCTGGAGCCCTGATGTCCGTACGCATCCTGCTCTGCGACGACCACGTCGTCGTCCGCGCCGGGCTGCTCGCCCTGCTCGGCAGCACCCCCGACATCGAGGTCGTCGGCGAGGCGGGCAGCGGCGAGGAGGCCGTCGCCATGGCGGCCAAACTGAAGCCGGACGTCGTCCTCATGGACCTCCAGCTCGGCGCGGGCATCGACGGCGTCGAGGCGACCCGCCGCATCGCGCCCACCGGCGTCCACGTCCTCGTCCTCACCACGTACGACACGGACGCCGACATCACCCGCGCCATCGAGGCCGGCGCGACCGGCTACCTCCTGAAGGCCGAGCGGCCCGAGGAGCTCTTCGCCGCCATCCACTCCGCCGCCCAGGGCCGCACCGCCCTCTCCCCTCCGGTCGCCAGCCGCGTCATGGACGTGATGCGCGGCGCCGCCGGCCCCAGCCTCACCGACCGCGAGCGCGACATCCTCGGCCAGCTCGGCCGCGGCCTCGGCAACCGCGAGATCGCCCGCGCCCTGTTCATCAGCGAAGCGACCGTGAAGACCCACCTCGGCCGCATCTACGCCAAACTCGGCGTCGACACCCGGGCAGGCGCCGTCGCGGTCGCGAAGGAACGCCGCCTGCTGCCGTGACGGTGTCCCGCCCCGCACGACCGGCAGGACCCCCGCCCCCCAGAGGAGTGTCTTCCCCTGGCATGACGCCCCCTGACACGCACCCACTGCTACTGTGCGCTACTGCCTGACCGCACGGTGTCATGCATCGGTTCTCCGTGGGAGCGCACGTGAAGCTCGCGATCGTCGGCGGCGGCCCCGCCGGCCTCTACCTCTCGATCCTGCTGAAGCGGCAGGACCCGTCCCACGACATCGCCGTGTACGAGCGGAACCCCGAAGGCTCCACGTACGGCTGGGGCGTCACCTACTGGGCCGGACTCCTCGACAAACTCCGCGCGGGCGACCCCGAGTCCGCCGACGCGGTCGCCGAGGCCTCCGTGACCTGGACCGACGGCATCGCCATCGTCCGCGACCAGCGGACCGTCCACCACGGCGACGCCGGCTTCGGCATCGGACGGCGCCGGATGCTCGGGCTGCTCGCCGACCGCGCCCGGGAGCTCGGCGTACGGGTGGAGTTCGAACACGACATCACCGGCCCCGACGCGCCCGAACTCGCCGGCGCGGACCTCGTCGTGGCCGCCGACGGCGTCCACAGCGTGCTCCGCGAAGCACACGCCGACCGCTTCGGACCCACGGTCACCCACGGCCGCAACCACTACATCTGGCTCGGCACCACCAAGGTCTTCGACTCCTTCAGCTTCGCCTTCAAGGAGACCGAGCACGGCTGGATCTGGTGCTACGCCTACGGGTTCAGCGGCGAGCGCTCCACCTGCGTCGTCGAGTGCTCCCCCGAGACCTGGACCGGCCTCGGCCTGGACACCCGCGGCGAGGCCGACAGCCTCAACCTCCTCGAGAAGCTCTTCCACGACCTCCTCGACGGGCACGAGCTGATCGGCCGCGACCGGGCCGACGCCGCCGCCCAGTGGCTCACCTTCCGCACCCTCACCAACCGCGCCTGGCACCACGGCAACCTCGTCCTCCTCGGCGACGCCGCCCACACCACCCACTACTCCATCGGCGCGGGCACCACCCTCGCCCTCGAGGACGCCCTCGCCCTCGCCGACGCCCTGCGCGACCCCACCGACCTCGACACCGCCCTCACCACCTACGGCAAGCGCCGCCGCGCCGAACTCGTCTCCGCCCAGAGCGCCGCCCGCTACAGCGCCCAGTGGTACGAGAACCTCCCCCGCTACATGGACCTCCCCCCGGCCCACATGTTCGCCCTCCTCGGCCAACGCCACTCCCCCCTCCTCCCCCACATCCCCCCTCAGCTCTACTACCGCCTCGACCGCGCCGCCGACCACCTCCAGCCCCTCCGCCGCCTCAAGCGCTGGCTCGCCCCCCACCTGGCCCGAGCCACCCGGCCACGCCACTGAGCACGGCGGGGGACGAGGCGGTGACGGCGGCCGGTCCCGCCGCCGGGTGCCGACGTCCTCCGTGCGAGGGGCGCGGCGGGGCGTGACACCATCGGTCCGTGCTCGACATCGGCTACTCCCTCTCGCGTCGCTTTCCCGACCCGCCGCAGACCGACTACCGCCGCGCGGACGTCCACGCGCTGCGGCACGACCTGTTCTGCGGGGACGTGTACCTCGCCGACACCAAGGCGGACCGTGAGGTGTCCACAGCCTGGGGATGGGTGCCGGTCCTCGACTTCGCCTGGGCCCTGTGCGACATCGTCGAACAACTCGACGAGGACCCGCGCGGCAGCCGCGCCGCGCAGCCGCAGTACGCCGAGCTCGACTTCACCGAGTCCTCGGACCGGATGCTCTTCGAGCGCCGCTTCGGCTGGGTGGACGTCGAAGCCGACTGGATGCCCGGCGACGAGCCGCCGATCACCTTCAACCACGCCGAGCTGCGACGCGAGGCGCGGGACTTCCTGCACGACCTGATCGCCGACCTCACGGACATGCACGAAGGCCTCGCCGACAACCCCGCCATCTGGTCCCTCCAGTCCCGCTTCCCCCGCCTCCGGTAAACCCCCGCCCGGCCCCGCCCCACCG
The DNA here is from genome assembly GCF_056436715.1 of Streptomyces sp. NPDC043176. Taxonomy (NCBI): domain Bacteria; kingdom Bacillati; phylum Actinomycetota; class Actinomycetes; order Kitasatosporales; family Streptomycetaceae; genus Streptomyces; species Streptomyces sp. NPDC043176. Next base: position 86,593 of record NZ_JBWKCA010000016.1, read on the forward strand.
CCGCGTGGGCCTTCGCCCGCCCGGGCCGGCACCCACCGCGCCCCGCTGCCGTGTGGCCCTTCGCCCGCCGCCGTGTGGGCAATCGTCCCGCTGGGCGGGACGGGTGGGCACACGGGACGGCGCCCTCGGCGGCGCCTCCGCCCCTTGTGCCTGGACCCGCACCGGTACGGCGTCGCACCACGTGGTGCGGGTGCAGGCGCGGAAGCCTGGGCCCGGCAAGGGCGCCGTCCGTTGTGCCCACCCGTTCCGCCCCAGCGGAACGATTGCCCACAACGGGCGGGGCGCGGAGGCACGGGGACGGCAGCCCCCGGCGAAGGACGCGCGCAGGCCACGGCAGGGGCACGGGGGCGCAGCCCGCGACGCGAGGGCGGGGGCGCAGACCGCGACGCGGGGGCGGGGCCCCGGGGTCAGGGGACGATGCGGAGGCCGAGGTGGGCGGCGAGGAGCGGCGCGAGATCGAGAAGCTGCGCCGAGGAGATGACGGCCCCGCCCAACGACGACACCCCCCGCGCGATCTCGAGGCGGGAGACCCCCCGCAGGTCGACGTCCTTGAGCCGCACCGAGGAGAAGTCCACCCCGGTCAGCACGCAGTCGACGAACTCGACCCGTTCGAGAACCGCCCCGCCGAAGTCCGGCTCGCTGAGGACCACGCCTTCGAAGACGACGTCCTTGAGCCGGGCGGACCGGAGGTTCAGGTAGTCGCTCTTGCCGCCCCGGACGACGACTCTCTCCAGCACGGCTCCGTGCAGCTGCGCGCCGCCGAGTCGCGCGTCGACGATCTCGACGTCACGGAACTGCGCGCGGGAGAGGTCGGTGCCCACGCCGCGCACTCCGGTGAGGAGGGAGTCGAGGAACCGCGCGTTGGCCAGCCGCGCCTCGTCGAGCCCGCAGTCGCGGAGGGCGCAGTCGAGGAAGCGGGCGCCTTCGCCGGACTGGCCGGTGAGGTCGAGCCCGGTCAGGTCGAGCCCGTCGTAGTCGCCGTCGGGGTCGAGGCCGCCGTCGTACGGCTGGAGGGGAGGCAGGCGCACCTCCGGCCGTCGCGCCCCCGTCACCTGCTTCTTGCGTGTCGTCGCCATGCCCCCATGGTGATGTACGCCACTGACAGCGCCCGGATGTCACGAACGCGGACCCGTCGCCCGTCCCCCGTACGAGACCTGGACGAGGGAGACGGACATGCGGAAGCTCACGATCGTCGGCGGCGGCTTCGCCGGACTGACCGCGGCCATCACCGCCGCCGAGGCGGGCACGAAGGTCACGGTGCACGAGGCCCACCGGACCCTCGGCGGCCGGGCCCGTACCGCCGAGGGCCCGTACCGTACGAACGAGGGCCCGCACGCCCTGTACGCCGGCGGTCCGCACTGGACCTGGCTGAAGCAGCGCGGGCTCCTCGGGCCCCTGGCGCCGCTGCCGGCGGCCGAGGGCCTCCGGTTCCGCTTCCACCGGGGCGGCGCGCTGCGGCGCGTACCCCCGCCGGGTCTGCTGCGCCAGGCGCTGCGCACCGCCGAACGGGCCCCCGTCGACGTCGACTTCCGTACGTGGGTCACCGGCCTCGCGGGGGCCGGCACCGCCGGGGTCGCCGCCGCGTACAGCGGGGTCGCGCTGTTCCACCACGACCCGGGCGCCCTGTCCGCCCGCTTCGTGCAGGAACGCCTGCACCGCGCCGCGTCCCTGCCGCCCGAGGCGCACTACGTCCGCGGCGGGTGGGGTGAGCTGATCGACCGGATGGCGGCGCGCGCGTGGGAGATGGGCGTACGGGTCGAAACCTCGTCCCGGGTCGACGCCCTGCCGGCCGACGGCGGGCCCGTGATCGTCGCGACCGCCCTGCCGGCCGCGGCCCGCCTGCTCGGCGACCCGTCGCTGACCTGGGAGAGCGGCCGCACGGTCCTGCTCGATCTGGCGCTGCGGACCCGGAAGGGCGATCCGTTCGTCGTCTCCGACCTGGACGCGCCGGGCTGGATCGAACGGTTCACCGCGCAGGACCCCTCGCTCGCCCCCGCCGGTCGTCAACTGATCCAGGCCCAGCTGCCCCTCGCCCCCGACGCCTCCAAGACCGACGGCGTCGCCCACGCCGAACGCCTCCTCGACCTCGGTTTCCCCGGCTGGCGCGAACGCACGGTGTGGCGACGCGAGTCCGTCTCCCAGGGCCGCACCGGCGCCGTCGACCGTCCCGGCACCACCTGGCGCGACCGTCCCTCCGTCGACCGCGGCGACGGCGTGTACCTGGTCGGCGACCAGGTGGCCGCGCCCGGCGTGCTCTCCGAGGTGTCCTTCACGAGCGCGGTCGAAGCCGTCTCCCTCGCCCTCCGCGCCGACCGCGGCCGCGCCGTCCGCCCGGGCCGCTCCACCGGCCCCGCCCCCCGCACCCCCCACACCCCCCACGACCGTCTTGACCTCAAGCGCGCTTGAGGTCGGAGGCTGTACGCGTCAAGCCGCTCACGCGCCCGTACGACGACACAGGGGACCCGCCATGCACGCCATCCGCCTCCACGCCTTCGGCCCCGCGGAGAACCTCGCCTACGAGGAGACGCCCGACCCCGTGCCGGGCCCCGGCCAGGTCCGCATCCGGGTGGCGGCGGCCGGCGTACACCTCCTGGACACCGCGCTCCGGGAGGGCGCGCGCGGGCCCTTCCCGACTCCCACCACGCTGCCCACGATCCCCGGCCGCGAGGTCGCCGGCACCGTCGACGCCGTCGGCGAGGGCACCGACCCGTCCTGGCTGGGCCGGCGGGTCGTCGCCCACCTCGGCATGAACCCCGGCGGCTACGCCGAACTCGCCGTCACCGACGCCGCCCGCCTCCACGCCCTGCCCGACCACCTCGGCGAGGCCGAGGCCGTCGCCATGATCGGCACCGGCCGCACGGCCCTCGGCATCCTGCAGTTCACGCAGCTCGGCCCGGACTCGGTCGCGGTCGTGCCCGCCGCCGCCGGCGGCATCGGCACCCTGCTCGTCCAGTACGCCAAGAACGCCGGCGCCACCGTCATCGGCCTCGCCGGCGGCCCCGCGAAGGTCGCGCTCGTCCGGGAGAACGGCGCCGACCTGGCCGTCGACTACACGCGGCCCGACTGGCCGGACGAGGTCCGGGCGTACCTCGAACCCCTCGGCAAACCGGTCACCGTCGTCTTCGACTCGGTCGGCGGCGAGACCGGCCGCACCGCCGTCGACCTCCTCGGCAAGGGCGGACAGCACATCGTCTTCGGCTGGTCCGGCTCCGGCCTCCACGACGGCGAACCGCTCACCTACACCGCGGAGGAACTCGCCTCCCGGGGGATCACCTCGGAGTCCGTCCTCGGCCCCGTCATGATCCAGAAGGCCGGCGGCGACGTCCGCGCCCTCGAACTCGCCGCCCTCCACGCCGCCTCCACCGGCACCCTCCGCCCCGCCGTCCACCCCTTCCCCCTCGCCGACGCGGCGGGCGCCCACCGCGCCCTGGAGAACCGGGGCACGACGGGCAAGGTGGTCCTGGTCCCGTAGGGAACGGAGGCGACACGGGGGACGCGGGAGGACGCCGGGGACGCCGGGGACGCCGGGGACGCCGGGGACGCCGGAGGACGCCGGGAGCGCGGGCCGAGGCCCCGCCGACGTCACGAGACCAGGGCCCGTCCCGCCGACGTCACGAGACCGGGTCCCACCCCGCCCGGATCACATCCCGACCGGGGCCCGTCCCGCCCGGATCACATCCCGACCGGGGCCCGTCCCGCCCGGATCACACCCCGCACGGGCCCCGTCCCGCCCGGATCACACCCCGACGACGTCCCAGGAGTGCGCCTTGAACTCCTTCAGGAAGTCCGGGTGGTCCTCCCACATCCGGGCGACCGACCGCAGCACGTCCCAGTTGTGCTCCAGGGCCTGGTCGACGATCTGCCGCAGTTCCGGCGCCGTCTCCCGCTTCTCCACGAGGCCGTTGACGGCCGCCGCGGCCTGCACGGTGTAGCGGGTGGCGCGCAGGGCACGGGAGGTGTCGTCCATGCCGAAACCGTGGTCGCTGCCGTTCGCCGGGTCGAAGAGCGGAGTCAACCGCGCCTCGATGAAGGCCGTGATCCGCTGGAAGCGCTGCTCGATGTCCGTATCCATGCCCTCTTCCTACACCCCCGCCCCACCGAGCTCAGCCAGCGCCCCGTCCGTCAGGCGGTAGACCGTCCACTCGTCCTGCGGGCGGGCGCCGAGGGACTCGTAGAAGTCGATCGACGGCTTGTTCCAGTTGAGGACCGACCACTCCAGGCGCCCGTAGCCCCGGTCGACGCAGATGCGGGCCAGTTCGCGCAGCAGCGCCTTGCCGTGGCCGCCGCCCCGGACCTCGGGACGGACGTACAGGTCCTCCAGGTAGATGCCTTGGACACCGCGCCACGTCGAGAAGTCGAGGAACCAGAGCGCGAAGCCGGCGACCTCGCCGGAGTCGGTCTCCGCGATGTGCGCGAAGGCCGCGGGGTGCTCGCCGAAGAGGGCCTCGTGGATCTGGTCCACGGTCGCGTGGACCTCGTCGAGGGCCTTCTCGTACTCCGCGAGGTCGCGGACCATGGCGTAGATGACAGGGACGTCGGCAGGCGTGGCTGTACGGATCATGGAGTCAGCCTGCCCCGGAGCAGGCCCTCCTGGCCAGCAGGATCCGTGTCGGCGCCACCTGCTCGTCGTCGAGTCCCGGTTCGCCGTCCTCGACGTCCCACAGCCCGTTCCGCAGCACCCGGCCGAGCGTCCACGCCACCGCGCGCCGCCGGCCGTCGACGGCCTCGGCCAGCAGGTCGAACCTCCGGAGCAGCTCGCCCGGATCGGGATCGAACCGGTCCGTCAGCGCCGGCAGCAGCTCGAACCCGGGATCCCCGGCCGGCGGCTTCGGGTCGATCGCCGGCCACGCTCCCCGCCCGCCGGACCGAGCCGCGCCGCCGCGCCCGGCACCTCCGCGAGCATCCCGGCCGCGAGCGCCGTGCCGCACCGGGGGTCGACGTACACCGTGACGATGGCCGTGCCGCGCCGGGGGGCGACGTACACCGTGCCGGTGCGCGGGGCCTTCGCCTCACCGACGACGATCTTCGTACCGGCCACGGCCGCCGGGAGCCCCGCGAGGACGGCGGCGTGCTCGGCGGGGGCCGCCGTCACCGTCGCGGCCGGAGCCGCGGGCGGCTGCCGGTCGCCCGAACACCCCATCGCCGCAAGGCCGATGAGACCGGCGACGACCGCCGTGGCGACAGCGCGCCGGGCGCTGCGCACGGGCCTGGAGAAGTCCTTGCGGAACAACGAAATCCGCACCGGGGCGGCACCCTCGGACCCGGGCCGGGCACCGCCGGGGAACCGCCGCCGAAGGACCCGTATCCAGGGGACCAAGGCCCCGGGTAACGTCCCGCCCACGCACCCGGAAGAGGGATAGACATGAGCACCACCAACGGCGGCATTTCGTTCTGGTACGCGCAGGAGGGCGCCCCCGCGCCCCGCGAACCGCTCCCCGGCGACACCACCGCCGACGTCTGCGTCGTCGGCGGCGGCTACACGGGCCTGTGGACCGCCTACTACCTCAAGAAGGCCGTCCCCTTCCTCAACATCACCGTCCTGGAGGCCAAGTTCTGCGGGTACGGGGCCTCCGGCCGCAACGGCGGCTGGCTCTACAACGGCATCGCCGGCCGCGACCGTTACGCCGAGCTGCACGGCCACGAGGCGGCCGTCCGCCTCCAGCAGGCCATGAACGCCACCGTCACCGAGGTCCTCGACGTCTGCGAGACCGAGAAGATCGACGCCGACCAGCACCGCGGCGGCGTCCTCGAAGTCGCCCTCTCCCCCGCCCAGCTCGTCCGTCTCAAGGCCTTCCACGCCGCCGAGACCGCGTTCGGCGAGACCGACCGCGAGCTGTACGGCGCCCGCGAGACCGCCGACCGCGTCCGCGTCACCGGCGCCGTCGGATCCTCCTGGACCCCGCACGGCGCCCGCCTCCACCCGGTGAAACTGGTGACGGGCCTCGCGGCCGCCGTCGAGGCGCTCGGCGTCACGATCCACGAGTCCACCCCGGTCACCGAGATCAAGCCCAAGCACGCCGTCACCCCGTACGGCACGGTCCGCGCGCCCTACGTCCTGCGCTGCACCGAAGGCTTCACGGCCTCCCTCGCCGGCCAGCGGCGCACCTGGCTCCCGATGAACTCCTCGATGATCGCCACCGAGCCCCTCACCGACGCCCAGTGGGACTCCGTCGGCTGGGCGGGCGGCGAGACCCTCGGCGACATGGCCCACGCCTACATGTACGCCCAGCGCACCGCCGACGGCCGCATCGCCCTGGGCGGCAGGGGCGTCCCGTACCGCTACGGCTCCAAGACCGACAACGACGGCCGCACCCAGCCGCAGACCATCGAGGCCCTCCGCGACATCCTCGTCCGCTTCTTCCCGCAGCTGGCCGGCGTGGGCATCGACCACGCCTGGTCCGGCGTCCTCGGCGTCCCCCGCGACTGGTGCGCCACCGTCACCCTCGACCGCTCCACCGGTCTCGGCTGGGCCGGCGGCTACGTCGGCTCCGGCGTCGCCACCGCCAACCTCGCCGCCCGCACCCTCCGCGACCTCATCCAACAGGACTCCGGCCAGTCCGGCCCCACCGACCTCACCACCCTCCCCTGGGTCGACCACAAGGTCCGCAAGTGGGAGCCCGAACCCCTTCGCTGGCTCGGCGTCCACACCATGTACGCCGCCCTCCGCGGCGCCGACCACCGCGAATCCACCACCCACACCGCCACCACGGACCGCATCGCAACCCTGGCGAACCGCCTGAGCGGCCGCTGACGAGAGGGCGGGGCGGCTCCCGACCGTGCGGGCCGCCCCACCGCCCTCAGGACCGAGCCTGCTTCAACAGCCCCTTGACGGACACCTCCGAGTTGACGGAGACGAAGCCCAGTCCGTACCTCTCGGCCTCCCTGGCCACTTCCTTTTCGTCCAGGCCTTCGTAGATGTCGTAGATCGACTTGGCCTTCTTCTGCTTCTTGAAGTTGAACGAGGACACGAAGACGCTCGGATCCTCTTCCGGCGACCAGAACGCCGCCACGTACCGCGGTTTGCGCGTCACGTTGATCAGGTTCGCATTGTAGCGAACCCTGCCGTGATAGATCACATGCTCGCCACAGTCATCGGGCGGGCAGTAATACCGTCCCTCGGACTCCATCCAGGAGAGATTGTCGTAATAGAACTCGTCATCGACTTTCCCCCGGTCCTGCCGCAGAAAGGCGAACTGGAGAACGGCGTCCAGCGTCTCGTACCTGGTTTCCTTGGGGAGCGTGATCACCCGCTCCATCTTGAACTCCTCCCCGGCATCCAGCGTCGACCCGGGACCCTGGAACTGCCCGGACGCGACTACTTCAGGCTCGGACCCGTCCACGAAGGCCTCCGCCTCCGCGTTCCACCAGCCTCCGTCCTCGTCACCCTTCCACTTCGCCATCCCGTCACCGGACGCCGCGAACTTCGAAAGTTCTCCGAAGACCGTGTAGTCATCGACGACGAGATACACCGGAATCCCGCCGGCATTCCTCGCGTAAAGCTTCAACGGGACATGAATGTAAGGGGAATCGGCATCCGTCTGCGGCACCCCGAACTCCGCCCTGAGCACGAAATGAAGAGGCGCGGCGATCGGCTGGTAAAGAATCGAGTACCCCAGACTGATACCCGTCAGCAGGGCCGTGACGGTGACCCCGGCCGCGAACTTCTTCGGATGCGGAATACCCCGCCACACCTTCTCGCGAATCAACACGTTCAGCGCCCACAGCGACCACAACCACAATCCGAGGAAGAGCCACACGGTGGCGATGTACTCCCGCTCCTGCAACCACAGGAACAGCAGCAACGTCGTCGTGGCCAGCGTCATCAAGACGCCCACCAGCACCAACGCCCCCGACAGCTTCACCTGCCGTCGCCCCCAGTGATCGACCACCGCCGGCAAGGCCATCCCCTGCACGACGCCCGCCAGGAGGAACAACACCCCCACCAACCTCTGCGCGAACGTCAACGCGCCCAGGGCGTCAGCCCAGCCGATCTCCGCATGCAGCCCCAGCGACGCCAGCAGCCCCAGGAGCATCACGGCGATGACCGCCCGCCTTCTCCACCCCCTCTCATCCGGCCAGACTCCACTGTCCCCACCCCGCCAGTGAACCCGCGCGGGATCATCGAGGTCCATGTCCTCCGGATACCCCAGACGCTGCAGCACCCGCCTCAGCTCGCGCAGAGACCAGGCGCTCCCCACCGTCTTTCCATGAATGCTGATCCGGCGCAGACCGCGCCGGTCGGGTGGCTCGACGACCACCCACGGTCGTATCCCCATGCACCCACCCTCCCGGCCCACCCCGCCCCCCGCACCCCCGACTACTGCGTTCGGATGCCCCACCCACCCCCGCACACGCAAAAGAGCCGGCCCCGGGCATCACCTGGCACCGGCCCTTCACCCCGTCCTACCTGCATCCCCCGACCGCGTCCTGAGGGATCAGGCGCTCGGCCCTGAAGCGGAGTCACCGAGGTGCCGTACGTACCTCCCGCTCGCCCACCGCAGCAGCGAGCGCCAACAGCGCTTCGACCTGAGCCATCCGCACCCGCGTCTCATGACTGAGACGCCCCTTCGACTCCCGCTCGACGGTTTCGAGCAACTGGAGCCCCCTGCCGGGTTCGAACCGACGCCCCCCGCTTCACAAGTTCGATCCGAGCCTGCTCCGGCGGCTGATGTCGACGGACGCGACGGCCGGACAGGGGTGCTGGCGTATGTGCCCGTCCAGCGTTGTTGATGTCAGCTGTGGATGTCAGGCACGCCGAGGCGCAATGCTGACCGCGCGGTAGTCGTATCCGTCCTGTTTGAAGCCCGGAGCCTCCCACTTGAGGTCCACCTGTTGTCCGGGCGACAGGGTGCGGAAGCCGGGCGCCTGGATGTCGGAGTAGTGGCCGAAGCAACCCCCGGGGGTCTCGGGGGAGTCGAGCACACCCCACCCTTCCTCGTCGTTCCACTCGCGGACAGTCGCAGTCACCATGGGCGGCATGCTACGGGCTTCGTACGCGCCGACGCGCTTGGTACCTCAGCTTGGAAGCTCAGGTTTCTTGGTAGCGGTTGCTGTGCTGACCTGCGCCGGGAGTGTCCGATCCTCAGCCGGCGGCAGTCAGCCACGATGGCGGGTGCGCCGACCGATCACGCACGCGTATGCCTCGCCGCGGCCCCGCCGGCCTCAGCCACGCCGCCATGTCGTCGACGAGAGCAAGCCGCGCCGGCGGAAGCGTGACGTTGAGACACTGAGTGAGGACCTCTTCGTCCCGAAGCAACTCGGAATGCTTGCTGCCGTGGGCTGGTGTCCCTGTCACCTGCGTTGACAGTCCCCAGGCGTCCGCGCTCGTCCGCCTCTGTTCGTCGGCGTCGTCACGCGGTTAGACGCTCACCGCGCTCAACAGCCAACCACGCACAGGCCCGTTGTCAGTGCCGGCCTCTATGGTCTCAAGCGCGCGGTCGGCTTCCGGGGGCTCCAGCTCTGAAGAGGATGGTTGCATCCCCGGCCTGTCTGGGGGCGGCCCGGAGACTCATCCGGGACCTAACCGACGGTCGGGCTTCGTCGATGGCCAGGAGGTGACCTGCCAGCGCCGACCGCGCACCCCGTCCATCAGCCGGCTGCGTAGGCAGAGGTCTGATAGTCCAGCGTCGGATCGGGCGGACCACAGTGCAGAATCTCGTCCACGGCGGGCCAAACGGCTAGAGGCACGTTGTAGCCGTAGACCATCCAAGGGTCATCCGTATCCGGCGTGATCACCTCACGGAGCCTGATGATCTGCTCCCGGCTGATGGGGTGCTGCGTGCGCAGGAACTCGTCCTTCTTGCTGTATCCGTCCAGGGACCAGACGGCATGTGGTGCTTCTGTGGCCATGGACGGAGCGTAAGACGTTCTCCGAGCAAGGTCGGCGGTGCGGCTTTGGCCAGCGTCCTGCCCGACCTGAGGACGGCATGATCAGGGAGGCGTGCGCCGGCCGGCAACCCGGTCAGGTCCTTGAGACGACACGCTCATCCACCACAGCGAGACCGGTACCGACGCGGAGCGACCCCACCGGCCGGCGACACATCGCGGCAGCAGCTGCTCCCCGCTCGCCCATTCCCGGTGGCGCGTTCGCCTCACGCGCCCGTCATCGGTGACGGCGGGGGTACGGCGTCCGGCCCTACTCAGGGCTCGCAGGCGGCCGGCCTTGCGCAAGAGGCCACCCCTCCCTCGCTGGTGGCCGTCTTTTGGCATCCCCTCGCGGCCGCAGTCGGCAGCGCTCCCGGCCACGCATGCCATGTGACGGTTGCCGTGCCTGTAGGCCCGCTCATGCCCCCCCCATCAACCCGAGCCGTCAGGCGTGCGGGCGGCGGCCGGGCCGGACCGGGGAAGACGCCTCGCGGTGCGGTTGGGCTCGGCCGGGCGTCGGTCGGGGCCCGCTTTGACAGCCCTTTGGGGGTGGAGAAGAGTTGAGCTTGTGCGGGCGGGGGGACGTACCCGGATCGGAGGCCACCGATGCCCACCCCTGACCGTAGTCGCGCACTGGACCATGTGGTCGTGGTGATGTTCGAGAACCGATCGTTCGACAACCTGCTCGGACGACTGTACGAGCCGGGTGAGGTCGCGGCCTTCGAGGGCCTTCACGGTAAGGAGCTGTCGAACCCGATCCCGGACTGGGCCGAGGACCGCTCGGGCGGGCTGACCGTGCCGTACGGGATCGCCGAGACGATGGACACGCCGAACCCGGATCCGGGCGAGGAGTACCAGCACGTCAACACCCAGCTCTTCGGACTGATCGATCCTGAGGGGAACCGGGGAGTGCTGGCCGAGAAGATGGCCGCCCCCTTCAACACTCCGCCGGCCGAGCGAGCCCCGACGATGGACGGGTTCGTCACCGACTACATCAGCGCGTTCTGGGCCGAGATGGGCCGACAGCCCAAGTACCACGAGTACGCGCAGATCATGGCGGGGTACACCCCGGACCAGCTGCCTGTGATGTCCACACTGGCACGCGGCTTCGGCACCTTCGACCACTGGTTCGCCGAAGTGCCCTCGCAGACGTTCACCAACCGTTCCTTCTTCCACGCCGCGAGCGCGTCAGGCTTCGTCGTCAACGCTCCGTACCCCACCTTTCCGCTGGAGAACAACGCGGAGACGATCTTCGAGCGTCTGGACGCCGCCGGTCTGACCTGGCGGGTCTACGTGGACGCACCGAGCTCGATCCCGTTCACCGGGCTGATTCACGGCCCGCGGCTGCGTCACCGGTTCGCCACCCACTTCGTCACCACGGACCGCTTCCTCGAAGACGCCGCCGCCGGCAGGCTGCCCACCTACTCCTTCATCGAGCCCAACCTGTGGCACGGCCACAACGACATGCACCCGCCGGAATCGGCGCTGCTCCAGGGGGTTCCCTTCGACGCCCCTTCGTCTCTGCTGGGCGGCGAGGCATTGCTGGCGAAGATCTACGACGCCGTCCGCTCGTCGACCTCGACGGAAGGGTCGAACGCGCTCAACACACTGCTGATGGTCGTCTTCGACGAGCACGGCGGAACGTACGACCACGTGCCCCCGCCCGCCACCGTCGCCCCGGACCCCGGCGCGCCGCCCGGGCAGATGGGCTTCACCTTCGACCGGCTCGGCGTCCGGCTGCCCGCGATCGCGATCTCGGCCTGGCTGCCCGCCCGCACCGTCGTCACCGGTGTCCACCACCACACGTCGGTCATCCGCACTCTCCGCGAACGCTGGTCCCTCGGCCCGCCCCTCACGGCCCGAGACGCAGACGCCCCCGACCTGGCCGCTCTCCTGAGCCTCGACCAGCCGCGTGACCCGCAAGATTGGCCTGACGTCACCGCCCAGAGGGTTCCCGCCTTCGACCAGGACCTGGTGCCGCCCGACGCGCCGCTCAACCCCTTGGCCACCGCCTTGTTCCACGGCTATCTCGCCCTCGTCGGACAGCTGGGCGCCACAGTGCCTGCGATCGACGCAAAGGCGCCGCTCAAGGGCCGGGAAGCCATGTCGATCGTCCACGAGAGCGCACACACCCTCTTCCCGGGCCTTCGATCGGCGTCAGGCTGAGCCACACCCGCCGTCGAGCGCTGCAACCCCCTGCATCGACCTCGCCGACCGCTCGCCCCCGCTCCCCTCTCAACACTCCACGGCCGGCACCCGCCCACGGAGCCCCCTCCCTCCCAGAGTTCGAGCACCCCCGCCGGAGACACCGTCCTGAGCCGCACTCGCGTACCGCCTCGACAAGGCAGAGAAACCCGCAACAGCCACCTCGGCCATGCCTTACGCCGAAGACCCCCGACCAAGATCGGTCGGGGGTCTTCGCGTTTCCCACCTGGAGCCCCCTGTCGGGTTCGAACCGACGACCCCCGCTTTACAAGAGCGGTGCTCTGGCCAGCTGAGCTAAGGAGGCAGCGAGTGCAGTGTAACCAAAGGGGGAGGGCGGGGGTCGGGAATCTCATGGGCTGGGGAGGGCTGACAGATCGGGTGGGGGGAGGTAGCGTCACTTGCGGTTCACCCTGGTGGACTAGACCTGAATCCTTCCTTTACTCGGATCGTCCGGCACGTTCCTGCCGGTGAAGGGACACATCACCATGGCTTCCGTCACTTTCGACAAGGCGACCCGGGTGTACCCGGGCGCGACCAAGCCGTCCGTCGACCAGCTGGACATCGAGATCGCCGATGGCGAGTTCCTCGTGCTGGTGGGACCGTCCGGCTGTGGCAAGTCGACGTCGCTCCGCATGCTCGCGGGCCTCGAGGACGTCAACGCGGGCGCGATCCGGATCGGTGACCGCGACGTCACGCATCTGCCGCCGAAGGACCGGGACATCGCGATGGTGTTCCAGAACTACGCGCTGTACCCGCACATGACCGTCGCCGACAACATGGGCTTCGCGCTCAAGATCGCCGGCGTGAACAAGTCGGAGATCCGCGCGAAGGTCGAGGAGGCCGCGAAGATCCTCGACCTCACCGAGTACCTGGACCGCAAGCCGAAGGCACTCTCCGGCGGTCAGCGCCAGCGTGTCGCCATGGGCCGCGCGATCGTCCGCGAGCCGCAGGTCTTCCTGATGGACGAGCCGCTGTCGAACCTCGACGCGAAGCTCCGCGTGTCGACCCGTACGCAGATCGCGGGTCTCCAGCGCCGCCTGGGCATCACCACGGTCTACGTCACCCACGACCAGACCGAGGCCCTCACCATGGGCGACCGCGTCGCCGTGCTGAAGGACGGTCTGCTCCAGCAGGTCGACACCCCGCGCAACATGTACGACCGCCCGGCCAACCTCTTCGTCGCCGGCTTCATCGGCTCCCCTGCCATGAACCTGGTCGAGGTCCCGATCACCGACGGCGGCGTGAAGTTCGGCAACAGCGTCGTCCCCGTCTCCCGCGACGCCATCGCCGCCGCGGCCGCCAACGGCGACACCACGGTCACGGTCGGCGTCCGCCCCGAGCACTTCGACGTGCAGGGCCCGACGGGCAAGGACGGCCTGGCCGTCACCGTCAACGTGGTCGAGGAGCTCGGCTCGGACGGCTTCGTGTACGGCTCCACCCGCGTCGGCGGCGAGGACAAGGACCTGGTCGTCCGCGTCGGCGGCCGTGGCGTCCCCGCCAAGGGCACCACGCTGCACGTCGTGCCGCGCGCCGAAGAGCTGCACGTCTTCTCGACCTCGACGGGCGCCCGCCTCAGCGACTGACACGCCCGCCCCTGAGCGCCCGGACGCCCCGAGCGCTCACGTGCTGCCGGACGGCCCCGCATCTGTTGCAGATGCGGGGCCGTCCGTTTAAGCGGACCACGCGGAGCCCACAGCGGACTTACCCCGGAAAACCCAGGCATTCAGGGCCTGCACCGGCACCTCGCGTCAACACGGGATTCGAAAAGGCGCCTCGAACCATCCCTCGCGAGAGTGACTAAATGTCGCCATATCACTACCGCCCGCTACGCTCGCCTCCGTGACGCACACTGCCCGCCGAATCGGCCGCTCCCTCGCCCTCGTCCTGCCCGTCGTCCTGGTGCTCTCGGGCACGCTCGCGGTGTCCGCGGTGCCGTGGGCCGGCCAGAACTCCGGAACCCAGCTGACGGCGTCCTCCTCGGGGGTCTCCGTCCGGGCCAAGTCCCGTGCCCCGCAGGATGTTCTGCGCGACCAGCTCCTCACGGAACTTCAGGAGAAGGACCCCGGCACGGCCCTCACGCACCTCCAGCGCGAGGTGGAGAACCGGCCGTCGCTCGCCAAGCACTGCTTCTCGATCGCCCGCGCCCTCGGCCGCGCCGCCGTCGAGCACTACGGCCCCTCCCGCGCCCAGTCCTTCTCCCGCCCGGTCTGCGACACCTCGTACGCGACCGGCGTCATGCGCGCCGGCTGAACGCCCGCGCGCTGACCGGACACCGGCCGAGCGCGGGCGGGCAGGCCGCCCTCCGGTCCGCGGCCCGCGCGCTGGGAGGCCCGAGCAGGACGGGGCGCCTATCGTTCCCCGTATGCACACCTCTCCGACGCAGGCCGTGGTCCTGGCGGGTGGCCAGGGCTCGCGGCTCCGCCCGTACACAGACGACCGCCCCAAGCCGATGGTCGAGATCCCGGGCACCGGGACCCCGATCATCGGCCATCAGCTTTCCTGGCTCGCCGCCGAGGGCGTGACGGACGTCGTCGTCTCCTGCGGCCATCTCGCCGAGGTGCTCCAGGAGTGGCTCGAGGGCGCGGACCTCCCCCTCAAGGTGACCACGGTCGTCGAGAACGAGCCGCTCGGCCGCGGCGGCGGCCTGAAGTACGCCGCCGCGCACCTGCCCGAGCCGGAGCGGCCCTGGTACGCCACCAACGGCGACATCTGGACCCGTTTCTCGCTGCGCGAGATGGCCGCGTTCCACACGGAGCGGGACGCCGTCGCGACGCTGGCGCTGGCCCGTCCGCGGATCCCGTGGGGCGCCGTCGAGACCGACAACTTCGGTCACGTCACCGACTTCATCGAGGCGCCGCCGTCGCCGTTCCTGATCAACGCGGGCGTGTACGTCTTCTCCGCGGCCTTCACGGACCTCCTCCCCGACCTCGGCGACCACGAGCGGACCACCTTCCCCCGTCTCGCGCGCGAGCGCCGTCTGGCGGGCTTCCCGCTGCCCCAGGGGGCGTACTGGCGGGCCATCGACACCGCCAAGGACCTCACCGAGGCGGCCAAGGAGCTGGCCGCACAGCGGTCCTGACGTCCGGTCACCCCACGGGCGGCAGCCAGACGCGGGCGCCTGACGTACGACGAAGGCGGCGCGCGTACGACGAAGGCGGCGCGCATACCACGAAGGCGCCGGCCCCACGACGCGAGCCCCAACCCCCCGACACGGGCCCCAGCCCCACGACGCGAGCCCCAACCCCCCGGCACGGGCCCCAGCCCCACGACGCGGGCCCCAGCCCCACGACGCGGCCCCAGCCCCACGACGCGAGCCCCAACCCCCCGACGCGGGCCCCAGCCCCACGACGCGACCCCCAGCCGCACGACAGAGGGCGGCGCCGCTCACCCGGCGGTGCCGCCCTCCGTCGTGTCCGTGCGTCTCCGGGGTCAGCCGAGCAGGCCGCCGATCGGGTTCCTCGCGCCGCCGGAGGTCGAGCCGCTCTCGGTGGGGGTGCCGGTGGAGTCGCCGGTGCCGCCGCTCGACGTGCCGCCGGTGCCGGTGGGGGTGTCGCTGCTGGACGGCGGGGGCGCGGGCTTGGACTGGGTGGGCGTACGGCTGCTGGTGCCGCCGGTGCCGCTGCCCTGGGTCGCGGTCGGGCTCTGCGTCCGGGTGGACTGGCGGGTCTCGGTGGGCCGGGTGGCCTCCTGCGTCTCCTCCCGCTCCGCCGGGGCCTTGCTGGTCTCGACGGGCTTGGGGGCGGTGGAGGCGCTCGTGGAGGGCGCGCGGCGCTGCGGCTCGGTGGGGAGCGGCTGGCCGGGCAGGTGGTTGATCGGGTCGTCGTTGGGGCCGGGGACGGTGACCATCTCGGTGGAGCGGACGGCGCCGCCGAGGACGGAGCCGACGAGGAGGGTGAGGCCGACGACGACGGAGGCGAGGAGGGTGCTGCGGCGGATGACGCGGCGGCGGAGGTCCCAGAGGTCGGCACGGGGGCCGAGGGTGCGCCAGGCCTCGCCGGCGATGCGGCCGTCGAGGGAGTAGACGGGGGCGCCGGCGATGATCAGCGGGGACCAGGCGGCCAGGTAGATGATGTCGGCGGAGTCGTAGACCGGGACGGTCCTCCAGCTGACGGTCAGCAGGAGCGCGGCGGACAGCAGGGCGCCGACGACGGCCGCGACGCGCTGCCAGAGGCCGAGGACGGTGAGGACGCCGACGACGACCTGGAGGAAGGCGACGGTGAGTCCGGCGCCGACGGGGTGCTGGAGGGCGAAGTCGCGGAGGGGTTCGGCGAGGGCCCAGGGGTGGAGCGAGTTGAGCCACTTGACCATGGAGCCGCGCTCGCCGCCGTCGAAGTAGACGGGGTCGCAGAGCTTGCCCATGCCGGCGTAGATGGAGATGAAGCCGAGGAAGACGCGGAGCGGGAGGAGCACCACGCCGAGGTTCATCCGGCGGCCGGGGTAGTAGGCGTGCCGGACGGAGTCGTTGCCGTGGCGATGGGCCGCGCGGGTGTGCGGCGCGTCCTGGTCGTACGGCTCGGTGGTCTCGGGCCGGAGCTCGTACACGTCGTCGTAGGCGCCTTCGGCGCGGCGCATCGGCGGCAGCAGGGGCGCGGAGTCGGCGGGCACCACGGGGGTGGGCATCGTGGTGTCGATCCGCGGGATCGCCTGGGTGTCGCCGGTGTCGTGGCCGGGGTGGCCGGCGTGAGCCCCGCGGCCGCCGACCGGTTCGAGCGTGGAGACGGACGACTCGCGTACGGCCTGGAGGAGGCCGGTGGCGCCCGGTGCGGACTTGCCGGTCCACACGACGGGGCGGCGGCGCGGGCCGCCCGCTCCGGCGGCGGCTCCGGACAGGGCGGCGGTGCGGGCTCCGGCGCCGAACTTGGGCTGCGGGGCCGGCGCGAGCCGCACACGGAAGCTGGCGTGGTTCACGATCACCTGGGCGGGATCGGAATCCACCTTGACCATGCTCAGCGCCGGCTGATCGTCGAACCCCGGCCGGGGCGTTCTGGTGTCCACACTCATCTAACCGAGTGATCTGGGTTTAGGACACTGCCTTGACGGCTCGATAATGTCCGAGGCCCGTCAAGATCACGCCACGGCCGGGGCCGGGTGCACTCCGGGTGCGGGGTCAGCCCATGCGGCGGCGGGCGGCCTCGTAGAGGACGACGCCCGCGGCGACACCGGCGTTGAGCGACTCGGCGCCGCCCGGCATCGGGATGCGGACGAGGAAGTCGCAGGTCTCGCCGACCAGGCGGGACAGGCCCTTGCCCTCGGAGCCGACGACGATGACGACGGGGCCGCCCAGCTCCTCCAGCTCGTGGACCTCGCGGTCGCCGTCGGCGGCGAGGCCGACGACCGTGACGCCGGCCTTCTGGTACGCCTCCAGGCAGCGCGTCAGGTTGGTGGCGCGGGCGACGGGGGTGCGGGCGGCGGTGCCGGCCGAGGTCTTCCAGGCACCGGCGGTCATGCCGGCGGCGCGGCGCTCGGGGACGACGACGCCGTGGCCGCCGAAGGCGGAGACGGAGCGGACGACGGCGCCGAGGTTGCGCGGGTCGGTGACGCCGTCGAGGGCGACGATCAGCGGGTCCTCGTTGTGGTCGTACGCCGCCGCGGCGAGGTCCTCGGGGTGCGCGTACTCGTACGGCGGGACCTGGAGGACGAGGCCCTGGTGGTTGAGGCCGTTCGTCATCCGGTCGAGCTCGGGGCGCGGCGCTTCCATGATGTTGATGTTGCCGCGGCCGGTGGCGAGGTTCAGGGCCTCGCGCACGCGCTCGTCGTTGTCGATGAACTGCTGCACGTACAGGGTCGTGGCGGGCACGCCGTCGCGCAGGGCCTCGAAGACCGGGTTGCGGCCGACGACCATCTCGGACAGGCCCTTGCCGCCGCGCCGGGCGACGGGCTTGCGCTTGGCCGCGTTGCGGGCCATCGCGTTGGTGACGCGGAATGCCTTGTGGCCCTTGCGGTCCTCGGCCTTGGGCGTCGGGCCCTTGCCTTCCAGGCCCTTGCGCCGCTGGCCACCGCTGCCGATCGTCGCACCCTTCTTGTTGGACGTGCGACGGTTCCTGCGCTGGCTGTTCCCGGCCATGACTACCTAATCCTCGGTGTTGCGTACGAGGGCCTGTGAGACTCCCGTACGTAGGTCTGTAACTGAAGTGTGCCGCCCGGAGGCCCGAGCGGCACGTCTTCTAACGGTTGCCCAGCGTCCAGCGGGGGCCGTCGGGGCTGTCCTCGATGGCGAGGCCGGACTGGTTGAGCTGGTCGCGGATCGCGTCCGCGGTCGCCCAGTCCTTGCGCTCGCGCGCCGACTCGCGCTGCTGGAGCACGAGCCGTACGAGGGTGTCGACGGCGCCGTGGAGCTCCTCGCCGCCACCGGTCTCCTCGGCCCAGTGCGGGTCGAGCGGGTCCAGGCCGAGGACGCCGAGCATGGCGCGGACCTCGGCGAGGCGGGCGATGGCCTCGTCCTTGTCGTCCGCGGCGAGGGCGCTGTTGCCCTGGCGGACGGTGGT
The DNA here is from genome assembly GCF_056436715.1 of Streptomyces sp. NPDC043176. Classification (NCBI taxonomy): domain Bacteria; kingdom Bacillati; phylum Actinomycetota; class Actinomycetes; order Kitasatosporales; family Streptomycetaceae; genus Streptomyces; species Streptomyces sp. NPDC043176. The sequence continues at coordinate 105,147 of NZ_JBWKCA010000016.1, forward strand.
GTGGATGATCGCGAGCGCGTGCGGCACGCCCAGGTCGTCGTCCATGGCCTCGGCGAAGGCCGGCGGCACCTCGGCGGCGGGGGCGACGGGCGCCCCGGCCTTCTCGGTGGCGCGCTGGACGAAGCCCTCGATGCGGGCGAACGCCGACTCGGCCTCGCGCAGGGAGTCCTCGCTGTACTCGATCATCGAGCGGTAGTGCGGGGTGCCCAGGTAGTAGCGGAGGACGATGGGGCGCCAGTTCTTCACCATCTCGGACACCAGCACGCTGTTGCCGAGCGACTTCGACATCTTCTCGCCGCTCATGGTGACCCAGGCGTTGTGCACCCAGTACGAGGCGAAGTCGTCGCCGAAGGCCTTGGCCTGGGCGATCTCGTTCTCGTGGTGCGGGAAGATCAGGTCGAGGCCGCCGCCGTGGATGTCGAAGGCGGAGCCCAGGTACTTGTGCGCCATGGCCGAGCACTCCAGGTGCCAGCCGGGACGGCCGCGGCCCCACGGGGTCTCCCAGTCGGGCTCGCCAGGCTTGGTCGCCTTCCACATGGCGAAGTCGCGGGGGTCGCGCTTGCCGGAGACGCCCTCGTCGGGCTGGCGGAGGTCGTCGATGTCCTGGTTGGACAGCTCCAGGTACCCGGGGAAGGAGCGCACGTCGAAGTAGACGCTGCCGTCCGCCTCGTAGGCGTGGCCGCGCTCGATCAGCCCCTGCATCATCTCGATCATCTCGGGGACGTGACCGGTGGCGCGGGGCTCGTACGTCGGCGGGAGGCAGCCGAGCGCCTCGTAACCGGCGTTGAACGCGCGCTCGTTCTCGTATCCGATGGACCACCAGGGGCGGCCCTGCTCGGCGCCCTTCCTGATGATCTTGTCGTCGATGTCGGTGACGTTGCGGACGAACGTGACGTCGTAGCCGCGGTACGCGAACCAGCGGCGCATGATGTCGAAGTTCAGCCCCGACCTGATGTGGCCGATGTGCGGGGCCGCCTGCACGGTGGCGCCACAGAGGTAGATCGAGACGCAGCCCGGCGTGAGCGGGGTGAAGTCACGGATCTGCCGGGCGCTGGTGTCGTACAGGCGAATGGTCACCACTCCAGGGTAGTGGGCGTGTGGTAGTGCCCCGCGCCCGATTCCCGGCGACGGGGCACGTTTTTCACGACTGCCGGGGCGATACGGGGTACACGAGGGCGGTCGCGAGGGCGGCGAGGCCCTCGGCGCGTCCCGTGAGGCCGAGTCCGTCGGTGGTGGTGCCGGAGACGGAGACGGGTGCGCCGGCCGCCTCGCTCAGGGCCTTCTGCGCCTCGTCGCGGCGCTTGCCGACCTTGGGGCGGACGCCGATGACCTGGACGGCGATGTTGCCGATCTCGTACCCCTCGGCGCGGACGATCCGGGCGGCCTCGGCGAGGAGGGTGACGCCGGCGGCGCCGGACCACTCGGGCCGGGAGGTGCCGAAGTGGGCGCCGAGGTCGCCGATTCCGGCGGCGGAGAACAGCGCGTCGCAGGCGGCGTGGGCGGCGACGTCACCGTCGGAGTGCCCGGCGAGGCCGTACCCGTCACTGTCGGAGGCCTCCCACAGGAGACCGGCGCACCAGAGTTCGCGGCCCTTCTCGAAGGCGTGGACGTCGGTGCCGATGCCGGTGCGGGGGACGAGCGGGGTCTCAGAAGCCATCGTTGGCCCTCCTGCGGGCGAGTACGGCCTCGGCGAGGACGAGGTCGAGGGGGCGGGTCACCTTGAAGGCCTCTTCGTGGCCGGGCACGACGACGACGGGCGCGCCGAGCCGCTCGACCATGCCGGCGTCGTCGGTGGCGCCCTCGCCGGCGAGGGCGATGGTGGCGTGGGCGTTGACCAGGGTGTCGTGGTCGAAGCCCTGGGGGGTCTGGACGGCGCGGAGGCGGGCACGGACCGGGGTGGCGACGACCTGCTCGGGGTCGCCGGGCCTCTCGGCCGGCTCGACCTCCTTGACGGTGTCCGCGACGGGCAGCGCGGGGACGACGGCGACGGCCCCGTCGCGGACGGCCTCGATGACGGCGTCCACGGTGTCGACGGGGACGAGGGGGCGGGCGGCGTCGTGCACGAGGACCGTGGTGATGCCCTCGGGGAGCGCCTTCAGGCCGAGGTGCACGGATTCCTGGCGGGTGTCACCGCCGGGCACGACCAGGTAGTCGGTCCGCTCGGGGAGGGCGTGGGCGTCGAGGAGGTTCTTGACCTCGGCGGCGCCGTCGGAGGGGGCGACCACGACGACCAGCGAGACCGCGCGGGAGGCGGCCATCGCGCGGACGGCGTGGATGAGCATGGGGGTCCCGTTCAGCGCGCGCAGCGCCTTGGGGGCGCCCGGGCCGAGGCGTACGCCCCGTCCGGCCGCCGGGATCACCACAGCGGTACGAGGAGGACGCTCTTCGTCTGACATCGGTTGCACTCCGGCAGGTTTGTTTCCGCGGCCGACATGGGTATGGCCTCACCGTGCCGGACGCTCCGCCTTGACCGGGCCCTTTCCGTGACGACGGTCGAGGCGTTGCCGCCGAGCACAGGGGTTCGGACGTAACAGGGGGTGCGGGTTCTTTCTCAGCGGTGCACACACGTGTCCGTTCCCGTGTGCGTACGGCTGTGCGTACGCTCCGCAGGCGTACGCGGACATGCCGCAGCGCCCGACGACGGCACTGTGTGGATCACAGCACGCCAGCGGGCGCCGCGGCATCGCTTCACTTGGTCACGCGCTCGGACGTCGTCAGAGCACGCTCAGGACGCGAGGACCTCGTCGAGGAGAGCCTCGGCCTTGTCCTCGTTCGTGTTCTCCGCGAGGGCGAGCTCGCTCACCAGAATCTGCCGAGCCTTGGCGAGCATGCGCTTCTCACCTGCGGAGAGCCCGCGCTCGCGCTCGCGCCGCCACAGGTCGCGGACCACTTCGGCGACCTTGATGACATCGCCGGAGGCGAGCTTCTCGAGGTTCGCCTTGTAGCGGCGGGACCAGTTCGTCGGCTCCTCGGCGTACGGCGCACGCAGCACCTCGAAGACCCGGTCGAGACCGTCCTGCCCGACCACGTCGCGCACTCCGACGAACTCCGCATTGTCCGCAGGCACGCGGACAGTCAGGTCGCCCTGCGCGACCTTGAGCACCAAGTAGGTCTTGTCCACGCCTTTGATCTGGCGAGTTTCGATGGCCTCGATCAGCGCGGCCCCGTGATGGGGATAGACCACGGTGTCGCCAACCTTGAACGTCATGTGACAGGTACCCCTTCCGTGGCTATCCAGGGTAACACGGATTCGGCTTCTTCTGAATGGCGTTTTCGCAGGTCAGGGCATATCTCGGGGCTTGACAACGGCATCACGGACGTGCTGCGGAGGGCTTCCGGAAGACGGTATTCGCAGGTCGGAGCGGCTGTGCGGACACAGAGAAACGCGCACGTTACACATACCCGAGACCCCTCAAGGCAGGCTCGATGTCCCGTTTTGTCGGGTTCGGAGTGGCCTTCTTCACCTACTCCGTTCGAGGATCGTCCACCCGTACGGATGCATCCGGGGGTGATTCCGTAATTGATCAGCCGACCCGGGTCGGGGATTTCCCGGAGGCACGACTCCGGGTAATGCGCGACGACCCTCGAATTGATCAAGGCGGTTATGTGAACAACAGGTCAATGGGTCGTGATCCGGCCACGGTGAGCGATGGGCGCCGGGGGCGCACGGCCTGTCGGGCCGCGGACGGCGGGGAGCCGGGGTGCCGCGCCGGGGCCGCGGGCGGCGGCACCGGGGCCGCGGGCGGCGGCACCGGGGCCGCGCGGGCGGCGCGCCGCGGGCGGCGAGGGCCGGACGGCGGGCGGCGACGGCGGGCCCCGTCCGGGTGCGCCTCGGGGCGCCTCCGGGGCGCGCGCCGGGGCGCTCGGCGGACGCCCGTGTCCGGTTAGGGGCGGGTCGGGTGCGGGACGGAGAGTGCGGCTCGGTAACCTAAGCGCGCTGACACGCCTTTAGTTGTTTTTTAGTTCCCACGCCCGTCCGTACGTCCTAGGAGATGCCGCCGCCGTGAGCCGCAGCCTTCGACGCGGCGCCCTCGCCGCCACCGTCACCGTGTTCTCCATCGCCGCCCTGTCCGCCTGTGGTGCGGGCAACGACGCGCAGACGCTGGAAGTGCGGCCGGACAACCCCGCCGTCACCGTGGACGACGTCAAGATCCAGAACGCGCTGGTGATCACCCAGCCCGAGGTCGGCGTCAAGGGCCCGGCCGTCGTCTCGGCCACCGTCTTCAACAACGGCCGCCTGCCGCAGGTCATCGAGTCGATCACCCTCCCGGGTACGGCCGGCGTCGTGAAGCTGAAGGCGGCCGAGGGCGCCGGCCCGATCACCGTCCCGGCGCTCGGGTCCGTCATCATCGGCGGCGAGGGCAACGCCTCCGCCGTCATCGAGAACGGCCTCGTCGAGGGCCGCAACGGCGACGCCCAGAAGGTCGTCTTCAAGCTGAGCAAGACCGGCGACGTGAGCCTGAGCGCCTTCGTCGTCCCGGCGAGCGGCTACTTCAAGGGCTTCGGCCCGAGCATCGTCCCCGCTCCCCCGGGCGCCTCCCCCACCGCTTCGGCGACCGCCTCCGGCGAGGCCGAGCACGGCGAGGGCGAAGGCGAGCACGGCGCCGAGCCCTCGGGCGAGGCGACGACCGCCGGTCACTGACCCCGGTCCGCGCACGGCCGCCGGTCACCGACCCCGGCCCGTACGGCCGCCGGTCACCGACCGCGATCCGCCCGGCCGCCGGTCACCGACCGCGGCGCGCGCACGACGGAAGGGGCGCCCCCTGTACGGGGGGCGCCCCTTCTCGCGTACGCGCGCGGGCGGACTCTACGGCTCGAACTTGTAGCCCAGGCCGCGGACGGTCACCAGGTAGCGGGGAGCGCCGGGGTCGGGTTCGATCTTGGCGCGGAGGCGCTTGACGTGGACGTCGAGGGTCTTGGTGTCGCCGACGTAGTCGGCGCCCCAGACGCGGTCGATGAGCTGCATGCGGGTGAGCACGCGGCCCGCGTTGCGCAGCAGCATCTCCAGGAGGTCGAACTCCTTCAGCGGCAGGTCGACCTTGCCCCCGGAGACCGTCACCACGTGGCGGTCGACGTCCATGCGGACCGGGCCGGCCTCCAGGGCCGCCGGGGTGACCTCCTCCGGCTCGCCGCGGCGGCGGAGCACCGCGCGGATGCGGGCGACCAGCTCGCGCGAGGAGAAGGGCTTCGTCACGTAGTCGTCGGCCCCTATCTCCAGGCCGACGACCTTGTCGATCTCGCTGTCCTTGGCGGTCACCATGATGACCGGGACGTTCGAGCGTCCGCGCAGCTGGCGGCAGACCTCGGTACCGGGAAGCCCCGGAAGCATCAGGTCGAGGAGGACGAGGTCGGCTCCGTTGCGCTCGAACTCGTCGAGGCCGTCGGGCCCGGTCGCCGCGACGGCGACCTCGAAGCCCTCCTTGCGGAGCATGTACGACAGGGCGTCGCTGAAGGATTCCTCATCCTCGACGACAAGCACTCGGGTCACGGAAGGACCTCCGGGGCGGGGAGCGGTTCGGTCATGAGATCTGGGGTGGGGGAGGAGGCGGGCCGGCGGTCCCGTGCGACGCCCGCCTCGGGCAGCCGCAGGGTGAAGGTGGAGCCCTGACCCTCGGTGCTCCAGACGGTGACCTCCCCGCCGTGCGAGGCGGCCACGTGCTTCACGATGGCCAGGCCGAGCCCCGTACCGCCGGTGGCGCGGGAGCGGGCCGGGTCGACGCGGTAGAAGCGCTCGAAGACGCGCTCCTTGTCCTTGTCGGGGATGCCGATGCCCTGGTCGGTGACGGCTATCTCGATCAGGTCGCCGCCGGGCGCGGCGATCTTGCGGGCCGCGATGCCGACGCGGGTGCGGGCGGGTGAGTAGTTGACGGCGTTCTCGACGAGGTTGCCGAGGGCGGCGGCGAGCTGGCCGCGGCTGCCCCAGACCCGCAGGTCGGCGGTCCCCCCGGACGCCATGGTGATCTGCTTGGTGGTGGCCGTGTGCCGGGAGCGGTCGATCGCCTCGGCGACGAGCTCGTCCACGGACACCGGCTCGGAGTCCTCCAGCGGGTCGTCGTTCTGCACGCGGGAGAGGTCGATGAGCTCCTGTACGAGGTTGGTGAGGCGGGTCGCCTCGATCTGCATGCGGCCGGCGAAGCGGGTGACCGCCTCGGGGTCGTCCGAGGCGTCCATGACGGCCTCGGAGAGCAGCGAGAGCGCGCCCGTCGGGGTCTTGAGCTCATGGCTGACGTTGGCCACGAAGTCGCGCCGCACCGCTTCGATGCGGCGGGCCTCCGTGAGGTCCTCGACCAGGAGCAGCACGAGCCGCGAGCCCAGCGGGGCGACCCGGGCGGAGACGGCGAGCGCCTCGCCGCGTCCGGTGCCTCGCCGTGCCAGGTCCAGTTCGACCTGCCGTATCTCCCCGTCGCGTCGGGTGTCGCGGGCCATGTTGAGCATGGGCTCGACGGCCAGCTTCCCGCCCCGGACCAGGCCGAGCGCGTACGCCGCCGAGCTGGCCTTCACCACGGAGTCGCTCTCGTCGAGGACGACCGCGGAGGAGCGCAGCACGGACAGCACGGTGTCGACGCCGGGCGGGAGCACGGCGTCGGTGTGCAGGGAGGTACGGGTGGGGCGCGCGTGGTCGCGTTCGCTCCAGCGGAACGCCAACATGGCGATCACGCCGGTGCACACTCCGGCGATCGCTGCCAATGCGGCGACCGCCGCGTTCACGTCCATGCCCTCAAGGTTATGCGGGGTGACGGACACTCTCCCAGCCGTCCGAGTGGCTGCTCGAACAGTCGTCGCCCAGAGTTCACCGTGGAGACGGGGGTGGTTCATTTGCCCCGGCGGCGGTGGTGGCGCGCGTCGCCCACAGTTCACCTGGGGGAAAGGGACGGTTCACGTCAGGTGTCGGAACCGGACGCGTAGGGGGCCGAACGTGGCAACGTGGGGGTCCGAGCCCCACCCGGACCCCGGAGCATTGCGTAGAGAGGGACACCATGCGGGACGCGTACCACGAGGAACTCGACTCGATCGGCGAGAGCCTGGTCGAGATGGCCCGACTCGTCGGGTCGGCGATCGGGCGCGCCACGACGGCGATGCTCGACGCGGATCTGAAGCTCGCGGAGAGCGTGATCGCGGCCGACCAGAAGGTCGACGACCTCCAGCACGACCTGGAGGCGCGGGCGATAGCGCTGCTCGCCCGCCAGCAGCCGGTCGCGACGGATCTGCGGATCGTGGTGACCTCGCTGCGGATGAGCGCCGACCTGGAGCGCTCGGGCGACCTGGCCCAGCACGTGGCGAAGCTGGCACGGCTGCGGTTCCCGGACACGGCGGTGCCGCGGGACCTCCACGCGACGATCCTGGAGATGGGACAGCTGGCGCAGCGCCTGATGGCGAAGGCGGCGGAGGTCATCATCACCAAGGACGTCGACCTGGCGCTCCAGCTGGAGCAGGACGACGACGAGATGGACCTGCTGCACCGGACGCTCTTCCAGCACCTGATGGACGACCGCTGGAAGCACGGCATCGAGACGGCCGTCGACGTGACGCTGCTCGGCCGCTACTACGAGCGTTTCGCCGACCACGCGGTCTCCGTCGCCAAGCGCGTCGTCTACCTGGTGACCGGCGAGCACGCCGACGAACTCCAGGCGGCGGACGCCCCGGTGGAGGGCGCCTAGCCACGAGGCGGGGCGGGGGCGGGGATCCGGCCCGCCGGTCCCTGGGGATCCGATTCGTCGGTCCCTGGGGATCCGATTCGTCGGTCCCTGGGGATCCGGTCCGGCGCGGGGCCGGTGGCGGGCGGTCGGCGGGGGCGCATCGGCGCGCGGGCTTCGATGCGCCGTTGATGCGCCCGTGCGCGTGGGCATGCAATGGGGGGAGGCGACGCGCGCCTCGAAAGGGAGGGACCCTCATGGCCGAATCCCCGATGTCCCCGATGACGACCGAGTCCGGCACGGAGGCACCGCGCGAGGCGGTGTTCCTGCCGGTGCTCGGCGCCTGCGGCTGCGGCTCGGGCTGTGGCTGCGGCTGCCAGTCGGGCTCGCCGTGCCAGTGCGGGGGCTGCTCGGGCTGACCGGGGCGGGGCGGGGCGCGGCGCCGACCGCACCCCGCCCCGCCGCTCACCCGATGTCCAGTACGCCGACCGTCTGGCCGCCGCTGACCTCGCCGGTCGTACGGAAACCCAGCCGACGGTAGAACTCGCCGGGCCCGTCCTCGCCCGGCTCCCAGGTCACGTACAGCCGCCGCGCCCCGCGCCGCGCCAGCTCGTCGCGTACGGCCTCGACGGCGAACCGCCCGTACCCCTTGCCCTGTCCGGCGGCGGCGATGTTGAGGCGCCACAGGCCGCTGCGGCGGTCGGCGGGGTCCTTCTCCTCGTTCCACGGGATGTCGAGGAAGGCCATCACGAAACCGACGAGCTCGTCGCCGTCGAAGACCAGGCGCGGCCAGGCCGTGTCCCCGAAGGCGTACGCCTCCGCGAGGGACTTCACGACCGGCGCGACGTTGTGCTCCTGATGGGGATGGACGCGCAGGGCGAGTGCGGCGTCGACGTTGGCGGGGGTGACCGGCTCCAGCCGGAGGGCCGGACCGGCGCCGGGCGCACCCGGGCCGGAGGCGGCGCCGTCCGGGGAGGCGACGGGGGTGACCGTGGAGGTGGCGGCGCCGTCCGTGGAGGCGGCGGGGGTGACCGTGGAGGTGGCGGCGCCGTCCGTGGAGGCGACGGGGGTGACCGTGGAGGTGGCGGGGCCGTCCGTGGAGGCGGCGGGGGTGTCTGACGGGCTTGTGCCGGGCGTGCTCATGCGCCGGACGGTAACGATTCATCGCGCGTTCCGCCCGCGAATATCGGACCGGGCCATGCTGATCCCCATGACTGCCTGGCCGCACCGCGTCCTCCTGACCGCCGCCGTCCTCCCCCTGCTCGCGGGCTGCTCCGTGCCCGTCGGAGGGGTCACGGGCGTCTCCGTGACGGCCGACGGGGAACCGCTGGGCATGATCCGGATGTGCCACGGCCGGATCGACGGGGCGCTCCTCTACCCCGACGAGGGCGACGACCCCGGCACCCCGGAGACCACGGCCTTCTGGGACCACGACACCCCGGTCACCGGCTCCACCAGCTGGTCGCTGGTCTCCCCCGCCGACGGCTGGACGGCGGGGAAGACCCCCGGCCGGCTCGTTCCCGGACAGGTGTACGCCCTCTCCGGCTCCACCGAGGACAACTCCTGGTCCTCGGGACCGGTCCACTTCACGACGGCCGACCTGGCGAAGCTCGTACCCGGTCAGGTGCGGTACGAGAGGGGGGACGAGGTCAGGACGGTCTCCCTGGCCGACTTCCGCGACAAGGCGTGCGAGGACTTCTGAGGACCGGCCCCGGGGGCTGAGGACCGACCCCTCGGAGGCTGAGCACCGGCCCCGGGGCTGAGGGCTGATCCCTGAGATGAGCACCGCCCCCGGGCTGGGCCGAGGGCTGTCCCTCTCGTCCCCGCTAGCGGACGAAGACCACCGAACGGAGCGTCAGGCGGTCCGTGGCCGGGCGGCCGTGGGGGCGCAGGGTCCAGGAGTCACCCGTGCAGTCGGACCCGGTGTAGACGACCGCGAAGTCGTCCGTGTCGTTGTGCGGCGCGAAGGCGGGCGCGGAGGAACCCGGGTCGGCGGCCTCCGGGATCGTGACGCACACGCCGCTCGCCGGGTCGTGCAGCGTGACCCACTGCCGGTCGCCGCTGATGCCGACGAACCGGTAGGAGAAGTCACCGGTCGTGGCGTTCGCGGGAGTGGCCGGAGTGGCGGTGAGGGCGAGTGCGCCGCAGACGGCGGCGACGGAGTGACGGAGACGCACGAGGGTTCTCGTTTCGGTGGAGAGGGAGACGACCAGGGTCACCCCACCCCTAACCCCTCGCCCCACCCCCCAAGCGGCGCCCCACAGCCGGAAGGTTTCGCCCTCACCCTTCCGGCCGACCCCGGACGGCTACGGGGTGAAGACCTGCCCAGGGCGGTGGATGACGACACCCCGGAACGACACCGGGCCCCCCACCCACCGAGAACCGGCGGACAGGGGGCCGAAGGTGACTGCGCTACGCCGGGGCTACTTCTTGCCCTGGTTCTTCACGGCCTCGATGGCGGCGGCGGCCGCGTCGGGGTCGAGGTAGGTGCCGCCGGGGTTGAGAGGCTTGAAGTTCTCGTCGAGCTCGTAGGAGAGCGGGATGCCGGTGGGGATGTTGAGGCCGGCGATGTCGGCGTCGGAGATGCCGTCGAGGTGCTTGACGAGGGCGCGGAGGCTGTTGCCGTGGGCGGCGACGAGGACGGTGCGGCCGGCGAGGAGGTCCGGGACGATGGAGTCGTACCAGTAGGGGAGCATGCGCTCGACGACGTCCTTGAGGCACTCGGTCTGCGGGCGCAGCTCCGGGGGGATCGTCGCGTAGCGGGCGTCGTGGGCCTGCGAGTACTCGTTGTCGTCGGAGAGCGCCGGCGGCGGGGTGTCGTAGGAGCGGCGCCACAGCATGAACTGCTCCTCGCCGAACTCGGCGAGGGTCTGGGCCTTGTCCTTGCCCTGGAGGGCGCCGTAGTGGCGCTCGTTCAGACGCCAGGAGCGGTTGACCGGGATCCAGTGGCGGTCGGCCGACTCGAGGGCGAGCTGCGCCGTGCGGATCGCGCGCTTCTGGAGGGAGGTGTGCAGCACGTCGGGGAGCAGGCCGGCGTCCTTGAGCAGCTCGCCGCCGCGCGTCGCCTCCTTCTCACCCTTCGCGGTGAGGTTCACGTCCACCCATCCGGTGAACAGATTCTTCTCGTTCCACTCGCTCTCGCCGTGGCGGAGGAGGATCAGCTTGTACGGTGCGTCGGCCATGCGTACGAGCCTAATCGACCGCTGACGATTGACGCGCGTCGTCAATCCGTTGGCGTCCGGCGTATGAGATGCGTAAGTTACGAGAGCCGTATGCAGGGCTTACGCACAGCAGGGGACCGCCACACATGACCATCGCTTCGCTCAGACGATCAGCCCGTACGACCGTGTCCGGCTTCCCCCGGGGATTCTGGTGGCTCTGGCTGTCGACCCTCGTCAATCGGACCGGGGCCTTCGTCCTGACGTTCCTCTCCCTCTATCTGACGGTCGAGCTCGGGCACTCCGCGTGGTTCGCCGGTCTCGTCGTCGCCCTGCACGGCCTCGGCGGCGTCGCCGGCTCGCCGCTCGGCGGCGCGCTCACCGACCGCTGGGGCCGGCGCCCCACCATGATCACGATGCACCTGGCGGCCGCCTCCTGCGCCGCCGCGCTGGCCTTCGTCACCAGCGCCTGGGGCATCGCCGCGGTCGTGCTCCTCATGGGCGTCGCCATGCAGGCCGTCCGGCCCTCCATCAACGCCGCCATCGCCGACATGGTCCCCGCCCACGACGTGCGCCGGGCCTACGCCCTCAACTACTGGGCCCTCAACCTCGGCTTCGCCATCGCCGCCATCGGCGGCGGCGCCGCGACCTTCCTCGGCTACCGCACCCTCTTCGTCGTCGACGCCGTCGCCACCACCCTGTGCGCCGTCATCGTCTTCCTCCGCCTCCCGGAGACCCGTCCCGAGAGCCGCACCGACCTCTCGGGCGAACCGGTCGCCGAGGAGAAGGTCAGCATGCTGACCGTGCTGCGCGACGCTCCGTTCCGCACGCTCGTGCTGCTGAACCTCCTCGTCTGTCTCGTCTTCACCGCCCCCTGGATCGGTCTGCCCCTGACGATGGCCGGCCAGGGCCTGGCCCCGTCCGCGTACGGCGTCGTCATCGCCGTCAACGGCATCGTGATCGTCGGCTTCCAGCTGCTGGTCAACAAGCTGACCGACAAGCGCTCCCCCGTCGTCCTGCTGAGCCTCTCCTCCCTCCTCTTCGCGCTGGGCACGGGCGCCACCGCGCTCGCCGGCTCCTCCGTCGCCTTCGCCGCGACGGTGGTCGTCTGGACCATCGGCGAGATGATCCACGTCCCGACGAACGCCGCCGCCACCGCCCGCCTCGCCCCCGAGCACGCCCGGGGCCGCTATCAGGGCGTGATGGGCATGTCCTGGGCCGTCGCCGGTTTCGTCGCCCCGATCGGCGCCGGCGCGATCGTCGACGGCCCCGGCCCCGACGTCCTGTGGGCGGCGACGGCCGCGATCGGCGTCGTCGCCGCCGTCGGCTACTTCACCCGGCTGCGGAAGGCCCTCACCGAGGAGCCCGACCTCCCGAAGCTCACGGACCGCAAGGAACTCGCCGACCTCACGGACCTCATCGATCTCACGGACCGCAAGGAACTCGCCGACCTCACGGGCCCTGCGGAGCTGGCCGTCACGGACCGCACGGAGCTCGTCGGCCTCGGCGACCGCACGGAGCTCGCCGGTCTCACGGACGTGGACGTGGACGGCAAGGACACCGGGAAGTCGCCTTCCGTCAGCGCCTGATGCGGTTGGTGTCGGCGCCTGATGTCGTCCCCCGTCAGCGCCTCATGCGGTCGGTGTCGTAGGCCGCCCACCCCGCCACGGCGAACCCCTGCCCCTGCCTGCGCACTTCGGCGGCGCCCGCCCCGCCGAAGTGCGCGGGCACGACCAGTTCCCGTTCGTCCGCGGCCCTTTCGAGGATCCGGCGGCGGCTGGTCGCGGCGCGGGCGGGGTCCAGGCAGAAGCAGCTGGCGTGTGCGGGGTCGAGGATCTGCACGGGGCTGTGGAGGAGGTCTCCGACGAAGACCGCGCGTTCGGTCCCGGAGGCGAGCCGCAGGACGGCGGAGCCGGGGGTGTGACCGGGCGCGGACTCCAGGACGAGGTTCTCGTCGATGCGGTGGGTCCCGTCCCAGAGCGTGACCAGACCCGCGCGGTGTACGGGCGCCACGCTGTCCTCGTAGACGAGCCGGTCCTCCTCCTGACGGCCGGCGCCGTACGCGTTCTCCGGGCCGAAGTGGAAGTCGTCGGCGGCCGGGAGGAGGTACCGGGCGTTCGGGAACGTGGGCGCCCACTCCCCTCCTTCGTCGTACGTGTTCCAGCCGACGTGGTCCGCGTGCAGATGGGTGTTGACGACGACGTCGACGTCCTCGGGCCGGACGCCCGCCCGCTCCAGACGGCCGACGAAGCCGTCCCGCCGCCGGTGGAAGTGCGGCGAGTGCGGCCGCTCGCGCCCGTCGCCCACCCCGGTGTCCACCAGGACGGTCCGGCCGCCGCTGCGCAGCACCCAGCTCTGCAGCGCCATCACCGCGTCGTCGGTGTCCGGCGTCCAGTGGCCCGGCGCCAGCCACTCCTCGTTGTCCTTCCACACCTGCGCCCCGGCGTCCGGCACGAGGGTGCGAGCGGGCGCGAACGGCCCCTGCCACTCGACGATCCGGATGACCTCGACGTCCCCCAGGACGATGCTCTGTGCGCTCTCGTTCGTCATGCGACCGACAGTAGGGAGGAGCGGTCGAGCCTCTCAATGTTCTTTCCGCTCTTCCTGATACGCGAGAAGCTCAACCCCGGTGCGGTGGCCGGGGGTACGCTCCCGGACATGGTGGACGTGGTGAGCGACGCGATCGCGGCCGTACGCGTCGGGCAGCCGTTCTCGGAGCGGGTGCGGGTCGGCGGCCGCTGGTGCGCGCGGCTCGATCCGTACGACGGGGCCGGCTTCCACGTCGTGCTGCGGGGGAGCTGCTGGCTGCTGCCCGACGGCGGCGAACCGGTCGCGCTCGGCGCCGGGGACGCGGTGCTGCTGCCGCACGGCACCGGGCACGTCATCGCCGACGCGCCCGCCGACGCGGCGACGGTGGCACGGGCGGCGTCCTTCGCCCGGTGGGCCGACGAGAACCTCCCGCGCCCGCCGCGGGCGTACGACGGCGCGCGCGAAGCCACGGCACGCGAGACCGACGCCCTCCACGACGTCCCGTCCGAAGCCGTGGCACCCGAAGCCGACGCTCTCCACGACGGCGCGCGCGAGGTCGAGATGCTCTGCGGCAAGTACCGCCTCGACCGCAGCCACGCGCACCCCTTGCTCGCGGAGCTTCCGCCGCTCGTCCACCTGCCCGGTCACGGCGGCGGCCCCGAGCTCCGGGCCGCCATCGGCCTGCTGGGGGGAGAGCTGGACGCGCAGCGGCCCGGCTCGTCCCTCGCGCTCCCGAGCCTGCTCGACCTGCTGTTCGTCTACATGATCCGGTCCTGGATGGCCGGGAGCACGACCGGAGGGTGGCCGGCCGTCCTGGGCGACCCGGTGGCCGCGGCGGCGCTGCGCGCGCTGCACTCCGACCCGGCCGCCCCCTGGACCGTCGACCGGCTCGCGGCCGAGGCGGGCGTCTCCCGCCCCACCCTGGCCCGCCGGTTCACCGCCCTCGTGGGCAGGCCCCCGATGGCGTACCTCACCTGGTGGCGGCTGACCCGCGCCGCCGCCCTGCTCCGGGACACCCGCGAGCCGCTGGCCACCGTCGCCCGCCGCGTCGGCTACGCCTCGCCGTACGCCCTCTCGCACGCCTTCCGCCGCGAGTTCGGCACGACCCCGGGCCGCTACCGGAACGACCCGGTCACCCCGGGCTGAGGACCGTGCCCGGGCCAAGGACCGGGCGCTACCGGAACGACCCGGCACCCCGGGCTGAGGACCGGGCGCCGCTACCGGAACGCCCAGGCGGTCCCGGGCCGGGGCCGGGCCGCGCGTGTCGGGTCAGTTCGTGGGCTTCTGGGTCAGGTTCCTGAACGCGTCGAGGTTGCGGGTCGACTCCCCGCGCGAGACCCGCCACTCGTACTCGCGGCGGATTGCCGAGGCGAAGCCCAGTTCCAGGAGCGTGTTGAAGTCGCCGTCCGAGGCCTCCAGGACGGAGCCGAGCAGCCGGTCGAGTTCGTCGGGGGTGACGGCGGAGAGGGGGAGCTTGCCGGCCAGGTAGACGTCGCCGAGGCCGTCGACCGCGTAACCCACCCCGTACAGCTTGAGGTTGCGTTCGAGCAGCCAACGGTGGACGCCGGCCTCGTTCTCGTCCGGGTGGCGGATCACGAAGGCGTTCAGCGAGAGGGAGTGGCGCCCCACCCGGAGCGAGAGCGTGGTGAACAGCTTGCGCGTGCCCGGGAGTTTCACGACGTACGAGCCGGGCTCCGGGGACTCCCACTCCAGCTCGGCGTCGTTGAACGTGTCCTCGATGATCCGCCGAACGTCCTCAGCCATGGTGCGAGCGTACGCGACGGCGGTTCTCGCGCAGCCGGTGGTCGTGCATGGCGGCCGTGTACACGTCCGCCGTGCCCGAGGCGGCCGTGTCCCAGCCGAAGGAGCCGGCGTGCCGGGCCGCCGCCGCGCCCATCCGGGCCGACAGTGCCGGGTCCGCCGCGAACCGGCCGAGCGCCCGGGCGTAGTCCGCCGGGTCGTGGCCCTGGACGAGGAAGCCGGTCACGTCGTCCCGTACGGCGACGGGCAGACCTCCGACCGCCGCCGCGACGACCGGCGTGCCGGCCGCCTGCGCCTCGATCGCGACGAGCCCGAAGGACTCGCTGTACGAGGGCATGACGAGGACGCTGGCCGCGCGGAACCAGTCCGCGAGCCGGTCCTGCCCCACCGGCGGGTGGAAGCGCACGACGTCCGCGATGCCGAGCCGGGCGGCCAGCTTCTGCAGCTGCTCCGGCTTGGCCAGACCGCTGCCGCTGGGACCGCCGACCACCGGGACGACCATGCGGGAGCGCAGCGAGGGGTCCCGGTCCAGGAGCAGGGCGGCCGCCCGCAGCAGGATGTCCGGGGCCTTCAGCGGCTGTATCCGGCCGGCGAAGACCGGGACGAAGGCGTCCTGCGGGAGGCCGAGCCGGGCGCGGGCGGCGGCCCGGCCGTCCGCGGGGCGGAAGTGGTCGAGGTTCACGCCCGGGTGGACGACGGCGATCTTGCCGGGGTCGGCGTCGTAGAAGCGGGAGAGCTCGTCGGCCTCCTCGGCCGTGTTCGCGATCAGCCGGTCGGCGGCGGAGACGATCTGCGTCTCGCCGATGACGCGGGCGGCGGGTTCGGGCGTGTCGCCCTCGGCGAGCGCCGCGTTCTTGACCTTCGCCATGGTGTGCATGGCGTGGACGAGCGGGACGCCCCAGCGCTCGGCGGCGAGCCAGCCGACGTGGCCGGAGAGCCAGTAGTGGGAGTGGACGAGGTCGTAGTGCCCGGGGCGGTGCCCCGCCCACGCCTGCATCACGCCGTGCGTGAAGGCGCAGAGCTGGGCCGGCAGCTCCTCCTTGGCCAGGCCCTCGTACGGGCCCGCGTCCACGTGCCGTACGAGCACGCCGGGGGTGAGCTCGACGACCGGCGCGAGCCCGCCGGTGGTGGCCCGGGTGAAGATCTCCACCTCGATGTCGATGGCGGCGAGGCGCTTGGCCAGCTCGACGATGTAGACGTTCATGCCGCCCGCGTCGCCAGTGCCCGGCTGGTGCAGCGGGGAGGTGTGGACGCTGAGCATGGCCACCCGCCGCGGGGTGCGGTTCCGGCCGGGGAGCCGGAGCCTGGCAGGCGCCGGGTGCCGGTGCCGGGTGCCGGCGAACCGGGACACGTACTGGCTCACGTCGGCGGTCCTTCCGCTCGGGGGCTGAGCTGACGGGCTGAGCTGGGGTGGAGCCGGGCCGACCGGGGTCGGCCGGGATGGAGCCGGGTCGATCGGGACCGACCGGGACGCCCCGGGGTGGGACCGGGTCGATCCGGGATCGAGCTCCTCTCGGGCACGACTCCAGGAGGGCGTGCTACGCCCTCCAGCCGCGACAACACCGGAATGGCCCCTTTCATTTCCGGAGGCCGGGCGTTTTGCCAATTCGTTGCCGGGGCGCGGCCGGGGCGGGAGCCGGGCAGGACCGCGTCAGGCCGGGCAGGGCCGCGTCAGGGCCGGGCGGGACCGCCTCAGGACAGGCAGGGTCGCGTCAGGCCGGGCGGGACCGCGTCAGGCCCGGAACGGTCGGACCCGGGGTACGGCCATGGGCGCCCTCCACCCACCCCGTACGCTCAGGGCATGGCCCCGCGCACCACCCGCCCCGTCGGCACACCGACCCGCGGGACCACCAACCCCAACCGGCTGCGCCGCATGGACCGCTGGATCGCCGCCGTCCACGGCCCCGCCCTGCGCCGCTCCCCCGAGCCGCCGCTCGCCGTCGACCTCGGGTACGGGGCCGCCCCCTGGACCGCCGTGGAGCTCCTCGCCCGCCTGCGCACCGCCGACCCCCGCACCCGGCTGTACGGCATCGAGATCGAACCGGCCCGGGTCGAGGCCGCGAAGCCGTACGAGCACGAGGGCCTCACCTTCGTGCACGGCGGCTTCGAGGTGCCGGTGCCCGGCCGGGTCGCCCTGATCCGGGCGGCGAACGTCCTGCGGCAGTACGACGAGGAGCAGGTCGCGGCCGTGTGGGCGCGGCTCTGCGGGCGGCTCGCGCCCGGCGGACTGCTCGTGGAGGGCACCTGCGACGAGATCGGCCGCCGGCACGTGTGGGTGGCGCTCGACGCGGGCGGGCCCCGCACGGTGACCTTCGCGACCCGGCTCGGCTCGCTCGACCGGCCCTCGGACCTGGCGGAGCGGCTGCCGAAGGCGCTGATCCACCGCAACGTGCCCGGCGAACCGGTGCACGCCTTCCTGCGGGACTTCGACCGCGCGTGGGCCGCGGCCGCCCCGTACGCCTCCCTCGGCGCGCGTCAGCGCTGGATCCGCTCCGTCCGCGACCTGGCCGCCGACTGGCCCCTCGCGGACGGGCCCCGGCGGTGGCGGCAGGGAGAGGTGACGGTGCGGTGGGAGGCGCTGGCGCCACGCGGGTGACGGAGGGCCGGTGATCGGGTGATTCCAAGCGCTCCGGACCGCATCGAGGCGCTCGGAACCGCTCGGGACTCCACGCTTCCCCTCGGCTCCCCTCGGCTCCTTTGGGCTCCCTTCGGCCCCTTTCGGCCCCTTGGGATTCACTCGGATTCCCCGACTCCCGTCGAATTTCCCGTACGTCGGGAACGTCGCGCCCCCATCAGCCGTCCCCCGTGGGGGGAACGGGCCCGACAGGCCCCGGTTTCCCCTGTTGCTTTCCGGTTTCGCATGGCACTATCGCCAAGGTCACCGACAAGTTACTGACGGTAAATCAGATCTGTTCACTCGAGGGGGAGCTCGTGAATCGACGCCGCCACGCCACTGCCGCGATCACCCTGATCTGCGCCCTGACCGTGTTGGCCTCGCCCGCGCTCACCCTCCAGGCGTCCGCCTCGCCGCTCCCGCCTCCGCCGCCGAAGAAGAGCCTGGAGGAGGTGCGCAAGGAGATAGAGGTCCTGTACCGGCAGGCCGCCGCCGCCACCGACGCGTACAACCTCGCCGAGGAGAAGACGAAGGAGCAGTCCGCCGAGATCGTCCAGGTCGCCCAGCTGATCGTGGCCGGCCGCACGAAGATCGAGGCGCTCAAGGCCAGGGCGGGCGCCGCCGCCCGCGCGCAGTACCGCAACGGCGGGCTCCCCGACGGCGCGCAGCTCGTGCTCACCGACGACCCGCAGCTCTTCCTCGACAACGCGGGCCGCCTCAAGGCCGGGGCGAAGGCCACCACGGACCTCCTCGGCGAATTGAACCGCACCCAGGCCCAGTTGGACCTCTACGCCAAGGACGCCGGCGAGAACTGGACCAAGCTGGAGGCCAACCGCGTCCGGCAGGCCAAGGCCAAGCAGGAGATCAACGACAAGATCGCCGCGGCCAAGAAGCTGGAGTCCGAACTCGCCGCGGAGGAGCGGGCGCGGCTGCGGCGCCTGGAGGAACAGGCGCAGTACCGCGCCCAGACGACCTGGCTCGGCACCGGCGTCCTCGCCGGCCTGAAGGCCGACACGACGCCCGAGGCCAAGCGGGCGATCGCGTTCGCGACGGCCCAGATCGGCAAGCCGTACGAGTGGGGCGCCGAGGGACCGGGCACGTTCGACTGCTCCGGGCTGACCCAGAGCGCCTGGAGCGCGGCCGGCACGGACATCCCCCGCACCTCCCAGGAGCAGTGGCGGCTCCTGCCGCGCGTGGCCATCAAGGACATGCGCCCCGGCGACCTGATCGTCTACTTCAAGGACGCCAGCCACATCGGCATGTACGTCGGGAACGGGGCGATCGTGCACGCGCCGCGCCCCGGCCGGAACGTGACCCTCGCCGGCGCGGGCTCGATGGACATCCTGGGAGTCGTCCGCCCGGTGTGAGCCTCCGGCCCCGGAAACCCCGGAGGCGACGCGGCCCGCCGCCCGAGGAGCCCGGCCGCGACGCGGCCCGCCACCCGGGAAGCCCCGGCCGTGACGCAGTCCCGCCCAGGAAGCCCCGTACGCGACGCAGTCCCCGCCCGAGGAGCCCCGGACGTGACGGGCGCCACCGCCGGGCCGCGGGCGTGTCGCGGTCGATGTGACGGAGTGCACGCGCGGGGCCGGTGTGGGGGGCGGCGGCATGGCGTGACGTTTCTCATTGCCGTCGGAGCCCTCCGGGCGGGCCGTGGGGGCAAGTACCTCCCCATCCGCGGCATATGCCAACGACGCCACGGGGGCTCACACTCCGATCACCATTCCGCTGCGCACCGCCCTACCGCTAGGGTCCGGGACGGGCGGGACGCCACCCGGCGCCCTGCGCACCCTCGGGGGGAGGGAAGGAAAACCGGACCGATGCCCGTATCGCTACCGCGTCAGAGAATCGTCTCTGCAACTGCGGGACCCGGCGAGGCCACCCCTATGGACGCCACCGCTATGACAGGCACAGTCACCGTCACAGGCACCGATCGCTCCGATCGCACCGATCTCACCCTCCTGGTCGTCGAGGACGACCCGGCGGGCGCCTTCGCCGTGCCCGAACTGCTCGACGCGGCGGACGCCGCGGGCACCCGGGTCCGCATCCGCACCGCCCGCAACCTCACCGAGGCCGAGCGGCTCCTCACCGACGACGTCCACTGCGTCCTCGTCGACCTGTCCCTGCCCGGCCCCCGGGCCGCGGCCGGCGACGACCCGCTCGCCCCCCTGCGGCACATCCTCCGCCTCGCCCCGCGCCACGCCGTCCTCGCCCTCGCCGCATCGGCGGACGCGGAGCTGGCCGCCGAGGCCGTACGGGTCGGGGCCCAGGACCACCTCTTCCGCGAGGAGCTCGACGGGCGACTGCTCAGCCGGGCCATCCGGTACGCGGTCGAGCGCAAGCGCGCCGACGCCGTCCAGGTCAAACTGGCCGAGTCCCGCCTCCGGGCCCAGGAGAACGCCCGGCTGGAACGCGGACTGCTCCCCACCCCGCTCCTGGAGGGCTCCGACCTCCGGTTCGCGGCCCACTACCGCCCCGGCCGCTCCCGCGCGCTCCTCGGCGGCGACTTCTACGACGTCGTCCGCACGCCCGACGGCACCGTCCACGCCATGATCGGCGACGTGTGCGGGCACGGCCCCGACGAGGCCGCGCTCGGGGTCGAGCTGCGGATCGCCTGGCGGGCCCTGACCTTCGCGGGCCTGTGCGGGGACGAGCTGCTCTCGACCATGCAGCAGGTCCTGGAGCACGAGCGGGAGAGCGAGGAGATCTTCGCGACCCTCTGCACCGTGGACATCGCGCCCGACGGGCGCCGGGCCGGCCTCTGCCTGGCCGGCCACCCCTCCCCGCTGATCGCCCGGCAGGACCGGGCGGCCAGCCTGCTGCCGTACGAGGACGGCGGCCCGGCCCTCGGGCTGCTGCCGCGCGCCCGCTGGCCGCGCCGCCAGGTGGAGCTGGGCGGCGCGTGGAGCCTCCTCATGTACACGGACGGTCTCATCGAGGGCCGTTCCGCCGGCCCCGGCTCGCCCCGGCTCGGCCAGGACGGCATGGTCTCGATGATCAACCGCCAGCTGACCTCGGGCCTGCGCGGCGAGGAGCTCCTGGAGGCGGCCGTCACCGAGGTCCGGTCCCTCAACGGCGGCGAACTGACCGACGACGTCGCGGTCCTGGCCCTGGAAAGGGACAGGGCCCGGGGGTAACCCCCGGGCCCTGTCCGTCCTCTTCTCCGGCGAACCGGCCGCGATCGTCCGGCACTCCCGCGAACCGGCCGCGCTCGTCCGGTGCTTGCGCGAGTCAGCCGCGCTCGTCCGTACTCCCGCGAACCGGCCGCAGTCGGCCGTACTCGCGCGAGCCGACCGCGATGGGCCGGTGCTTGCGCGAGCCGGTCGCTACCGGCCGCCGTTGTACGGGCCGTACGGTCCGTCGCTGCTGGAGCCGCCGCCGCGGCGGCCCCGGCCTCCGCCGGAGACCTGCGCGAGGGCGGGGCGGACGTCCACCATGAACACGATGGCCGCGATCAGCCCGGCGATCTGCAGGAACAGCATCGGGAGCAGCAGGTTCAGGACGAGGTTGATGCCCAGGATGATCAGCCAGAACTTCTTCGTCTGCTTCTCGGCGGCACGGTAGGCGTCCTCGCGCGCCATCGCGGCGAAGACGAGCGCGGCGACGGCGAAGCCGGTGAAGACAAGGAAGATCACCAGGAAGAGAAGGGAGTCGAATCCCGCGCGCAACATGCTGAGCACCGCCTAGTGAAATGGGAGAGAGAGCGCCTCGCGGTCAAGGTACCCGGTACAACGCACCAGGTACCCGTATTGGTGCCCCGCCCTACTCCTTCCCGGCGGCGACGTCCTCGGCGGCGGCCTTCCTGACGGTGGCCTTGCGGGCCGTGGTCTTCTTGGCGGAGGCCTTCCTCGCCGTGGGCTCGGCATCGGTGCCGGCGGTCTCCGGCTCCGTCACGGAAGCGTCCGCGCCCGCGTCGGCCTTGGTCCCGGTCTCGGAGTCGGTCTCCGTCCCGGGCTCGACGACGACGGCGATCTCGACGATCTCCTCGGCCACCTCGCCCCGCCAGGCCTTCACAGCCTCCTCGCCGTGGGCGGCGACCTCCTCGTACTTCTCGCGCGCCTTCACTGCGTACTCGGCGGCGACACCGACGCCGCGCAGGGCGAGGTCCTGGGCCGTCTCGCCGATCTTCTTCAGGTCCGTGTCGAGGACGCCGACGACCTCGGCGAACTTCGACTGCACGGTGGCCTGGGCCTCCTTGGCCTGCGCGGTCACCTTCTCCTGCACGGCCTTCGGGTCGGTCTTCCGTACGGCCTCGATCCGGGCGGGCGCCTCGGCGGCGAGGTGCTCGATCAGGCCGGGCACCTTCCTGGCCTGCTGCGCGACGAGGTCGGCGGTGCCGGCGGCGAAGAAGAGAGGGGTACGCAGTTCGTCGATGATGGCCATGCTGGTGGTCCTCCCGGTGTGACGTGTACTAGCTCGTGGTCGGTCCGGCATCGGGCGCGGCGGGAACCGTCGGAGCGCTCTCGGTGGCGGTCGCCGTCGTGGCGGTCGCCGCTGCGGCGGCCGCGGCCTCGGCGGCGTTCTCCTTGCGGAACGAGTCGTAGATCTGGAGCAGCACCTGCTTCTGCCGCTCGTTGATCGAGGGGTCGGCCAGGATGACGGCTCGCGTCTCCAGGTCGTCCCGCTCCTTCTCGTCGAGGATCCCCGCCCGCACGTAGAGCGTCTCGGCAGAGATCCGCAGCGCCTTCGCGACCTGCTGCAGCACCTCGGCGCTGGGCTTGCGCAGCCCCCGCTCGATCTGGCTCAGGTACGGGTTCGACACCCCGGCCGCCTCGGCGAGCTGACGCAGGGACAACTGCGCGGTCCGCCGCTGTTCGCGGAGGTACTCACCGAGATTGCCGACGTTGAGCGATGCCATGCTCCGACCATGCCAGCTCCTGCTAACTATTGCAAGCAGCCGCTTGCAAGAGTGTCCTCGACGTAAGGCCCGCGATCGCCCCCGCGGCGCCGTGCGATGCTGGTGGGGTGACCCTTGAGGACCTGGTACGGCTGCGGCGCGCGCGGGACACCATGGATCGGGACTACGCGTCACCCCTGGACGTGCCGGCCCTGGCCAAGGTCGCCCTGATGTCGACCGGCCACTTCACCCGCAGCTTCCGGGCCGCCTACGGCGAGACGCCCTACAGCTACCTGATGACCCGCCGCGTGGAACGCGCGAAGGCCCTGCTGCGCCGGGGCGACCTGAGCGTGACGGAGGTCTGCTTCGCGGTGGGCTGCACCTCGCTCGGCTCCTTCAGCTCGCGCTTCACCGAGCTGGTCGGCGAGACCCCGAGCGCCTACCGCGCCCGCCGCCACGAGACGGGCGCCGCGATACCCGCCTGTGTCGCCAAGATCCTCACCCGCCCGGTGAGGCACGGCGGGGCCGCCGGGACGTCCGGGTCGGGATCGCGCGGCAGGACCGCCACGCCCGCCCCCGGCGAACCGGTCAGGATCCGAGAAGCGGAATCGGCCGCCGCGTTTTAGCGTCGGCGACATGAACGTCAAACTCTCACAGTGCTTCATCGCCGTCGACGACCACGACAAGGCGCTCACCTTCTACCGCGACGCCCTCGGCCTGGAGGTCCGCAACGACGTCGGGTTCGAGGGGATGCGCTGGGTGACCGTCGGATCGCCCGAGCAGCCGGACGTCGAGATCGTCCTCGAACCGCCGCTCGCCGACCCCAACGCCTCCCCCGCCGACCGGCAGGCCGTGGCCGAGCTGCTCGCCAAGGGCATGCTCCGCGGTGTGATCTTCGCGTCCGAGGACGTCGACAAGACCTTCGAGACCATCCGCGCCGCAGGCGGCGAGGTCCTCCAGGAGCCCGTCGACCAGCCCTACGGCGTCCGCGACTGCGCCTTCCGCGACCCCGCCGGCAACATGGTCCGCTTCACCCAGCCCCGCAAGCCCTGATCCACCCCCCACGCGACGCTCCCCGCACCCACCCGGCGAGCGTCGCGTAGTCATTCCCCCCCCCCAGCCCCCACCGGCCGTCCACCCGGTGCAGCAGCGCCTGCCCCACATGGTGAGCGGCCACCCACGCGCGGTCCACCGCGCCGATCTCGTCGTCCACCCACGCGAACGGCCGCCCCGCGGCCCACGCCACGAGCGCCGGGGTCTTCCAGTGGAGCCCGGGCCGCTCCGCCCCGTCCGCCCCGTCCGGCCACTCCGCCGCGTCCGGCCCGTCTGACCCCTCCGGCCCGTCCGGCCCGTCCGGCCCGTCCGGCCCGTCCGGCCAGGGCACCAGCGGGAGTTCGGGCAGCCCCAGGCGGGGCGCGACCCAGGTGTTCGCGTCCGCTTCCCGCGTGGTCGCCCACACGAGCTCGTACGGAAGCGCCGCGAGCCGGGGCCCCTGCGCGGGATCGAGCCGTGCGAGCAGCGGACTCACACCGGTCGGCGGCTCCGGCGGATACGTCGGGTGGGCGGGGTCGGCGCCGTCGCGCGTACCGAAGGGGATCAGCGGCCCGTCCACATCCAGGAAGAGCAAGGGCAGGGGGCCGTCGGGGGCGGTGCCGGTCCGCTCCCCCGCGTGCGACGTCATGCCTCCATCCTGCCCGGCGGCGCAACTCGTCCGCTTCTCGATAATCCGTGACGGATCGAGTCTCGGTAGGCTGGGGGCATGACCGCCATGGCACCCACACGGACCGAACCCGACCTGTCCTATCTGCTGGACCACACCAGTCACGTCCTGAGGACGCGGATGGCGGCGGAGCTCGGGGAGATCGGGCTGACCGCGCGCATGCACTGCGTGCTGGTGCACGCGCTGGAGGAGGAGCGGACGCAGGCGCAGTTGGCCGAGATCGGGGACATGGACAAGACCACGATGGTGGTGACGGTCGACGCACTGGAGAAGGCGGGGCTGGCCGAGCGGAGGCCGTCGAGCACGGACCGGCGGGCGCGGATCATCGCCGTGACGGAGGAGGGGGCGAAGGTCGCGCGGAAGAGCCAGAAGATCGTCGACGGGGTGCACGAGAGTGCGCTCGGGTCGCTGCCCGAGGACGAGCGCACGATCCTCCTCCGCGCGCTGAACCATCTGGCGACCGGCCACCTGGGCACCCCCGTGGAGAGCCCGAAGCCCGCCCGCAGGGCCCGCCAGCGCGGCTGACCCCCCGCCGCCACCGGGTCCGCCGTCACGGGTGACCCCCACCGTCCCCAGGCACCCCGCCGCGAGCGCCCCACCACCCCCAGACCCGCCGGCACGAGCACCCCCGCCACTCCCAGTCCTCGCCGGGAGCCGACAGGCGCGGGGGCTCCCGGTCGACCGGGCGAGAAGTCCTCCCGTAAAAAATAGTCTGCAACAAAACCTTCTGCTAACGTCTCTCCTGTAGCCTCCGTCGAACAGGAGAGACCTGCCATGCCCACGCCTGCCACCACCTCCCGACAGCTCGCGCTCGGCGTCCTCGCCACCGGGATGCTGATGACGGTCCTCGACGGCAGCATCGTGACCGTCGCGATGCCGGCCATCCAGGGGGACCTCGGATTCACGCCCGTCGGCCTCAGTTGGGTCGTGAACGCGTACCTGATCGCGTTCGGTTCGCTGCTGCTCCTCGCCGGCCGGCTCGGCGACCTGATCGGGCGGAAGCGGATGTTCCTCGCCGGGACCGGGATCTTCACCGCCGCGTCGCTCCTCGCGGGGGCCGCCGCCTCCCCCGGCGTTCTGATCGCCGCCCGCTTCCTGCAGGGCGTCGGCAGCGCGATGTCGTCCGCCGTCAGCCTCGGCATCCTCGTGACGCTGTTCACCGCACAGCGCGAACGGGCCAGGGCCATCGCGGTGTTCAGCTTCACCGGCGCCGCGGGCGCGTCCATCGGACAGGTCCTCGGCGGCGTGCTCACCGACGCGCTCGCCTGGAACTGGATCTTCTTCATCAACCTGCCCGTCGGCGCCGCCACGCTCCTCGTCGCCCTGCGCGCACTCCCCGCCGACAGGGGCCTCGGACTCAGGGCCGGAGCCGACGTCATCGGCGCGCTGCTCGTCACCTCGGGCCTGATGACCGGCATCTACGCGGTCGTCAGGATCGAGGAGTACGGGGCCGGTTCGGCACGCACCCTCGGCCTCGGCGGTCTCGCCCTGGCCCTGCTCGCCGGCTTCCTCGTCCGCCAGGCGCGGACCGCGCACCCGCTCATGCCGCTGCGGATCCTCCGCTCCCGCAGCGTCGCCGGCGCGAACGCCGTCCAGATGCTGATGGTCGCCGCCCTGTTCTCCTTCCAGATCCTCGTCGCCCTCTACCTGCAGAAGGTCCGCGGATACGGCGCCGCCGAGACCGGTCTCGCGATGCTGCCGGCCGCCGCCGTCATCGGAGCCGTCTCCCTGGGCGTCTCGGCCCGTCTCATCGCCCGCTTCGGCGAGCGGAACGTCCTGCTCACCGGCATCGTCATGCTCGTCGGCGTCCTCGGCCTGCTGACCCGCGTCCCCGTCGACGCCTCCTACGCCACCGACCTGCTGCCCGTGATGCTCCTCGCCGCCGGGTTCGGACTCGCCCTCCCCGCCCTCACGTCGCTCGCCATGTCGGGCGCCGACGAGGCGGACGCGGGCCTCGCCTCCGGCCTGTTCAACACCACCCAGCAGATCGGCATGGCCGCCGGCGTCGCCGTCCTGTCCACCCTGGCCGCCACCCGCACCGAGACCCTCACCGCCGCCGGCCACCCCGCCGCCGAGGCGCTCACCGGCGGCTACCACCTCGCCTTCGCCGTCGGCACGGGCCTCCTCCTCGTAGCCCTGGCCGTCGCCGCCGGCGTCCTGCGGCCGGCGAAGGCCTCCGCCGAGACCAAGCCGCGCATGACAATGGCGGCATGAGAGCCGATCGACTCGTCGCCGCCCTGCTCTTCCTCCAGACCAGGCAGCGGGTCACCGCCGCCGAACTCGCCGCCGAACTGGACGTGTCCGAACGGACCGCCCGCCGGGACCTCGAAGCGCTCGCGAGCGCCGGGGTCCCGGTCTACTCCCAGGCCGGCCAGGGCGGCGGCTGGTCGCTCGTCGGCGGAGCCCGTACCGACCTCACCGGCCTGACGGCGCCCGAGATCCGCGAGCTGTTCCTGCTGACCGGGCCCGACGCCGGTGCGAGCCCCCGGACCCGGACCGCACTGCGCAAGCTCGTACGGGCCCTCCCCGCGCCGCTCAGGGACGGCGCCGAGGCCGCCGCCCGCGCCGGGGTCGCCGACGGCATCGACTGGGCGGGCACGGACAGGGAGGAACCCCTGCTCGCCCCCCTCCAACGGGCCGTGGTCGAGGGGCGCGAGCTCCGGATCGGGTACGCCCGGCCGGGCCGGGACCCGCACGAACGGACCGTACGACCGCTGGGGATAGCCGCCAAGGCAGGCGTCCGCTACCTCGTCGCCGACACCGAGCACGGTCTCCGCACCTTCCGCGTCGGCCGCGTCACCTCCGTCACCGAGACCGGCAACCCCGTCGTACGCCCCGAGGACTTCGACCTCGCCACCGTCTGGCGCACCCTCGCCGCCCGCATGGAGGACCGGCTGGTCGCCGCGACCGTACGCGGACGGGCCGCCCCCGGCACCGAATCCGTCCTGGAAGGCCTGCTCGGCGGGCGTGTACGGTACGGCGAACGCGACCCGGACGGCTGGACGGCCATCGAGGCCGACGGCCCCTCCCCCGAGGTCGTCGCCGCCCGGCTCGCCGGCCTCGGCGCCCGCGTCGAACTCCACGACCCGCCCGAGGCCCGCACCGCCCTGGCCCGCATCGGCGCCGAACTCACCGCGCTGTACGGCACGGGAGCGCCGGGGGGAGACCCGTCAGGCGAGCTCGGAAGAGCCGGGGAGCGGCCCGCCCCCTCGCGCCCGTGAGAGCCGGGGCGGATCCGTCCCCGCTCAGAAGATGTCGGGCGAGAACGGCCGCAGCGGCGTACGGAACAGCAGGTCCGCCCGGGCCGCGGCGCCCGCCGTCGTCTCCTCCACGCGACCCAGCCGGGCCAGCCGCACCGCCGACTCGTCGCCGAACGCCAGCGTGCCCAACTCGGCGACGTCGAAGGCGAGATCGGCCGACTCGGCGGTACGGACACAGGAGACGCCCGCCGGGGAGGCGTCCAGCCGGAACCGGCCGCCCGCCAGACCGTCCGCGTCCCGCACGTCCAGGACGAGGCTCCCCTCCACCGGATACGTCCGGCTCTCCAGGACCCGGACGACGTCCAGGACCCGGACCCACAGCATGTCCACGTACGTCAGCGTCCGCGCCGCGCGCGGGTCCGGCAGCAGCAGCGGCAGCGGGTCGTCGGGCGCCCGGTAGCCGGAGCGGACCGTGGCGATCCAGTCGATCGAGCAGAGGTAGTGCCACAGGGCGCGCTCGGCGGCCGGGGTGAACGCGATCAGGTCCCGCACGGTCGCCGTGTTCACCGGCTGCTTCGCGTCGTCCCACTTGTCGTCGGCCGAGTACGCCACGTACCCCTCGACCTCCCCGGACTCCGCCCGGTACACCGCGTAGTACGGCTCCCGCCACGGCTCGCTCCGGTGGCCCAGACCGGTGCCGATCTCCCAGCCGCGCGCGTCGCGGTCGGTGACCCCGGCGCGGACCGCGGCAAGCCTTCGGTGCACCTCGGGGCCCGTCTTGCGGATCTCGTCGCCGTCGGTCAGGTCGATCCGGCCGCCGTCCTCCGGGCGGCCCGAACGGCGCGGGTCGAGACCGGCCCGGCGCACGTCCACGCTCCACTCGGTCGCCCAGCTCGCGGCACCGAAGCCGTACCGCCCGTAGATCGGGTACTCGGCGGCGATCAGCGTCGCGATCGCGTCCCCGCGTTCCTTCGCGGCGGCCAGGTCCGCGCTCATCATCCTGCTGAGCAGTCCGCGCCTGCGATGCGTCGGGGAGACGGTGACCTGGGTGATCGCGTCGGCCGTGAGGCTGCCGCCGCCGACCGTGCTGACCTCCTGCCGGAACGACCGGAAGGTGGCGACGATCCGGCCCCGGTCGAAGGCCCCGAGCGTCCGGTCGAGGTCCGCGTGCGCCAGCCGGTCAGCGGCCTCCGCCTCCGACACGACGGGCGGCCGCAGGAACCCGGTCCGAAGCGCCCGCTGCCAGTCGGGGAACTCCGACTCCGCCACCGTACGCACGTCGACAGTCATCCCTCGACCCTATGCACGCCCCCCACACCCCGCACCCGAGTTTCCCCCGCCCCGCCCCGTCCCACCGGACCGGCCGCCGACGGCGGACGGACCGCGCTCACCCCGCCGGGTGGCCGCAGCCTCCGCCACTCCTGCCACTCCGGCCGCCGCCTCCGCCACGCCGGTCGCCGGTCGCCGCCCCCGCCACGCCGGCCGCCGGCCCTCCGGGCAGGCCTGCCGCCGGCGCTCACGCCAGCAGGTCGTCGACCTGGGCCTCGCCGTCGCGGTAGCGGCGGGCGATCTCCGCGCTGCAGTCGTCGGCGGTCCGCTGGAGGTGCTGCCGCCGGCGCGAGATCTGTTGCTCGTACCCCGCCAGGCGTCCCATCGCCGCGTGCAGCTCGTCGTCCGTGCGGGCCGTCAGGTCCGACAGCTCGACCTCCGACAGCATCTCGGCCGCGAGCCGCCGGTACTCCTCGCCGCGCGGCGTCGACAGCGTCACGTGCCGTGCCGAGCTGCGGTGCCGCGACGGCACGTCCGCGAGGATCTCGGACAGCCGGTCGAGGACCGGGGCCTCCGGATCGGTCCGCCGCGCCAGCTCGGCCCGCAGGATGTCGATCCGGCCCTGGAGCATCCGCCGTACGTAACTCAGGTCGGCCTCGTCGCTCTGCGCCTCGCGCCGCAGCGTGCGCAGCTCGGGCAGCCGCAGCGCGCCGAGGTCGGGCCGCGCCGCCTCCGGCAGGGCGGCCTCGGCGGTCCGCTGCACGGGTGGGCGCTTCACGGGGCCTCCGCCCGGTCCTCCGCCCGGGAATCCGGAGCGGATCAGCGGTACGGGACCGGACGGCGTCGGCCCGGTGCCAGGTGCACTCATGAGAATCGTCCCCTCGACCGGTGCGGAGCCGCACCGCCTCCTCCGCATGGTGCCACTCCTGCACGCGCGCGTGCAGGCGCTCTGCACCCGTTCGGCCCCTCGTCCTTCGGACCACTGCCCGCTCGGTAGGTTGGTACGCATGCGAGCTGTGGTGCAGAGGGTCGACGGCGCGAGCGTCGTCGTCGCAGGGGAGACCGTCGGTGAGATCACCGGCGAGGGGCTGTGCGTGCTGGTCGGGGTGACCCACGACGACACCCCGGAGAAGGCCGCCCAATTGGCCAGAAAGCTCTGGTCCGTCCGGGTGCTGGACGGCGAGAAGTCGTGCTCCGACGTGAACGCGCCGCTCCTCGTCATCTCCCAGTTCACGCTCTACGGAGACGCCCGCAAGGGCCGCCGCCCCACCTGGAACGCCGCCGCGCCCGGCCCCGTCGCCGAGCCCCTCGTCGACGAGGTCGTCGCCCGGCTGCGGCAGTTGGGCGCGCACGTGGAGACGGGCCGCTTCGGAGCGGACATGCGCGTCTCGCTCACGAACCACGGCCCGTTCACGGTGCTGGTCGAGGTCTGACCCGCGGCGGCGGGAGCCGCCCCGGTGGGAAGCGGCCCCGGTGGGAGCGGCCCCGGCGGGAGCCGCCCCGGTGGGGGGCCACCGCGAGGGAGGCCACCGCGAGGGGTCCCCTACGGCTCGACGACCGTCTCCTGCGCGGCCGCCGTCGTCCCGGCGATCAGCGGGGCGTCCACGGGCACGTTCCGCTTCACCAGGGCGAGGGCGATCGGACCCAGCTCGTGGTGGCGGACGGCGGTCGTCACGAAGCCGAGCTGCCGGCCCTCCTCGCCGTCGGCGGCGAGCCGGACGGGAGTGCCGTGCCCCGGCAGCAGCACCTCGCTGCCGTCCAGGTGGAGGAAGACGAGCCGGCGCGGCGGCTTCCCGAGGTTCTGCACCCGGGCGACGGTCTCCTGGCCCCGGTAGCAGCCCTTCTGGAGGTGGACGGCGCTGCCGATGAGGCCGATCTCGTGCGGGATGGTCCGGTGGTCGGTCTCGAAGCCGAGCCGGGGCCGGTGCGCCTCGACCCGCAGCGCCTCGTACGCGAGGAGGCCGGCGGCCGGACCGTGCGAGGCGGCGAAGGACTCCAGGTCGGCGCGGGGCAGGAACAGGTCGCGGCCGTGCGCCGTCTCCCGTACGACCACGCCCTCGGGCACCTCGGCGACGGAACCGGCCGGGAGGTGGACGACCGCGACGTCCTCCGTGCGGTCGGCGACCTCCACCCGGTAGAAGAACTTCATCGACTCCAGGTACGCGACGAGCTCCTCCCGCGTCCCCGGCTCGACGTGCGCCCACACCGTCTCGCCGTCGTCGACGAGGTACAGGGCGTGCTCGATGTGGCCGTTCGCGGAGAGGATCAGCGCGTCGGTCGCCCGCCCGGCCGGCAGGTCGGTCATGTGCTGGGTGAGGAGCAGGTGCAGCCAGCTCAGCCGGTCGTCACCGGTGACGGCGACGACACCGCGGTGCGACAGGTCGACGAAACCGTCGCCGGCGGCGAGGGCGCGCTGCTCGCGGAACAGGTCGCCGTAGTGCGCGGCGACACCTTCGTCGCGGCCTTCGGCGGCGACGGCACCGGGCAGGGACAGCAGGGGGCTCGGGCTCTTCATAAGAAGAGCCTACGACTCGGCGGCCGCGACCTTCCCGGCGCAGTCCGCGCACCGGCCGAAGATCGCGAAGTGCTTCATGTCCGTCTCGAACCCGAAGGTCTCACGGAGCTTCCCGGTGAACTCCGCCGCCACCTCGACGTCCGCCTCGATCACCTCGTCGCAGTCCCGGCAGACCAGGTGCAGATGGTGGTGCCGGTCCGCGAGGTGATAGGTCGGGGCGCCGTGCCCCAGATGGGCGTGGCTCACCAGCCCGAGCTCCTCCAGGAGCTCCAGGGTCCGGTACACCGTCGAGATGTTCACCCCGGAGGCCGTTTTGCGGACCTCGCCGAGGATGTCGTCCGGAGTCGCGTGCTCCAGCTTGTCCACGGCCTCCAGCACAAGCTGCCGCTGCGGCGTCAGCCGGTACCCACGCTGCCGCAGATCGCTCTTCCAGTCGGTGCTCACCACGCCCCCCAGTGTAGGAGGGCGCGGCGCGGCACCCCAGACCCTCAGCGGCCTCAATGGCCTCAGTGGCCTGAGACCTTCAGCGGCCTCAGCGGCCTCAGCGGCCTCAGCGGCCTCAGCGGAAGAACGCGATGCCGTCGTCCGGCATGTCGGGCAGGTTGCGGGCCATCTCCGCGACCTCCTCGGGCGTGACGACCTTCTTCAGGTGCGCCGACATGTACGGGCGGAGCGGGACCTCGGGGGTCGCCTTCTCGCCCACCCACATGAGGTCGCTCTTCACGTAGCCGTAGAGCCGCTTGCCGCCGCTGTACGGACCCGAGGCGCCGGTCCGGGCGACGGCGTCCGTCGCCAGGTCGATCTGCGGCTTCTGGTCGGCGAGCTCGCCGTACCAGATCTCGACGATGCCCTGGTCACGGACCATGACGACCTCGACCTGACGGTCCTTGTCGATCCGCCAGTAGCCGCTCTCGCTCTCCAGCGGACGGACCTTGTTGCCGTCGTTGTCCAGGACCCACGAGTGCGAGTGGTACTCGAGGAAGTCCCGGCCGTCGTGGCTGAACGTCACGGACTGGCCGAAGTTGCACTTCTCGGCGCCGGGGAAGTCGGAGACACCCGCGCCCTCCCACGTACCGAGCAGGAACGCGAGGGGGACGAGGTCCGGGTTGAGGTCGGACGGGATCTCGATCATGAGCAGCTCTGGCGTTCTCTAGAGGTGGTTACCGCTGGCCCTGGTACAGCTTCTTCACCGCGAGACCGGTGAAGGCGAGCACGCCGACACAGACGAGGACCAACAGTGCTTCGAAGAAATAGATCACGGGGTGCTCCTCGACTGAGGTGTGAAGGCGGAACGGGCCGGACCCCAGCTTAGTGGGCCGGGGTCCGGGCCACTCGGTGAGGTGGGTCTCCCGGCCCCCGCTACCCGAGCAGCTGGTTCTGCAACGTGACGGTCTGCCGGAACGGCACCTCCAGCGCCTCGCCCTTCCGCGTCTGCGTGATCAACGCGAGCGTGTCCCCCGCCTGCACGTACGCCCAGCGCGTCTGCTCGGGTCCGTGGGGCTTCTGTTCCCGGTAGGCGTTGGCGCGCGTGTCCGGCACGTCGATGTCGTCCGCGAAGGTCTCCGGGTCGACGCCTTCCACTCCCTCGGGGAGCGCCGTCGGACCGGAGGTGCTGTCCACCCCGACGGCCCCGCGCAGGTACTCCTCGGCGTACGCCACGGAGCTGAACCGGAGCAGGTGGATGCTGGTGCGGGTGCCGTCGGGGGTCGTCCAGCCGCGGGCGGCGATGTGCCGGAGGGCCGAGTCCGCGAGCGTCTGCCGCAGGTCGCCGCGGAACTCCTTGCCGTAGAGGGAGAGGTACGCGTCCGTGGACACGAACCCGCCGTTGAGCTTCGGGTCGGGCGTCGCACCGGCCGGCGCGGGCAGCAGCAGTGCGCGCGGGTCGGCGTAGTGCACCTCGCCGTCGTTGCCGTCGGTGAAGGGGCGGGGCCGGTCCGCGGGCAGCGCCGGCAGCGTGAGCCGCGGGTACTCCCAGCGGCCGTCGCTCTCGGTCGCCAGACCGGGTACGTCCTCCCGGTCCATGGCGGTGATCCCCATGGCGGCACCGGCGCCCACGCCGCCGCACACGACCACGGCGGCCGTCCAGCGGGCGACGGCCCACAGGACACGGCGGCCGCGCCGGGGCGCGGCGGGCACGGCGTCAGGCGCCGGCTCCGGGGCGGCCGCGACCTCGGCCGCGACCTCCCCCGCGTCCGCGGCCGTCCGGGCCTGCTGTTCGGCCTGCTGCTCGGTCAGTTGCTCGGTCATACGTACTCCCCCGGAGACGCGATGTGGCGGAGCTGCTTCTCGACGAGGTCGGCCACGGCCTTCTCGTCGAAGGGCGGGGATCCGTACGCCCTGACGGTGATCATGAACTCGCCGTCGTATGCCGAGCAGACCATGTCCTGGAGGTCGGGATTCTGCCGGCCGCCCCGGTACGTCGTGGGCGTCTCGGGCTCGGGCCCCAGGTAGCAGGCGGAGTTCTTCGCGTACTCCTTGATCTTCGGGCCCTTGCGCAGCTTCAGGAGCTCGGAGATGTCCTTGCGGACCTCGAAGAACCTGCGGACCGCCTTCTTGTCCTTCATGCGCAGGATGAGCACCTCGGCCTGGTAGGTGCCGGCGTCGTCGGCGTACGCGCGCATCGCCATGCCCTGGATGCCGAGCTTGTCGACCTCCTTCTCGTACGCGCGGCGCTGCTTGCCGTAGTAGCCGTTGCCCGTCAGCTTGAGGAGGGCCTGGGCCTGCTTCGCCGACACCTCGGCGTCGTTGCCGTAGCCCTCGATGTCCGACCCGAGCACAAGGCCGTCCGGCACCGGCAGGAGGAGTTTGCTCAGCGGCGTCGACGCCCGGCCCCGCAGGAAGCCGGCGGCGGGGTCGTCGGGGGTCGCGGTCGTGCCGGGCTCCGCCCACGCCACCGTGGGCGCGGTCCGGTCGGCGCCGTCGGCCGTGACGGCGGTGTACGCGACGCCGCCGCCGACGGCCCCGAGCACGAGCACGGAGACCAGGACGTTCTTCAGGATCCGGCGGGTGCGGCTCCCTGACTTCTCGCTCACAGGCGCCCCAGCTGCCGCTCGGCCAGAGAGCGGATCTCGCTCTCGGCGATCTTGTGTGTGTCGTACATGAGGATCGTGATCGCGATGTCGCCGCGCTGGATGAAGGCACGGGCCTCGTACGCGTCCAGGTAGCCGGCCTCCCGGTGTACCGGGTAGATGTAGTAGCGGCCGTTCGTGGAGCCCTTCACCTCGTGTCCGAGGGATCCGGACTTCCCCTCGCTCGCGGTGATGCGCTGCTGCTGTGTCGCGTGCTCGAAGGCTCCGAGCCGGGAGTCCGCCCGGTACTGCACGAGTTCGATCCGGACGCTCTTGTACTCGCCCACCAGCCATCCGCGCGTGGCGATGCGGCGAACGCCCGAGGTGAGCGCCTCCTCGAGCCTCCCCTCGGGCATGGTGAACGTGTCGGCGTACGCGTCGAGCGGCTGCCACCCGTCCGTCCCGTCGGCGCGCGCCCCCTTCGGCCGCGGCAGCAGCAGCTTCCGCAGGTCGCCCTGCGCCTTCGACTGCAGGTCCTCCTTCGCCGACAGCGGCTCCGGTTCCTCGCCCTCGGGGAGCGGCTTGGCCGGGTAGGCGAGGGCGGGCTGGTTGAGGGCGGGCAACGGGGTGGGTTCGCGGTCGGCCTGGATGCGGTAGCCGACGGCGGTGCCGCCGACGAGACCGAGGACGGCGGCGACGGCGATGAGCCCGACGGTCCGGAGGACCCGGCGGCGCGGCCGTGCAGCGGCGTCGGGGGCGTCAGGGTCGGGGTCGGCGTCGGGGTTTGCGGGCGCTTCCGGAGCGGTGTCGGCTTCGGCGGGCGCTTCCGGAACCGCGTCGGCCGGCGGCGCGGCGTCGACAGGTGTTTCCGGCGCCGTTGTGGCCGGCGGCTCCGGTTCGGCGGGAGCTGCGGGATTCACGACCGGAGTAGCTGATTCCGGTACGGGATCGGGCGACGGCGGTGGCGCTGTTCCCTGGTTCGGGATGGTTTCTTCGTTGCTCAAGAGTCCCCCCACGAGACCTGAAGCGCGGATTCCGTCATCCGCGCACCCAGCAGACACGCGAGGGGCGCAGGGGGTTGCAGCGCCGCGCATTACAGTTCGGCATATGGCGAAGAAGCTCGTGATCAAGGTGACCGCAGGGGCCGACGCCCCCGAACGCTGCTCGCAGGCCTTCACGGTGGCCGCCGTCGCCGTCGCGAGCGGGGTGGAGGTCTCGCTCTGGCTGACCGGCGAGTCGTCGTGGTTCGCGCTGCCGGGCCGGGCGGCGGAGTTCGAACTTCCGCACGCCGCGCCGCTGCCGGACCTCATCGAGTCGATCCTGGCGGCCGGCCGCGTCACGCTCTGCACCCAGTGCGCCGCCCGCCGCGAGATCACCGAGGCGGACGTCCTCGACGGCGTCCGGATCGCGGGCGCGCAGGTCTTCGTCCAGGAGGCCATGGCCGACGAGACCCAGGCCCTCGTCTACTGATCCCGACGCCTACCGGTCCCGGCGCTTCTTGCCGTCCAGCTCGTCCCACCACTCGTCGGACTTCGGGTCGCCCGACGGGTCGTCCCACCAGCGGTCCTCGGGGCCGCGACGGTTGGCGACCATGGCGGCGACGGGCGGGATGACCATGGCGACGACGCACATGCCGACGGCGACGGGCACGGAGAAAAGGCGCACGACGGCCCAGGCGCCCACGAAGAGGACCAGGCAGGCACCCATCATCCAGAAGTAGACGTGCCGACGCCGTGCGTACACATCTTCAGCGTACGGCGGGGCGGGCTTCCCGGCGCGGAACGGGGAAGACCGGAGGGCCGTGCCTCGAGTCCTGGAAATGGCGTCCAACCCCCCAGGAGGCACGGCCCTCCGGCCGTTCGGGTGCGCGGATCAGACCGCGATGGCGACCTCTGCGAGGCCACCCTTCTGTGCGACGACCTGGCGGTCGGCGGTGCCGCCGGGAACCAGGGCGCGGACGGTCCAGGTGCCCTCGGCCGCGTAGAAACGGAACTGTCCGGTGGCGGAGGTCGGGACCTCGGCCGTGAACTCGCCGGTCGAGTCCAGGAGGCGGACGTAACCGGTGACGGGCTCGCCGTCCTTGGTCACGAAGCCCTGGATGGTGGTCTCACCGGGCTTGATCGTCGAGGCGTCGGGGCCGCCGGGCTGCGCTCCACACATGATGTTCTGTCCTTACGGTCGAGGGGTCCGGAGGGGAGGAGGTCCGGGGACTTACTTGTTGGCGCCGAGCTCGATCGGCACGCCGACGAGGGAGCCGTACTCGGTCCACGAGCCGTCGTAGTTCTTGACGTTCGTGACCTCGAGCAGCTCGTGCAGGACGAACCAGGTCAGCGCGGAGCGCTCACCGATGCGGCAGTAGGCGATGGTGTCCTTCGCCAGATCGACCTGCTCGGCCTCGTAGAGGGCCTTGAGCTCGTCGTCCGACTTGAAGGTGCCGTCGTCGTTGGCGTTCTTCGACCACGGGATGTTGCGGGCGCTCGGCACGTGGCCGGGGCGCTGCGACTGCTCCTGCGGGAGGTGCGCCGGGGCGAGCAGCTTGCCGGAGAACTCGTCGGGCGAGCGGACGTCGACCAGGTTCTGGGCGCCGATCGCGGCCACGACGTCGTCGCGGAAGGCGCGGATCGAGGAGTCCTGGGCCTTGGCCTTGTACTCGGTGGCCGGGCGGGACGGGACCTCGGAGCCGTCGACCAGGTCGCGGGAGTCGAGCTCCCACTTCTTGCGGCCGCCGTCGAGGAGCTTCACGTCCTGGTGGCCGTAGAGCTTGAAGTACCAGTAGGCGTAGGAGGCGAACCAGTTGTTGTTGCCGCCGTAGAGGACGACCGTGGTGTCGTTGCCGATGCCCTTGGCCGAGAGGAGCTTCTCGAAGCCCTCCTGGTCGATGAAGTCGCGGCGGACCGGGTCCTGGAGGTCCTGGGTCCAGTCGATCCGGATGGCGTTGCGGATGTGGTTCTTCTCGTAGGCCGAGGTGTCCTCGTCGACCTCGACGAGGGCGACCTGCGGGTTGTCGAGGTTGGCCTCGACCCAGTCCGCGTCGACCAGTACGTCGCTGCGAGCCATGCTGTTCTCCTCCGGGGCAGTGTGCGGCGGTGTGGTGCGGGTGGTGCTGTGTGTCGTGCGGTACGCGTCGTCGCGTGGCGTACGAACGGCGGACGTGCGTACGGCTTGCACAGGGCGGCCCTGACCGCGGTGGGAGGGCCTGAGGAATACGGGAGTGACGGGTCCCGCTCAGACGGAACGACAGAGCATGGCGGCGACGCGGCACAGGTCTACTGCCCGCCGCTTCGTGAGATCCGCCTGTCGCTTCATGCCCTCGATCGTAGGGACGGACAGGCGGCCGTGTCACCGGCGTGTCGCATTTTGAGACACGATCGTCCGAAAAGCGAGACGGGATCACCCTGCGGAGCGGCTTCGGACGCCTCCGTACCCACGCGTCCGGTTGTCCTCCTACGGATCGGACAACACCGTCTCAGCATATGGCCGACCAGGGCAGCGAGGGGCTGCGAAGGGGCCGGAAAGGCACCCGGGAGGGGGTGAGGAGGGTGCGCGGGGGGCAAGGGGGACAGGGGGCGGGCGCCGGGGCTCAGCCCGCCAGGACGACGTCCTTGCCGGTCACCATGACGGCGAGGCCGTCCGGGCGGGGCTCGACCTTCTCGACCTTCATGCCGGCGATCATGCCGATGGGGCGCTCGAAGTCGGTGCGGGCGCGGACCAGTTCCTCGACGCCGGGGATGCCCTCGCCGGGCACCTCGTCGGCGCGGACCCGGATCGTGCCGCCGTCGACGACGGTCACGGTGGACAGGACCGTCCGGGTCAGGGTGCGGCCCATGATCTTCACGCCGCCGGTCACCTTCACCTTGCCGTTGCCGCCGTAGGCGACGGTGGCGTCCTGGTCGGACGCGGCGGCGGTGAGGTCCGCGTACGAGATGAGCGCGGTGCCGGACGCCGAGCCGGCCTTCGCGCCGGCCCAGTCGCCGGTGACGGTCACGTCCCGCAGGACGGCGGTCAGTTCGCCGACCCGGATGCGCTTGCTGCCCGCCGTCGCCTGCACGCCGGTCGCCGTCACGTCGACCTGGTCGAACCGCTTGTCGGCGACCTGGGTGAGGAAGGGGAAGCCCTTGATGTCGACCTCGATCGACTCGCTGCTCGCGGCCGACAGCTTCACCCGGCTGGACGCCTCCGACTCGGCGTAGGCCACGGCCAGCCGGTCGATCCCGACGAGGACCCCGCCCAGCACGACGGCCACGATCAGCAGAATCCGCAGTGCTCGCATGGGATGTGTGTCCCCCCGGTAGAAAGCTTCGGTGTGTGAAGACCTTCGACGGCGGAGGTCTTCGGTGGGAAAGTCTTCGGCCCCCCGACACGAAGATCGACGTGTCGGAGGGCCGGTTGGTTCCCGGGGCCGGTGCGGGCCCGGCCGGGAGGGGCTCAGACCAGGGCGCGCCCGAGCAGGTAGACGGCGGGGGCGGCGGCCGTGAGCGGCAGCGCGACGCCCGCGGTCATGTGGACGAACCGGGAAGGGTAGTCGTAGCTCGCCACCCGCAGGCCGATCAGCGCGCAGACCCCGGCACCGAGGCCGAGCAGCGCTCCCTGGGTGCCCAGGTCCGTGAGGCCGCCGACCGCGACCCCGGCGCCCGCCGCCGCGAGCAGCGCGGCGATCAGCGAGACCGGGCCGGGCAGCGGCAGCGCCCGGGCGAGGACGGCGGCGGCGACGGCGACCCCGCCGACCACCACGGCGTCGGGCGCGGCGCCGAGGTGCCCGGTGGCGACCACGGTCAGCGCGGCGGAGGCGATGGTGGCCATCAGGCCGTACATCCGCTCGTCCGGGTCGGCGTGGCTGCGCAGCTGGAGGACCAGGCAGAGCAGCACCCAGACGCCGAGCGTGCCCAGGATCGCGGGGGCCGCGTGCTCGCGGCCGGTGGCGAGCAGGGCCGCGTCGGCGACGAGGCCGCCCGCGAACGCGAGGGCGATGCCCTGCCGGGCCGGCCACATGCCGTTGAGGCGGAACCAGCCGGCGGCGGTCAGCCCCTGGAGCAGGACCAGCGGGACGAGGAGCCCGTACGACCCGAGGGCGGCGCCGCCGGCGAACAGCAGTCCGAGGACGGCGGTCAGCGCGGCCGGCCGCATGCCGGGCTCGATGACCGGCGACCGGCCCTCGGCCCTGGCCCGCTGGGCGTCGGTGATCCGGGTGTTCCCGGCCGTCGTCGGCGAGGAGTACGCGGGGCCCGCCTCCGCCGCGGGGGCGGACGCGGCGGCCGCTGCGGGCGCCGGGACCGGAGGGGCGGGTGCGGCCTGCTGCTGCCCGGCCTGGTGGCCCGCGTGGTGACCGGCCTGGTGGCCCGCGTGGTGGCCGGCCTGGTGGCCCGCGTGGTGACCGGCCTGGTCGACGGCCCGGTCCGCGTACGCCGGGTACTGCTCGTACGGCTGCCCGGCCGACTGCTCGTACGGCTGCGGCTGCGGCTGACCGTACGACTGCCCGGCCGGCTGCGGGTAGGGCTGTTCCCCGGACTGCGCGTACGACTGCGGCCGGTACGCCGTCTCCGGCGTCCCGTGGGGCGCCGCGGCCCTGGCGGCCTGGATCTGGTCGTAGGAGACGGCCGGCTGGTACGTGGTGTCCCAGGTCTGGCCCTCCCACGTCTGCGTGACGTCGGCCGGGGGCTGCTCACCGCGGTGCTGCCCGTCCTGCCGGCCGTCCGCGTACGGGTCGTACTGCTGCCCGCCGTAGTAGTGGTCGTTGCTCATGCTCTGGGGTTCACCCTCCTGCGAACGGGGGGAGCACCTCGACCGTGCCGCCCTCGGCAAGCCGTACCGTCTCATGGCTCCGGGTCCCGACGGGGTCGCCGTCGACCAGGAACGAGCACCGGAGGAGGACCTGCGTCAGCTCGCCCGGGTGCTTCGCACGGGCCGCGTCGAGGGCCTCCGCCAGGTGCTCGGCGGCGTACGGCTCCTCTGCGACTCCGGCGGCGGCCTTGGCCGCGGCCCAGTAGCGGATGGTTCCCGCTGCCATAGCGGCGCTCCCTTCGTTCGTGTGCGCGCCGCCCCCCATGATGGGCTATGCGCGCGTGAGCCAGTCCCCGAGCCGGGCGAGCAGCTCGTCGTCCGCCGCGTTCTCCGCGTGCCCCATGCCGCGCTCCAGCCAGAGCTCCGCGTCCCCCGCGCCGGCCAGCATGCGCGGGTGGTCGAGCGGGAAGTACGGGTCCCGGTCGCCGTGCACGACCAGGAGCGGGGTCGGCGCGATCAGCGGCACCGCCTCCACCGGGGAGAGGGGCACGGGGTCCCAGGCGCGCCGCTCGATCCGGGTGCGGAACCCGTAGCGGCCGACGAGGCGGCCCGCGGGCCGGGTGACCACCCAGTGGAGGCGGCGCATCGGAGCCGTACCCCGGTAGTACCAGCGGGCGGGCGCGGAGACGGAGGCCACGGCGTCCGCGCGCGCGTCCGTGCCCCGCTCCAGGGCGGCGTGACGCAGGACGACGGACCCACCCATGGAGAAGCCGACCGTCGCCACGCGCGCGTGGCCGAGCTCACGGGCCCAGCGGACGGCGGCGGACAGGTCGAGGACCTCGCGGTCGCCGACCGTGGACAGGCCGCCGGAGCCGCCGTGTCCACGGAAGGAGAAGGTGACGACGGACGCGCCGCGCTCCGCGAAGGCGCGGGCGGCGCGCCGGACGGCGGGCCGGTCGGCCGAACCGGTGAAGCCGTGGGCGACGACGACCGCCGTACCGGTGACCGCCGAATCGGTGACACTTGCCGCGGAGGGTTCGTAAACCGCCTCGATCAGGACACCGTCATCGGTACGCAGCATCACGCGCAGCGGCACCGGACGGTGGACGGAAGTGAGAGAAGAGACATCCACGATGTGAAATCGACCCTCTGCCTCGGAACTCATGTGGGCTATTCTGCTTGGCAGAGGATCCGGGCAACGCAGCCCCCGGGTCCTTTTGTGTTTTCCGACCGTTGTTACGGACGGATGAACGAAAGCTCTCAGGGCGCGAGAGCCGCACGTGAGCACACATAGACGTCCTCGCAGGGACCGAGGAGGAACCGACGTCATGGACGAGCGAACGACGCACTACCGACCGACGACCCGGGTAGGTGGGGAGCGATGAGCTCACTGCTGCTCCTGACCAACGCCCTCCAGCCGTCGACCGAGGTGCTCCCCGCACTCGGCCTGCTGCTGCACAACGTCCGGGTCGCCCCGGCCGAGGGCCCCGCCCTCGTGGACACCCCCGGCGCGGACGTGATCCTCGTCGACGGCCGGCGCGACCTCCCGCAGGTCCGCTCGCTCTGCCAGCTGCTGCGCTCCACCGGGCCCGGCTGTCCGCTGATCCTCGTCGTCACGGAGGGCGGCCTCGCGGCCGTCACCGCCGACTGGGGCATCGACGACGTCCTCCTCGACACCGCGGGGCCCGCCGAGGTCGAGGCGCGCCTCCGGCTCGCGATGGGCCGCCAGCAGATCGTCGCCGACGACTCCCCGATGGAGATCCGCAACGGCGACCTGTCGGTCGACGAGGCGACGTACAGCGCGAAGCTCAAGGGCCGGGTCCTCGACCTGACCTTCAAGGAGTTCGAGCTCCTCAAATA
This sequence comes from Streptomyces sp. NPDC043176, assembly GCF_056436715.1. Classification (NCBI taxonomy): domain Bacteria; kingdom Bacillati; phylum Actinomycetota; class Actinomycetes; order Kitasatosporales; family Streptomycetaceae; genus Streptomyces; species Streptomyces sp. NPDC043176. The sequence continues at coordinate 146,967 of NZ_JBWKCA010000016.1, forward strand.
CCTGGCCCAGCACCCGGGCCGGGTCTTCACGCGTGCCCAGCTCCTCCAGGAGGTGTGGGGGTACGACTACTTCGGCGGCACCCGGACGGTCGACGTCCACGTCCGGCGGCTGCGGGCCAAGCTGGGCCCGGAGCACGAGTCGCTGATCGGCACCGTCCGCAACGTCGGCTACCGCTTCGTCACCCCGGAGAAGGTCGAGCGGGCCGCCGAGGAGGCGCGCGCCAAGGAGGGGGCCCGTTCGGACACGCGCGTCAAGGACGCCACGGGGGGTGTCACCCCCTCGGAGGACACGAACGTGGCGGATGCCACAGTGCGACCTGCCGGTAGGTAGGTCCCCCCGCGTAGACTTCCGCGCGTGGCCAAGGTGACGCGGGATGACGTAGCTCGACTGGCAGGTACTTCTACCGCGGTCGTGAGCTACGTCATCAACAACGGACCCCGGCCGGTCGCCCCGGCCACGCGCGAGCGTGTCCTCGCCGCCATCAAGGAGCTGGGCTACCGGCCCGACCGGGTGGCCCAGGCGATGGCGTCCCGGCGCACGGACCTCATAGGCATGATCGTCCCCGACGCCCGGCAGCCGTTCTTCGGCGAGATGGCGCACGCGGTCGAGCAGGCCGCCGCCGAGCGCGGGAAGATGGTCCTCGTCGGGAACTCCGACTACCGCACCGAGCGCGAGGTCCACTACCTGCGCGCCTTCCTGGGGATGCGGGTCTCCGGGCTGATCCTGGTCAGCCAGGGCATGAGCGAGCAGGCCGCGAGCGAGATCGAGGCCTGGGACGCGCGCGTGGTGCTGCTGCACGAGCGGCCCGAGGCCATCGACGACGTCGCCGTCGTGACCGACGACATCGGCGGCGCCCAGCTCGTCACCCGTCACCTCCTGGAGCACGGCCACCCGTACGTGGCGTGCCTCGGCGGCGTCCCGAACACCCCGGCCGTCGGCGACCCGGTCGCCGACCACGTCGAGGGCTGGCGGCGCGCCATGGCGGAGGCCGGCCGCTCCACCGAGGGCCGGCTCTTCGAGGCCCCGTACAACCGCTACGACGCCTACCAGGTCGCCCTCAAGCTGCTCGCCGGCCCGGACCGGCCGCCGGCCATCTTCTGTTCCACCGACGACCAGGCCTTCGGTGTCCTGCGCGCCGCCCGCGAGCTGCGCATCGAGGTGCCCACGGAGCTGGCCGTCGCCGGCTTCGACGACGTGAAGGAAGCCGCGCTCACCGACCCGCCGCTGACCACCATCTCCTCGGACCGGCCGGCGATGGCACGGGCCGCCGTGGACCTCGTCCTCGACGACTCCCTCCGCGTCGCGGGCTCCCGCCGGGAGCGCGTGAAGCTGTTCCCGTCGGCCCTGGTGGTGCGCCGCTCCTGCGGCTGCGACGGCGACTGAGCCGGGCGAGGGGGCGACGGCCCGGCCCTCGCCCCCTACGGAGTGCCGGGGTCAGAACACGCCGTTCTGCTTCCACCAGGCCCAGCCGTTCAGTTCCTGGACCGGCCGGAGGACAGCGGGCGCGGTGCCCGAGCCGCGGTAGCCGAGGAGCCGACCGGGGAGGCCTCCCCGGTAGAGCTCGTTCGTCGAAGCCACCAGGTCGTTGGTGCCGTCGCCGTCGTAGGAGCCGACGGCGAGGACGTACTCCATGACGTTCCAGCCGCTGCCGACCAGCGTCCGCGGTGCCAGGGTGCCGTTGTTGCGGCCCGCGTAGAACCAGAGCCTGCCGTCCCGGTCGCGGGCGATCAGGTCGGCCTTGCCGTCGCGGTTCATGTCACCGCTTCCGACCAGGCGGTTCATGGCCTGCCAGCCCGTACCGACGGCCTTCCGCGTCGCGAACGAACCGTCGCCGCGTCCGGGGTAGAGCCACAGCTTCCCGGTCCCGTCCCGCGCGATCAGGTCGGCCTTGCGGTCGCCGGAGAGGTCGCCCACGGCGGTCACGCCCGACAGGGCGTTCCAGCCCGTGCCGATGTTCCTCCGGGTGCCGAGCGAACCCGTGCCGGTGCCCGGGTAGAGCCACAGCTTGCCGTCGCGGTCCCGGGTGATCAGGTCCTCGCGGCCGTCGCCGGAGAAGTCTCCGTGCCGGGTCACCGCCGTCATGGCGTTCCAGCCGCTGCCGAGCAGTCGGCCCGTGCCGTCGCCCGGCAGGAACCACAGGCGACCCGCCAGGTCCCGGGAGAGCACGTCGGCCCTGCGGTTGCCGTCCAGGTCGCCGAACCCGGCGGCCGTGGTGCCGGGGTCGGAGATCCAGTGCGGGTAGGCGTTGCCCTCGCACTCGTTCTCGGTGCGTACGAGCTTGATCGAGCTGATCGCCTTGTCCAGGCTCAGGTCGTAGCCCGTGCCGGAGCCGGTGGAGAACTCGGCGAAGTACGTGGAGGAAGGGCCGTTCAGCGCGTAGTTCGCGTCGCTGTAGAGGCAGGCGATCACCGAGGTCTTGTTCGTCCACGAACGCAGCTTGTCGTTCCACGTGCCCAGGGTGGCCATGCTCTTGTTCGTCTTGAACATGGTGCCTGCGCCGGAGGTCCCGGTGAACCCGCAGAAGTAGCCGGACGGGCAGCGGTCCATCCACGACGAGGCCAGTGCCGTCCCGGCCGGCAGCGTGGCCCCGAGGAGGCCCCCTGCCAGTACCCCGGTCAGTGAGGCCGCGAGTCTCCTGGTCGTCCTGCGCACGTTGTCTCCCCTCCCCGCGTCCCTCGGACGGGACGCCTACGCGTGCACCGTAGACGACGGCGCGGACGGCCTTCGCCCAGGCCTCGGAGAACGTTCTTTACATGGGGCATACAGGGTTCTGTCGGGCTTCTCAGCCGGTCCTCAGACGGCTCTCATGAACAGCTCCGAGAGTCATTGCCATGACGGACTTCCAGGAGCAGCCGCAGCAGCCCCACTACCCGCCGAGGCCTCCGTACGAGCCGACGCGGCCGATCACGACGGAGCCGGGCACGACGATCTGGCCGTCCGGCGGGCACGGCGGGCACGTGCCGCCGCCCGTGGAGCCGCCGGTGGCCCTCGCCGCGGCCCCCGCTCCGGGCTCCCGCCGCCGCGCCAAGCGCGGGGTCGGCCTCATGGCGGCCGTGGCCATCGCGGCCGCGGCGATCGGCGGCGGCACGGCGACGCTCGTGCAGCAGCTCACCTCCGACGGCCCCGCGACCGCCTCCTCGGCGGTGAACGGCACCAACGTCTCCGCGAGGAGCAAAGGCACGGTCGCCGGGGTCGCGGCGGCCGTCTCCCCCTCCATCGTCGAGATCTCGGCGAGCTCGAACGCGGGCAAGTCCACCGGCTCGGGCGTGATCATCACCTCCGACGGCGAGATCGTCACCAACAACCACGTCGTCTCCGGCGCCTCCTCGGTCAGCGTGCAGCTCAGCGACGGCAAGACCTACGAGGCCGACGTCGTCGGCACCGACCCCGACAAGGACCTCGCGCTGATCAAGCTGAAGGGCGCGTCGGGCCTCAGGACGGCGACGCTCGGCGACTCCTCCGAGGTGAAGGTCGGCGAGGAGGTCGTGGCGATCGGCTCCCCCGAGGGCCTCACCGGGACCGTCACCAGCGGCATCGTCTCCGCCCTCGACCGGGACGTGACGGTCGCCAAGGACGACGACGGCGGCGGCCAGGACCAGCGGCAGCAGTACGACCCGCGGCAGGGCTGGCCGTTCGAGTTCGGCGGACAGCGGTTCAACGGCGACACCGGCTCGTCGAAGACGACGTACAAGGCGCTCCAGACCGACGCCTCGCTGAACCCCGGGAATTCCGGCGGCGCGCTGATCAATATGAACGGCGAGATCATCGGAATCAATTCGGCCATGTATTCGCCCAGTTCTTCGAGCGGTTCCACCGCCGGAAGCGTCGGCCTCGGATTCGCCATCCCGATCGACACCGTGAAGGCCGATCTCGACAGCCTGCGCGCGGGCGGCGACAACTGACCGCCGAACGGACGGCGTGCGACGCTGATCGCATGACGGGACAGCCCATGACGGGACAGCAGAACGAAGCCGAGCGCATCCTCGTCGTCGACGACGAGCCCGCCGTACGGGAGGCGCTGCGCCGCAGCCTCGCCTTCGAGGGGTACGGGACGCAGGTCGCCGTCGACGGCCTCGACGCGCTCGCCCTGATGGAGTCGTACGCCCCCGACCTCGTCGTCCTCGACGTCCAGATGCCCCGGATGGACGGCCTGACCGCGGCACGCCGCATCAGGGCCTCCGGCTCCACCGTGCCGATCCTCATGCTCACCGCCCGCGACACCGTCGGCGACCGGGTCACCGGACTCGACGCGGGCGCGGACGACTACCTGGTCAAGCCGTTCGAACTCGACGAGCTGTTCGCCCGGATCCGGGCCCTCCTCCGGCGCAGCTCGTACGCGTCGGCGGCGTCGCCCGGCCCCGCCGACGGCGACGTGCTGGCCTTCGAGGACCTGCGGATGGACCTGACCACCCGCGAGGTGACGCGCGGCGGACGGACCGTGGAACTCACCCGCACCGAGTTCACCCTCCTGGAGATGTTCCTGGCGCACCCCCGGCAGGTGCTGACCCGCGAGCAGATCCTCAAGGCGGTGTGGGGCTTCGACTTCGAACCGAGCTCGAACTCGCTGGACGTGTACGTGATGTACCTGCGGCGCAAGACCGAGGCCGGCGGCGAGCCGCGCCTCGTCCACACGGTGCGGGGCGTGGGCTACGCGCTGCGCGGAGGAGGCGGGGAGTGACCGGTCACCCGGCGCGGCGCCCCTGGGCGCTCCGCCCCCTGGCGTGGTTCCGTTCGCGGCCGCTGCGGTCGCGGCTCGCGCTGCTGACCGCGGCCGCCGTGGCGTTCGCGGTGGCGGCCGTGTCGCTGGCCTGCTGGTTCGTGACCCGGGCGCAGCTGGAGGCGGAGATGGACTCGTCGCTGCGCAGCACCCGCCTGGACGCGAACGGCGTGCAGAGCCTGCTCGCCATGTGCCGGCAGGGCACGACGCCGCCGCCGGTGGCGGGCTCGTACACCGTGCAGGTCATCCTCGCCAACGGCAGCGTCTGCACCTCGGGGAAGGCCGCGATCCCGGCCGGGCCCGGCGACCTCGGGGTGGCCCGGGGGCAGCTGGAGGGCGCCCTGCACACGGTCAGGGACGACGCCGGACGCGAGATGCGGGTCTACACCTACCCGCAGGAGGGCCCCATCGGGCTCGCGGTCTCCGTCGCCCGGCCGCTCGCCGAGATCGACAACTCGATGTCCACGCTGCGCTGGGTCCTGCTGCTGGTCTCCGGGATCGGGGTCGTCGGCGCGGGCGCGGCCGGCCTGTGGGTGGCGCGGACCGGCCTGGAGCCGGTGAACCGGCTCACCGGGGCGGTCGAGCACGTCGCCGCGACCGAGGACCTGACGGTCCGCATCCCGGTGGAGGGCGAGGACGAGATCGCCCGCCTCTCCCGTTCCTTCAACGCCATGACGGCGGCGCTGGCCACCTCGCGGGACCGGCAGGCGCAGCTCATCGCCGACGCGGGCCACGAGCTGCGGACCCCGCTGACCTCGCTGCGGACGAACGTCGAGCTCCTCGCGCGCAGCGAGGAGACCGGCCGGGCGATCCCGCCGGACGACCGGCGGGCCCTGATGGCCTCGGTGAAGGCGCAGATGACGGAGCTGGCCTCGCTGATCGGCGACCTCCAGGAGCTGGCCCGCCCCGACACGGCGCGGCCCGGCCCGCTGGAGGTCGTACCGCTGCACGGCGTCCTCCGGACCGCCCTCGACCGGGCGCGGCTGCGCGGCCCCGAGCTGACCTTCGTCACCGACCTCGCCCCCTGGTACGTGCGGGCGGAGCCGGCGGCACTCGAACGCGCCCTGGTCAACGTCCTGGACAACGCGGTGAAGTTCTCGCCGCCGCGGGGCGAGGTCGAGGTGGCCCTGATGCGCGGCGAGCTCACCGTCCGCGACCACGGCCCCGGCATCTCCCCCGACGAGCTCCCGCACGTCTTCGACCGCTTCTGGCGCTCCCCGTCGGCCCGCAGCCTCCCCGGCTCCGGCCTCGGCCTGTCGATCGTCGCGCGTACGGTGCGGCAGGCCGGCGGCACGGTGTCGCTGGCCCCCGCTGCGGGCGGCGGCACCGTGGCGAGTCTGCGGCTGCCGGGCGCCCCGACGCCGCCGCCCGAGCTGTCAGTTGTGCCGGAGGAGGGCCTCGACGAGGCCTGACCGGGTGTTCGGGTAGTCCATCGGGACGATGCCGAGCCCGGTCCGTCCGGCCATCTCGGAGCCGTCGAGGAACCCGTGGACCCAGGGGTTGAGCCGGTCGGAGTTCCAGCGGGGCGGGAGGTAGGCGGAGGTGCTCACGAAGTTCACGTAGAGCGGGCCGGGCTGTGCGGCGGCCGTGCGGAAGTGGGCCTGGATCTTCGGGTACTTGGCGTCGGGCAGCGCGTTCCAGTCGTCCTGGACGGCGAAGGCGGGGCCGCCCCACCTCAGCCCGGGCAGCCCGCCGTTGTCGGCGAGCAGCACGACCCGTCCGCGGGCCTCGCCGAGCGCGGGGAGCGTGTCGCCGATGCGGAAGAGGGGGCGCCAGCCGCGCCGGTCGAGGTAGTCGTCGAAGACGGCGCGGAAGGTGGCGTCGGACTCCTCCGAGTACTCCTGCTTGACCCGCATGAGGACGGTCTCGGAGGGGTGGGCGGCGAGGAAGTCCCGGCAGGCGACGAGGACGTCCCCGAACATCATGTTCTGGTACGAGGCCCCGTGGTGGATCGCGAACGACCCGCCGGTCACCCGGCACCGCACGTCCAGGAAGCGGATGCCGCTGTCCAGTTGCTGGGCGATGGTGGTGTTCTGGCACTCGCTCCAGGCGCCGCCGAAGCGGGCCCCCGAGTCGTGCGTCCCGGGGATGGTGAGGCGCCGCAGGTCGGTGGCGTCCCCGTGCGCTCCCATCCACGCACGCGTGTCCGCGGCCGCCGCCGGCGGGGCACTGACCAGGAGGGCGGCTCCGGCGGCTGCCGCTCCCACGAGAAATCGTCGTCGGTCCATGGCACCGCACTATGACAGGTACGCATCAACAAGCACAGACGGGATCACGCCTGAATCCGACAGCGGAGAGGGCGGCGGCCCGCCGGTCCGGATACGACGGCGGAGAGAGGCGGTGGATCGCCGGCCCGAATCCGGCACGGAAAAGGGGCGGCGGTCCGCCGGAACGGACCGCCGCCCCCCTCAGGGACCCGGAAGGGTCACTTCACGACCGTGATCCGGTCCGCCGCCGGCACCGGCAGCGGCGCGGCGGCCGAGGAGTTCTTCGCCAGGTAGGCGTTGAAGAGGTCCAGGTCCGAGGCGCCGACCAGCTTGTTCGTGCCGGTGGCCAGGGCGCCGAAGCCGTCGCCGCCGCCCGCGAGGAACTCGTTCATCGCGACGCGGTAGGTCTTCGACGGGTCGATCGCCTCGCCGTTCAGCCTGATCGTGCCGTCGACGACGCGGTCCGCGCCCGTCTTGGTCATGTCGAGCGTGTAGGTGAGGCCCTTCGAGACCTGAAGGATCTTGATGCTGTTCAGGTTCGAGCCGCTGACCTGCTGCTTCAGCGCGGTGATCAGGTTCGCGCCGGTCAGGTCGACGACGTTCATCATGTTGGTGAACGGCTGCACGGTGAAGGACTCGCCGTAGGTCACCACACCGTCGCCCTCGGCGCCGGACGCCTTGAAGACCAGGTCGGAGCGGATACCGCCCGGGTTCATCAGGGCCAGCTGCGCGCCGCCCTTGTCCGCCGGGGCCAGGCCCTCCAGCTGCGCGTCGGCGATCAGGTCGCCGAGCGGCTTCTCGTACGCCGTGGAGCCGCGGCCGTTGATGTCGGCGGCGATGTAGCCCTGCGGGCGGTTCGCGATCGGCGCGGCGAGCGTGCGCCAGTCCTCGATCAGCTCGGTGAGGTCCGCGGCCTTCGGCACGTCACGCGAGACGACGTGGTTGGCCGAGTCGACCGCCGTGCGCACGATGTCCTTGGTGGCGCGGTCGTACGTCAGCGTCGTGTCCGTGTACAGCTTGCCGAACGAGGACGCCGAGGTGACCAGACGCGGCTTGCCCGCCGGGTCCGGGATGCTGCACACGTACGCCTGGTGGGTGTGGCCCGTGACCAGCGCGTCGACCTGCGGCGAGACGTTCTTGGCGATGTCGACGATCGCGCCGGAGACGCCCTCGCCGTCACCGTCGCCGTCACCGTCGCAGTTGTAGTTGTACGAGGCCGAGGCCGGCATGCCGCCCTCGTGGACCAGGGCGACGATGGACTTGACGCCCTTGCGCTCCAGGACCTTCGTGTACTTGTTGATCGTCTCGACCTCGTCGCCGAACTTCAGGCCCTTGACGCCCTCGGCGGTGACGACGTTCGGGGTGCCCTCCAGGGTCACGCCGATGAAGCCGATCTTGACGCCGTCCTTCTCCCAGACGAAGTACGGGTCGAGCAGCGGCCTGCCCGTCTTCTCGTTCGTCACGTTGGCCGCGAGGTACGGGAAGTCGGCGCCCTCGAACTCCTCGCCCTCGACGAAACAGCCGGCCGTCGGGTGACAGCCGCCGTCCTGCATGCGGGCCAGCTCGCGCGCGCCCTCGTCGAACTCGTGGTTGCCCACCGAGGTGACGTCCAGGTCCAGCGCGTTCAGCGCGCCGATGGTGGGCTCGTCGTGGAAGAGACCGGACAGCAGCGGGGAGGCACCGATCAGGTCGCCGGCTGCGGCCGTGATGGAGTAACGATTCCCCTCACGCGCCTGACGCAGGTGCGTCGCCAGGTACTCGACACCGCCCGCGTCGATCTTCTCGGTCGTCCCGTCCAGCTTCGTCCGGGTCACCTGACCCGACGACCCGGCCGGCGGCTCCAGGGTGCCGTGCAGGTCGTTGAAGGACAGCAGCTGGACGTCGACCATCCGCCCCCATCCCTTGCCGTTCGTCCCCTGCCCGGCGGCGTACGCGTCCCCCGCCGCCCCCGCCGACGGCATCGCGGCGACGAGCGCCCCGACCGTCGCCAGCCCGGCACCGGCGGCCAGAATCCGCCGTGCCCTCTTGTTCTTCCTCGGCGTCGCTGCCATCTCTCCCCTTGCCCCGATTCGCGGCCTTGATCTACTCCCCGTTGCGCGAGCAGCCTAGAGTCAACGCGCGTAGCGCAACAGGGGGTAGTGGGTTACAAGACAGTTGCCTCTTGCTGACGGGGTGTCGCCGTAGGCTCGGGTCATGACTTCCGATGCGGCGCCGGCCATCGAACCGGGACGGCAGATCAACACGTACGACGAGCTCACGCCGGAGCAGGTCCGGGACGTCCTGGACCTCCTGGAGGCGGCCGACCACGCCGACGGGGTGCACGCCGTGTCCGAGCAGGGGCGGCTGTACCTGCGGCACGGCAGGCGCGAGGGCGTGACCCACCTCCTGCTCACCGTCGGCTCGCGCCTCTACGGGTACGCGCAGCTGGAGGAGACGGACCCGATCGAGGCGCCGGCCGCCGAGCTCGTGGTCCACCCGGGACAGCGGGGCCGCGGCCACGGGCGGGCGCTGGGCGCCGCGTTGCTCGCCGCCTCCGGCAAGCGGCTGCGCGTCTGGGCGCACGGCGGCAAGTCGGCGGCCCGGCACCTGGCGCAGGTGCTCGGTCTGACCCTCTTCCGCGAGCTGCGGCAGCTGCGGCGGTCCCTGGTGCCGCTCGACATCCCGGAGCCGGTGCTGCCGGAGGGCGTCACCGTCCGGACGTTCACGCCCGGCCAGGACGACGCGGACTGGCTCGCCGTGAACGCCGCCGCGTTCGCGCACCACCCCGAGCAGGGCTCGCTCACCCAGCGGGACCTGGACGACCGGACGGCCGAGCCGTGGTTCGACCCGAAGGGCTTCTTCCTCGCGGAGCGGGACGGGAAGCTGATCGGCTTCCACTGGACGAAGACGCACGCCGAGGAGCAGCTCGGCGAGGTGTACGTGGTCGGCATCCTGCCCGACGCCCAGGGCGGCGGCCTCGGCAAGGCGCTCACCGCGATCGGCCTGCGGCACCTGGCGGCCCAGGGGCTGCCGACGGCGATGCTGTACGTGGACGCGGACAACACGGCGGCGGTCCGGGTCTACGAGGGCATCGGCTTCGCCACGCACGAGGTGGACCTGATGTACCGCACGGAGTCTTGAGTCTCCGACGGAAGGGGGCGGTTGACACCGTCTCCCCGGGAAGGGGGCGGTTGACACCGCCCCCTTCTTTGCACCACCCTTTCACTACTTGATTAGTGAAAGGGTGGTGCAAGGGATCGTGGTCGAGTACCGCATCGACCGGCGCAGTGGCGTCGCCACCTACCTCCAGATCGTCCAGCAGACGAAACAGGCCCTCCGGATGGGCCTCCTGGAACCCGGCGACCGACTGCCCACCGCGCGCGAGGTCGTCGAGGCGACGGCCATCAACCCCAACACGGTCCTCAAGGCCTACCGGGAACTGGAGCGCGAAGGACTCGTCGAGGCGCGCCGCGGCCTCGGCACCTTCGTCCGCGCCACCCTCGGCACCGGCCCCGCCGACTCGCCCCTGCGCGGCGAACTCGCCGACTGGGCACGGCGGGCCCGGGCCGCGGGACTGGAGCGGGAGGACGTGGCCGCGCTCTTCACATCCGTACTGAAGGAACACTTCGAGGGGGACGACGCATGACGAGAGACGGCATCGCGCTGGAGGCCGATCTCCTGGGCAAGAAATACGGGGGCCGGGCCCGCGGCTGGGCCCTGCGCGAGTGCGACCTCACCCTCCCCGCCGGCCGGATATGCGCCCTCGTCGGCCCCAACGGCGCCGGCAAGTCCACCCTCCTCGCCCTCGCCGCCGGACTGCTCCGGCCCACCGAAGGCACCATCGAGGCCCCCACCCGCGAGCGCCTCGCGTACGTCGCCCAGGACAAGCCGCTCCACCCCCGGCTCACCGTCGCCGACACCCTCCGCATGGGCCGCGAGCTCAACCCCGGACGCTGGGACGACACCGTCGCCCGTCGGGTCGTCGACGGCGGCGGCCTCTCCTCCGACACCCTCGTACGCGACCTCTCCGGCGGCCAGCGCACCCGCGTCGCCCTCGCGCTCGCCCTCGGCAAACGCGCCGAACTGCTGCTCCTGGACGAGCCGATGGCCGACCTCGACCCGCTCGCCCGCCACCAGCTGATGGGCCTCCTGATGGCCGAAGCGGCCGAACACGGCACCACCGTCGTCATGTCGTCGCACATCCTCACCGAGCTGGAGGGCTCCTGCGACCACCTCGTCCTGCTCCACGGCGGCAAGGTCCGCCTCGAAGGACCCGTCGACGACCTCCTCGCCGCGCACACCCTGCTCACCGGACCCGTCGGGGACCTCGCCCCGCACACGGTCGTCGAGTCCCGCACCACGGGCCGTCAGCTCACCGCCCTGGTCCGCCGCGAAGGGCCGGTCGAGGGCCCCTGGGAGACCTCCGACCCCTCCCTCGAAGACCTCCTCCTCGCCCACCTGCGCACCACCGAAGGAGCCTCGGCATGAGCACGCTCGCCCTGAAGGGCCCCTACTGGGTGACGGTCCGCCAGTACCGGCGCACGCTGTGGCTGACCGGCGCCACCGTCGTCCTGGCCCTGGCCGGCGTCGGCGCCCTGCGCCTCTGGGACGCGCAGACCCCCGACCGCTTCGTGCAGGACGGCTACCGGGTCCCCGCCGACGAGAACCGCGGCTACGAGACACTGCGCCTGGCCATGGAGTACGGGGGCGTGTACCTGCTCCTCCTCCCGCTCCTCGTCGGCGTCTTCGTCGCGGGCCCGCTCGTCGCCCGCGAGTTCGAGTCGGGGACGTACAAGCTGTCCCTCACCCAGTCGGTCAGCCCGGCGGCCTGGCTCCGCGCCAAACTCCTCACCACCGTCACCGTCTCCCTCCTCACCCTGCTCGCCCTGCTCGGCGTCTTCCGGATCGGCTGGAGCCGCGTCTCCGGCAGCTACTACCTCACCTGGGCCGACCGCGGCCCGTACGAGGCCACCGGCATCGTCCTCCTCGCGTACGTCCTCGCGGCCGTCGCCGTCGGCGCGCTCGTCGGCCAGCTGATCCGCCGCACCCTCGTCGCCATGGCGGCCACCGGCCTCGTCATGGGCCTGGTCCTGCTCGTCATGGGCGCGGTCCGCTGGTCCTTCCTGCCGGTGCGCCGGGACACCGGCGCGGCCGGCGCCGGGCTCATGGTGCCCGCGGACGGCCACGTGACGGACTCGGGACTCCTCACCGCCTCCGGCGCCCGCTTCGACGAGATGACCTGCTGGGAAGAAGCCGCGAGCACCCCGGGCACGGACGTCACCGAGGGCCTGTGGGGCAAGGTGGAGGCCCAGTGCCAGGCCCGGCACGGCGTGACCACCCAGTTCGTCGACTACCACCCCGCCTCCCACTTCTGGCCCACCCAGCTCATCGAGAGCGGCATCGTCCTCGCCCTCGCCGCCCTCGCAACCTACGCCGCCTTCCGCGTCCTGCGGGCCCGGCACCGATAGGAACCCGGCGGTCGCGGCCCCGGCACCGGCAACAACGCGCCCCCGCCGAGGCCCGTCACCCGTAAGGAGGAATCGGGGGCGGGGCCCTGACAAGGGCCCCGCCCCCGATTCCCGTACGACATGTCGTCGTTACCGGCCATTCAGACACGCTTGCGACGCTCACTCAATGAAGCGCTCCGTGTCCAGCCTCCCCAAAGGGAGACTTCCCGGCCCCACGGCCCGCTCCGACGCGCCCCACCACCCCTTCGCGCGGAAGAATGGGCCCATGAGCCAGCAGCCCGCCGAGGTACCGGTCCAGTCCTCCGCCACGCCGTCCGCCCAGCCCTCGCTCGGTTCCATAGCCGCGCACCGCCCGCACGTGCTCAACGCGAGCACCGCGGCGGACCTCGACCACGACCTGGACGCCGATCCCGACACGTACGAGGACGACGGCACAGCGGGCGACACCCTGCCCCAGGGGCGCTTCCTCGACCGGGAACGCAGCTGGCTCGCGTTCAACGAGCGGGTGCTCGAACTCGCCGAGGACCCCACGACACCCCTCCTCGAACGGGCGAACTTCCTCGCGATCTTCGCCTCGAACCTCGACGAGTTCTTCATGGTCCGCGTCGCCGGCCTCAAGCGCCGCATCGCCACCGGCGTGGCCACCCGCTCCGCCTCCGGCCTCCAGCCCCGCGAGGTCCTCGACCTGATCTGGACGCGCTCGCGCGAGCTCATGGCCCGGCACGCCGCCTGCTACCAGCAGGACGTGGCCCCGGCCCTGGCCGACGAGGGCATCCACCTGATCCGCTGGCCCGAACTCACGGAGAAGGAGCAGGCGCGGCTCTTCACCCTGTTCCGCCAGCAGATCTTCCCGGTCCTCACCCCGCTGGCCGTGGACCCGGCCCACCCCTTCCCGTACATCTCGGGCCTGAGCCTCAACCTCGCCGTGGTCGTACGCAACCCGGTCAGCGGCCACCGCCACTTCGCCCGCGTCAAGGTGCCGCCGCTGCTGTCCCGCTTCCTGGAGGCCTCACCGCAGCGGTACGTGCCCCTGGAGGACGTGATCGCCGCGCACCTCGAGGAACTGTTCCCCGGCATGGAGGTGCTCGCGCACCACATGTTCCGGGTGACCAGGAACGAGGACCTCGAGGTCGAGGAGGACGACGCGGAGAACCTGCTCCAGGCACTGGAGAAGGAACTGATGCGGCGCCGCTTCGGCCCCCCGGTGCGCCTGGAGGTCGAGGAGTCCATCGACCCGTACGTCCTCGACCTGCTGGTCCGCGAGCTGAAGGTCTCCGACGCCGAGGTCTACCCGCTGCCCGGCCCGCTCGACCTCACCGGCCTCTTCGGGATCGCCGGGCAGGACCGGCCCGAGCTGAAGTACCCGACGTTCGTCGCCGGCACCCACCGGGACCTCGCCGAGGTCGAGTCGGCGTCCGCGCCGGACGTCTTCGCCGCGCTGCGCGAGCGCGACGTGCTCCTGCACCACCCGTACGACAGCTTCTCCACCTCCGTCCAGGCCTTCCTGGAGCAGGCGGCGGCCGACCCGGACGTCCTCGCGATCAAGCAGACGCTCTACCGGACCTCCGGCGACTCGCCGATAGTGGACGCCCTCATCGACGCCGCCGAGTCCGGCAAGCAGGTCCTCGTCCTCGTCGAGATCAAGGCCCGCTTCGACGAGCAGGCCAACATCAAGTGGGCCCGCAAACTGGAGGAGGCCGGCTGCCACGTCGTCTACGGCCTCGTCGGCCTCAAGACCCACTGCAAGCTGTCGCTCGTCGTCCGCCAGGAAGGCGAACTGCTCCGCCGCTACTCGCACGTCGGCACCGGCAACTACCACCCGAAGACCGCCCGGCTGTACGAGGACCTCGGCCTGCTCACCGCCGACCCGCAGGTCGGCGCGGACCTCTCCGACCTGTTCAACCGGCTCTCCGGCTACTCCCGCCGCGAGACGTACCGCCGCCTCCTGACCGCACCCAAGTCGCTGCGCGACGGCCTGGTCTCCCGGATCACCAAGGAGATCGCCCACCACCACGCCGGCCGCCCCGCGTACGTACGGATCAAGGTCAACTCGATGGTCGACGAGGCCGTCATCGACGCCTGCTACCGGGCCTCCCGGGCCGGAGTCCCCGTCGACATCTGGGTCCGCGGCATCTGCGCCGTACGCCCCGGAGTCGCCGGCCTCTCCGAGAACATCCGCGTCCGCTCGATCCTCGGCCGCTTCCTGGAGCACTCCCGGGTCTTCGCCTTCGGCAACGGCGGCGAACCCGAGGTCTGGTTCGGCAGCGCCGACATGATGCACCGCAACCTGGACCGCCGTATCGAGGCCCTCGTCCGGGTCACCGACCCGGCCCACCGGGCCGCGCTCACCCGGCTCCTGGAGACCGGGATGTCCGACACCACCTCCTCCTGGCACCTCGGCCCCGACGGGAACTGGACGCGGCACGCGACCGACCCCGAGGGCCGCCCCCTGCGGCACGTCCAGGAGATGCTCATCGACGCGCGGAGGCGCCGGCGTGCACAGCCCTGACCACTCGGCGGACGTCACGGCGGGCGAGGTCCTCGCCCCCTACCTCCACGCCCGGGCCGCGGACTTCCTCCGCGGCCTCCGCCTCCACGGCGACAGCGGCTCCGACTCGGCCGGCGCGGAGGAAGCCACCCGCACCCTCCGCGGCGCCGCCCGCCGCATCAGCGCCACCCTCCACACCTTCCGCCCCCTCCTCGACACCACCTGGGCCGACCACCTCCGCACCGAACTCGCCTGGCTCTCCGGCACCCTCGCCCTCGAACACGCCTGCACCTCCCGCCTCGTCCGCCTCGTGGACGCCCTCTCCCGCCTGTCGAACGGGACGGGGGCCGGGGCCGGCGCAGACACGGTCGGTGCCACGGGTGCCGGCGGCATCGGCCGTACGGCCGGTGGCGGAGGCGAAGGCGGGGCCGGTGGCGGAGGCGGCAGGCCGCCCGTGCCCGCCGCCCGCGGCAGCGAGGCGCACGGGCTCACCGTGGGCGCCGCCCGCGCGGGCGCCCTCCTCGAACGACAACTGACCCTGGCCCGTACGCGCGCCCACTCGGCCGCGCTCCAGGCGCTCGGCTCCGCCCGCTTCCACGCCGTCGCCGACGCCATCGCACTCCTCGCCTCCGAAGTGCCGCTCGGCCCGATCGGCGCGGCCCCCGCCGTGGAGGTCCTGGACGGGCCCGCCGAGGTCGCCGAGCGGCGACTCCTCGACGCGGTGGCCGGCCTGCCCCTGACCCGGGCGGCCCACCCGTACAACGCCGCGGCCCTCGCCCTCGGCACCGGGGAAAGCCAGGACGCACCCTGGCACCAGACGCGGCTCCTGCTCCGCCTGCACCGTTACGCCTCCGAGGCCCTGCACACCGGCGGCGAACCCGACTCCGCCCTCTACGAGGCGGCCCGGACCCTCGACCGGCACCGCGACGCCGCGGAAGCCGCGACCGCGGCCGCCACCGCCGCCCGCACCCCCCGCATCGCCCCGGCCACCGCCTACGCGCTCGGCGTCCTCCACGCCGACCAGCGCCACGAGGTCGAAGCCGCCCGCTTCGCCTTCCAACAGGCCTGGCGCCGAACCACCGCCCCGGTCCCATGACCACCCCACCCCCCGTCCTCGCCGCCGGCTGCGTCCTGTGGCGCCCGGCACCCTCCGGCCACGGCATCGAGATCGCCCTCGTCCACCGGCCCAAGTACGACGACTGGTCCCACCCCAAGGGCAAGCTCAAGCCCGGCGAGTCGGCGGAGGCCTGCGCCCTGCGCGAAGTCCTCGAGGAGACCGGCCGCGACTGCGAACTCGGCCCCCGCCTGCCCACCGTCCGCTACACCGTCGCCGGCCGCCCCAAGCACGTCCTTTACTGGTCCGCCCGCGCCCTCTCCGGCACCTTCACCCCCACCAAGGAGATCGACGCCCTCCTCTGGCTCCCCCCACCCGCCGCCCGCCTCCGCCTCACCCAACCCCGCGACCGCACCCTCCTCGACACCGCCACCTCCCTCCCCCACCCCTGACCCCGCCCACCCGGCGCACCTCCGCCCCCAGACCCTGAGCAGACCCCCGCCTACACGGCGCACCTCCGCCCCCAGGCCCTGAGCAGGCCCCCGCCCGGGCCGCGGGGCACCCCATCCGCCCGGATCCCGGGCAGGCCCTCCCACCCAGGTCGCGGGCAGGCCCTCCACAAGGCGAAACCACCGAACCGCGCCCACCCCGCGCCCCCGGGTTGTGGGCCGCACCCACCCTGCCCCCCGGGGTTGTGGGCAGGCGTTCCGCGGGGCGGAACGGGTGGGCACAACCCCACGACGGCGCCGCACCTCCGGCGCACCGCTCAGGCACGGAAGCCCGGGCCCGGCAAAGGGCGCCGTCCCGTGTGCCCACCCGTCCCGCCCAGCGGGACGATTGCCCACACGGCAGGTGGGAGAGGGCGAAGCACTCGGCGCGGGGCGCGGGTGCGTGCGCAGCCAGGGACGGGGCATGGGCCCACGTGGACATGGGGCCCGCAGCCCAGGGACGGACAGCGGACCAAACGGCCAGGGCGCAGCCCAGGGACGAGCAGGGGACCAAACGGCCAGGGCGCAGCCCAGGGACGGACAGCGGACCAAGCGGCCGGGGCGCAGCCCAGGGACGGGAAGGGGACCGAGTGGGCCGAGCGAGCCCAGGGACGGGCAGAGAACCAAGCCAGCAGGGCGCAGCCCACGGGGTCGGGGCCGCACCCCACCGGGTCGGGCACGCACCCACCGGCTGGGGGCC
Source organism: Streptomyces sp. NPDC043176 (assembly GCF_056436715.1). Taxonomy (NCBI): domain Bacteria; kingdom Bacillati; phylum Actinomycetota; class Actinomycetes; order Kitasatosporales; family Streptomycetaceae; genus Streptomyces; species Streptomyces sp. NPDC043176. The sequence continues at coordinate 164,069 of NZ_JBWKCA010000016.1, forward strand.
GATCCAGGAAGGCGCTGGACGCAAGCCCCGGGTGCGGCAGGCGCAGCCACGAAGGCGCCGGGGCGCAAGCCCATGCACCCACCGGCTGGGGCCCGAGCCCCGGAAGGCGCTGGGCGCAAGCCCCGGGTGCGGCAGGCGCAGCCACGAAGGCGCCGGGGCGCAAGCCGCAGACAGGCCGTGGCGCAAGCCGCAGCCGCGGCGGGCGCAGCCGCAGCAGGCGCAGGCACGACGGGCGCAGGCACGACGGGCGCAGCCGCAGCGGGCGCAGCCGCGGAGGGGCGGGGCGGCGGAGGGGCGGGGCGGCGCCCGGAACGGGGGCCTGACGGGGATGCCGCCCGCCCAAGGGCCCCGCACCCGGGCTTACGGCACGGTTCACTTCCCGTTCACCCTCCCCCGCCGACCGCTTCACCTGTTCTGCCTAATTTCGGCCTTACACGGTGCACGGAGCACAGCGATGCACCCACCAAACCGACACACGCCGCCGTAGAACGTTAGGACACTCGGTCCGCGCCAGGGCGGCTTCTGGAAGGAACACCCGAAAGTGAAGCTTTCGCGCAAGAACGGGCTTCGCGCCTCCGCGATCGGTGCCCTCGTCGTCTCCGGTGCGCTCGTCCTCTCGGCGTGTGGTTCGGACAACAACACGGAGACCCCGACCAAGGACGGCTCCTCCAAGGCCGCCACGACCGCGTCGAACATCGCCTGTGACGGCGCCAAGGGCCAGCTTCTGGCCGCCGGCTCCAGCGCGCAGAAGAACGCCATGGACCTGTGGGTGAAGAACTTCCAGGCCGCGTGCTCCGGTGTCGAGGTCAACTACCAGGCCATCGGTTCGGGCGGCGGCATCACCAAGTTCAACCAGGGCCAGGTCGCCTTCGCGGGCTCCGACTCCGCCCTGAAGGACGAGGAGGTCGCCGAGTCGCAGAAGATCTGCAAGGGCGGCAAGGGCATCAACCTGCCGATGGTGGGCGGCCCCATCGCCATCGGCTACAAGCTGGACGGCGTGGACAACCTGGTCCTGGACGCCCCCACCCTGGCCAAGATCTTCGACACGAAGATCACCAAGTGGAACGACCCGGCGATCGCCAAGCTGAACCCGGGCGCCAAGCTCCCGGACACCACCATCCAGGCCTTCCACCGCTCGGACGAGTCGGGCACCACGCAGAACCTGGGCAAGTACCTTTCGGCCACCGCGAAGGCCGACTGGAAGTACGACCCGAAGACCAAGTCGTGGCCCGCCCCGGGCGGCCAGGCCGCCAACGGCTCCTCCGGTGTCGCGACCGCGGTCAAGGACGCCGAGGGTTCCATCGGCTACTTCGAGCTCTCGTACGCCACGGCCAACAAGATCTCCACGGTCAGCATCAACACGGGTGCCTCCGCCCCGGTCGCCGCGACCACGGACAACGCCTCCAAGGCCATCGCCGCCGCGAAGGTCAAGGGCACCGGCAACGACCTGGCCCTGTCCCTCGACTACACGACCAAGGCCGAGGGCGCCTACCCGCTCACCCTGGTGACGTACGAGATCGCCTGCGACAAGGGCAACAAGGCCGAGACTCTCGCGACCCTGAAGGCGTTCCTCACCTACACCTCCGGCGAGGAGGGCCAGAAGGTCCTCTCCGAGGCCGGCTACGCCCCGCTCCCGGCCGAGATCGCGGCCAAGGTCCGCGCGATCGTCCCCACCCTGTCCTGACCCCCGGCCGGGTCCGGCCCCCCACCTCCCGTGGAGGGGCCGGACCCGGCATCCGGTGCACCGCCGCCAGGGCCCCGTACCCGTACGGGACCCGCAGACCGGAGAAAACCCATGGCTTCCACGACACCAGACATACAGAGGAGCCGGCGCGCCAAGAGCGCGTCCCGCCCCGGTGACCGCATCTTCAGCGGCCTGTCCCGAGGCTCCGGCATCACCCTCCTCGTGATCATGGCCGCGATCGCGGTCTTCCTCACCTACCGCGCCGTCCTCGCCCTCTCGAAGGACAGCACCAACTTCTTCACCACCTTCGAGTGGAACCCGGCCGCGAACCCGCCGGTCTTCGGCATCGCCGTCCTCGCCTTCGGCACGGTCGTCTCCTCGATCATCGCGATGCTCATCGCGGTGCCCGTCGCGATCGGCATCGCCCTCTTCATCTCGCACTACGCCCCGCGCAAGCTGGCCAAGCCGCTCGCGTACGTCGTCGACCTGCTCGCCGCCGTGCCCAGCATCATCTACGGCCTCTGGGGCGCGATCTTCCTCGTCCCGTACCTGGACGGCCTGAACAAGTGGCTCGACCAGTACATGGGCTGGACGTACGTCTTCGACAAGTCCAGCGACGGCGTCGCCCGCAACCTGTTCACCGTGGGCATCCTGCTGGCGATCATGATCCTGCCGATCATCACCAACGTGAGCCGCGAGGTCTTCCTCCAGGTCCCGAAGATGCACGAGGAAGCCGCCCTCGCCCTCGGCGCCACGCGCTGGGAGGTCATCCGCATGTCGGTGCTGCCGTTCGGCCGCTCCGGCATCATCTCCGCCTCCATGCTGGGCCTGGGCCGCGCGCTCGGCGAGACCATGGCCGTCGCCGTGGTCCTCTCCCCCAGCTTCCTCGTCTCGGGTCACCTGCTCGACCCGGGCGGCGGCACCTTCGCGCAGAACATCGCCGCCAAGTTCAACGAGGCCAACGAGTTCGGCCGGGACGCGCTGATCGCCTCCGGTCTCGTCCTCTTCGCCATCACCCTGCTGGTCAACGGCGCCGCCCGCTGGATCATCGGCCGCCGCAAGGAGTACTCGGGGGCCGCGGCATGAGCCACGCCATACAGGAACGTCCGGTCTCGGCGGCCCCGCGCCGCGGGTCCCTCTCCCACGCCCGCCTCCCCCGCTGGACCCCGGCCGCCGTCGCGGCCGGCTCGATCGCCGGAGGCATCGGCATCGGTCTCGGCGCGGGCTGGCACAGCAAGGTCCAGTGGGGCCTGATCGCCGCGCTGCTGTTCGTCCTCTGCACGTACGCCCTGACCAGCAAGGTCGAGGGCAGCCGCCAGGCCAGGGACCGCGTCGCCACCAGCGTCGTCTGGGTCTGCTTCGTCCTCGCCGTCGTCCCGCTGCTCTCCCTCGCCTGGGTCACGGTCAGCAAGGGCATCGGCGTCCTCGACGGCTACTTCCTGACCCACTCGATGAACGGCGTCCTCGACGCCGAGGCCGGCGGCGGCGTCTACCACGCGCTGCTCGGCACCATCGAGCAGGTCCTCATCGCGACCCTGATCGCCGCGCCGATCGGCCTGCTGACCGCCGTCTACCTCGTCGAGTACGGCGGCGGGAAGCTCGCCCAGGCCGTCACCTTCTTCGTCGACGTCATGACGGGCATCCCGTCGATCGTCGCCGGCCTCTTCATCCTCGCCACCTGGAACCTGATCCTGGGCTTCGGCCCCTCCGGTTTCGCCGGCGCGATGGCCCTCGCCATCCTGATGATGCCGGTCGTGGTCCGCTCCACCGAGGAGATGCTCAAGCTCGTCCCGAACGAGCTCCGCGAGGCCTCCCTCGCCCTCGGCATCCCCAAGTGGCGCACCATCCTGAAGGTGGTCCTGCCCACCGCGATCGGCGGCATCACCACGGGCGTCATGCTCGCGGTCGCCCGCATCACCGGTGAGACGGCCCCGGTCCTGCTCCTCGTGTTCGGTACGAAGCTCATCAACCCGAACCCCTTCGAAGGCGCCCAGTCCTCCCTGCCGCTCTACGTGTACGAGCAGTTCGCGGTGGGCACCGACGCCGCGATGGCCCGTGCGTGGGGTGCCGCGCTCGTCCTGATCGCCTTCGTCATGATCCTCAACCTGGTGGCCCGCGGCATCGCCCGCTGGAAGGCCCCGAAGACCGGCCGCTGACCGCGGCTACATTGGAAGTAGTGATTCACATGGCCAAGCGAATCGACGTCAGCGGCCTCTCCGCCTACTACGGCGCCCACAAGGCGATCGACGACATCTCCATGACCGTCGAGCCGCGCTCCGTGACGGCCTTCATCGGCCCCTCCGGCTGCGGCAAGTCCACCTTCCTGCGCACCCTGAACCGCATGCACGAGGTGACCCCCGGCGGCCGCGTCGAGGGCAAGGTGATGCTGGACGACGAGAACCTGTACGGGTCGCACGTCGACCCGGTCGCCGTGCGCCGCACGGTCGGCATGGTCTTCCAGCGCCCCAACCCCTTCCCCACCATGTCGATCTTCGACAACGTGGCGGCGGGCCTGCGGCTCAACGGCAGCTACAAGAAGTCCCAGCTGGCCGACGTCGTCGAGCGGTCCCTCAAGGGCGCCAACCTCTGGAACGAGGTCAAGGACCGCCTGAACAAGCCGGGCTCCGGCCTCTCCGGCGGTCAGCAGCAGCGCCTGTGCATCGCGCGGGCCATCGCCGTCGAGCCGGACGTGCTGCTCATGGACGAGCCGTGCTCCGCCCTCGACCCGATCTCCACCCTCGCCATCGAGGACCTGATCGGGGAGCTGAAGGAGCGCTTCACGATCGTCATCGTGACGCACAACATGCAGCAGGCCGCCCGCGTCTCGGACCGCACCGCCTTCTTCAACCTGGCGGCCGTCGGCCAGCCCGGCAAGCTGATCGAGCTGGACGACACCGAGCGCATCTTCTCCAACCCGAGCGTCCAGGCGACCGAGGACTACATCTCCGGCCGCTTCGGCTAGACCGCTCGCCCCCTGACCGTCATACGGTGCTGCATGGCGGTGCCACCGTGATGACGAAGGGCCCGGCTCCCCCCACGGGGGAGCCGGGCCCGTCCTCGTCCACGACGTCCGTCAGCCGAAGACCAGCTGCACCACGTAGTAGCTCACCGCGGCGACCAGCGCCGCCGCCGGCATCGTGATGAACCAGCCGAGGATGATGTTCTTGGCGACGCCCCAGCGGACCGCGTTGACCCGCTTCGTCGCGCCGACGCCCATGATCGCGGAGGTGATGACGTGGGTGGTCGAGATCGGCGCGTGGAAGAGGAACGCCGAGCCGAACATGATCGACGCGCCGGTCGTCTCCGCCGCGAAACCCTGCGGCGGGTCCAGCTCGATGATCTTGCGGCCGAGGGTCCGCATGATGCGCCAGCCACCCGCGTACGTACCGAGGGACAGCATCACGGCACAGGCGATCTTCACCCACACCGGGATGTCGTCGCCGGACTGCTGCACGTCGGCGATGACCAGGGCCATCACCACGATGCCCATCGTCTTCTGGGCGTCCTGGAGGCCGTGGCCGAGCGCCATGCCGGCCGCCGACACCGTCTGCGCGATGCGGAAACCGCGCTTGGCCTTGTGCGGGTTGGCCTTGCGGAACATCCACATGATCGCGCACATCACCAGGTAACCGACCACGAGACCGACGACCGGCGAGATGAACATCGGGATGACGACCTTGTCGAGCACACCGCCCCAGATGACCTCCGTGCCGCCGGCGAGCGCCGCGCCCACCATGCCGCCGAACAGCGCGTGGGAGGAGGACGACGGCAGACCGAAGTACCAGGTCACCAGGTTCCAGATGATCGCGCCGACCAGCGCGGCGAAGAGGATGCCCATCCCCTTGTCGCCGGTGGGGGTCTCGATCAGGCCCTCACTGACGGTCTTGGCGACCCCGCTGCCCATGAAGGCGCCGGCGAGGTTCATGACCGCCGCCATCGCCAGCGCCGCGCGGGGCGTCAGCGCCCGGGTCGACACCGAGGTGGCGATGGCGTTGGCGGAGTCGTGGAAGCCGTTCGTATACGTGAAGCCGAGCGCGACACCGATGGTCACGATCAGAGCAAAGGTGTCCACGAAGCTCAGGACTCCTTGACCGCGATGGTCTCCACCGTGTTGGCCACGTGCTCGAACGCGTCGGCGGCCTCTTCGAGGACGTCCACGACCTGCTTGAGCTTCAGCACCTCGATGGCGTCGTACTTGCCGTTGAAGAGCTGGGCGAGCAGCTTGCGGTGGATCTGGTCCGCCTGGTTCTCCAGCCGGTTGACCTCGATCCAGTACTCGGTGAGGTTGGCCATCGTCCGCAGGTTCGGCATGGCCTCGGCGGTCAGCTCGGCCGCCCGGGCCAGGACCTCGATCTGCTGCTCGACACCCTTGGGGAGCTCTTCGATGTTGTAGAGGACGACCAGGTCGACGGCCTCTTCCATGAAGTCCATGATGTCGTCGAGGGACGACGCGAGGGAGTAGATGTCCTCGCGGTCGAACGGCGTGATGAAAGAGGAGTTCAGCTGGTGGAAGATCGCGTGGGTGGCGTCGTCGCCGGCGTGCTCCGCTGCCCGCATCCGCTCCGCGATCTCGGCCCGGGCGGAAGGCTCCGCTCCGAGCAGTTCCATCAGGAGCTTGGAGCCCGTGACGATGTTGTCCGCGGACGCGGCGAACATGTCGTAGAAGCTCGTCTCCCTGGGGGTCAGACGAAATCGCACGTGAGGTCCTCGGGGTGCTGGGTTTCGGTCAGGCTGATGCTAGGCGCATCATCCGGCCACGGCTAACCGGCGTCATCTCAGTGTCGCCCATCAGGCACAGTGAACCGCACGGACCCCCGCCCCGAACGGCGAGGATCGGTACCATATACCCACGAGGGGTATACATCCCCTTTCTGGACAACGGGAGGACGCGATGACGACCACCGAGGCGGACCAGGTCACCCCCGACACCGTCGAGCCGGCCGACCACGACCACGGCGTGCACGGCTACCACAAGCAGAAGGACGAGCACCTCAAGCGGCTCCGCCGGATCGAGGGCCAGATCCGCGGCCTGCAGCGGATGGTCGACGAGGACGTCTACTGCATCGACATACTCACGCAGGTGTCGGCGTCGACGAAGGCGCTCCAGTCCTTCGCGCTCCAGCTCCTCGAGGAGCACCTGCGGCACTGCGTCGCCGACGCGGCCGCCACCGGCTCGGGCATCGACGAGAAGGTCGAGGAGGCCACCAAGGCCATCGCCCGCATGCTCCGCACCTGACCCGCCCGCCCCGGGGCCGTACCCCCCGAGCGGACCCCGCACGGCCCGCCCGCTTCCGTACGGCCCGGCGGTCGTGGTCCGTACGGCCCGACCGGCAAGGTCCCCCTACCGGCCCGGCGGTCGGTGTCCGTACGACCCGGCGGGCAGGATTCCCGTACCGGCCCGGCGGGCAGGGTTGCCGTACGGCCCGTCAGAGGTCCCGGGCGGCCCGTTCGGCCGCCACGCGCAGGACCTCGTCGATCCGGTCGGCGCTGAGCCGTTCCCCGTCGGCGGCCGAGGCCGCGATGATCAGGTCGCCGCAGAGTTCGATCTCGGCGAGGGCGACGCAGTCCGGGTCTGCGGGCACGGTTGCTGTACCGGGCGGGGCCACGCGCATCCACCTCTTCCTGCCGGCGTCGGTCTCCCAGCGGCCTCCCAGCGTAGGGACGGGGCCGCGCACCGCGCATGACACGTCCGGACCATTTGCCGATGGTCCGCACCATCACCCGGCCGGGTCAGGCCTCGATCTTCCCGGCGTAGATGTGCCGCCGGTCCGGCAGCGTCACCTCGACGGGCGCCCCGAAGCCGTACAGCAGGGTCGTCGAGGCGACCGCGACCGTGCGGCCCTGGTTGCTGAAGCTGAACTGGTGGCGCACCTTCCGCAGCCGCCCCTCCCCGTCCAGGTACGCGTCGAACGGCACGGTGTCCTTGGCGAACCCTTTCGCCGCCGCGGCGAGCGCTCCCCGCAGCTGCGGCGAGGCCGCCCGGGCCGCGTGGGCGATGTCGGCGACGCCCCGGTAGTGGCCGACCTTCACCCCCGCCAGCTCGACCTCGCCGACGTACGTGACCTCACGGGCGCCCCGCAGCAGCTCGGCCGCCGCGCCGGGGTCGGTCGCGCCGCCGGTGACGAGGTTCCCGTCGTCGAGGGCGGTGGTGTCGACGCGTACCCACTTGTCGGCGGGCACCCCGGCCCCGCGGTTCTTCATGTAGAGCGCGCCGGGGGTGAGGAGCTCGGTGATCGGCCGGTGCTCGCTCGTGCCGGCCGCGTCCTTCGGCAGCACGACCTGGAGCCGGCCGGTGCGGCGCCGGAAGTCGTAGCCGCCCTCGCCCCGGATGGTGACCCGGGTGCCGCCCGCCGCCATCTCCATGGAGGTGCTCGCCTTGGAGGTGCCGGCCTCCACCAGCGCGTCGGCGGCGTTCCGTACGGCGAGGAGGGGATCACCCGCGGGCTTCGGGTCCTCGGGGGCCGCACACCCCGAGACCGCGGCGGCTCCGGCGAGGGAGCCGACCAGGACGGCGCTGACGGCGAACGCGCCGCTCCTGCGACCCCGCGGACGCCCGTAAGGCTGCACCACCATGTCCTGCCAACCCCCAACGCCTCACCGCTGTTTGCCCGGGACCCGCCCTCCCCGGGCCCCGCGGGCCTGGGGGCACCCGACCCGCATAACGACGGTCCGGGCGTGCCGTCACGCGCAGTACGGTGGTGGGGTGCACGCGCAGGCCACGGCCCACACCACCACGACGACGGAGCGCGGCTCGTTCGCGCTGGCCCGCTGCAGCTGCGGCTGGACCGGCCCGGCCCGCAGATCCCGGGACCGCGCCCGCACGGACGCCACGGAACACGCCCGTACGAACAACGCCTAGGGGCCCGATCGGCCGGATGCCCAGGACTCGGCGGCGGCGGGCCTCGGGCCGGGGCGCGCGGCGGCGGGCCTCAGGCCGCGAGGTCGTTCTGGCCGGTGCCGGTGGCGGGGCCCCCGAGCCGGGGCTCGGGGATGCCGACCGTCTCGGGGTGTCGCACGCCCTCGGCCCGCCGGGAGCGGACGAGCCGGGAGCCGGTGGAGGAGCGGGCGACGGCGGCGACGACCGGGGTCAGCAGCGCGAGGGCGAGCGGGGCGAGGAGCAGTGCCACGGCGGTGCCGAGGGCGAAGCCGCCGATGACGTCGGTGGGGTAGTGGACGCCCATGTAGACGCGGGCGAAGCCCTCGGCGAGGGCGAGGCCGATGGCGGCGAGGCCGAACCCGCGGTGGGCGACGAAGAGGCCGACGCCGAGGGCCATCGCCAGGGTGGCGTGGTCGCTGACGAACGAGAAGTCGGTCTTCCCGGCGACGAGGACCTCCAGGCCCTGGTGGTCCCTGAAGGGCCTCGGGCGCTCGACGAAGCCGCGGATGGGGATGTTGACCAGCAGGGCGACACCGGCGGCCAGCGGGGCCCAGACCAGTGCGGCGACGGCAGCGACGGAATCCGCCTGGGTGCCGCGCCGGCGGACGCTCCACCAGCACCACAGCACCACGAGGACCATCCCGAGCACGATCCCGTACTCGCCGACGCACTCCATGACGCGGTCGAACCACGGCGGAGCGGCCTTGGCCAGTCCGTTGATGTCGTAGAGCAGGCTGACATCGGGGTTCGAACCGTCCGATGCGAGTACAGCCATCTCCTGAGGCCCCTTGCTCTCGTGTCTGTCGTCCAACCCCCGCGGTCAGAGTGGTCGGATCGGGGAACGAACCGCCTGAGGCGTACGTTCCGCTCGCTCCGGTAGATCATGAGGACGTTATCGAAGAGAGACGGCTCTCCGCAGCTCAGGGCCAGTGCATGACGGAGAGTTCCGGCCATGCCCCATACGCCCCGAAGGTGCCCGCGGCTCCTCCGGCGGACCCGCCGCCCTCGTCACGACTGCGGGAGACGGGTCGGCAGTGCCGCCGCGCCCTCCGCCGTGACCCGCGTGGCGCCGAAGTAGTCCGGGGTGTCGACCGGGTCGAAGCGGATCACCGCCCCGGTCCGCGGCGCGTCGATCATGTACCCGCCGCCGACGTAGATCCCGACGTGCCGGATGGCCCGCGAGTTGGTCAGGTCGTCCGAGAAGAACACCAGGTCGCCGGGGAGCAGTTCCTCACGCGAGGGGTGCGGACCGGCGTTGTACTGGTCGTTGGCGACGCGCGGCAGCCGGATCCCGACGCTCTCGTACGCGGCCTGGGTCAGGCCGGAGCAGTCGAACCGCCCGTTCTGCGCGGCCGTGCCCGTCCCTCCCCAGAGATACGGCGTGCCGAGCTTGCCCTGCGCGTAGTGGATCGCCCCCGCCGCCAGCCGGGACGGATCGACGCGGCCCACCGGCCGGGCGAAGCTCTTCTCCAGTGACCGGATGATGCGCACGTAGTTCCGGGTCTCGCTGATCGGCGGCACCCCGCCGTACTTGATGACCCGGTACGCGCCCGCGTTGTACGCGGCCAGCATGTTGTTCGCCGGGTCCCCCGGCACGTCCTTCACGTAGCCCGCGAGTTCGCAGTCGTACGAGGCGGCCGAGGGGATCGCGTCCTTCGGGTCCCAGATGTCCCGGTCCCCGTCCCCGTCGCCGTCGACGCCGTGACCGGCCCAGGTGCCCGGGATGAACTGGGCGATGCCCCGGGCGTCGGCGGAGGACACGGCCCGCGGGTTCCAGCCGCTCTCCTGGTAGAGCTGCGCGGCGAGCAGGGCCGGGTTGATGGCGGGACAGAGGTTGCCCCAGCGCTGCACGAGACCCTGGTAGAGCGCGGGCACCGCGCCCTTGGCCAGCGCCACGGTGCCGTTCGCGGAACTGCCCGCGCCGCCGGCGAGACCGGCCGCCGCCGAGTACGTGCCGACGACGAGCAGCGCCAGGAAACCGAGGCAGACCCCGAGGCCCCCACCGGCCATCAGCCACGCCTTGCCAGCCCTACGCACCGTCAACCACCCCTCGGTTCATGGCAGTACGCCCCGGGAGCCCAGTCTAGGCGGCGAGGGCCCTCATGGGGACGTTGCGCGACACCCCGGTCACACCCCGAAGGCGTTCGACCGGCGCGGCCCGCTGGAACGAACGCTCTACTCACCCCGCCGGGACCCGCCCTACGCTCGGCCCATGCAGACCAGCAGCACCCGCGACCGCATCGTCGTCGCCGCCGCGCGCCTGATCCGGCGTCAGGGATACACCGGCACCGGCATCAAGCAGATCGCCCAGGAGGCGGGCGCCACCCTCGGCTCCGTCTACCACTTCTTCCCCGGCGGGAAGGAGGCCGTCGCGGTCGCCGCCCTCGAACACGGCCGCGAGGAGTTCGCCGGCCTCCTGCGCTCCGCCCTCGACGGCGAGGACGACCCCGCCGCCGCCGTCGACGCCTGCGCCTGCCTGCTGGCCCGCGAACTCCGCGCCTCCGACTGGGCCGACGGCTGCCCCGTCACCGCCGCCGCCCTGGAGACCCTCGGCCCCGGCAACCCCATCCAGCGCGCCTGCGCCGACGCCCTCTACTCCTGGCGCAACCTCGTCGCCGACAAGCTCCTCGGCTGCGGCCTCCCCGACCCCGAGGCCCGCGACCTGGCCGCCACCGTCGTCCACACCCTCGAAGGCGCCCAGGCGACCGCCCAGGTCACCCGCAGCGAGGAGCCCCTCCTCCTGGCGGGCCGTCACCTGTCGCGCCTGGTCGCCTCGTACGCCTGACGCCGCCCCAAGAGTGCAACAACGACAATCATTGCCCGGAGTCACCCCCCGTGATACACAGAGTGACCATACGCTTCTTCGCATGAGAAACCGGCCACACCACCGCAGGTCAAGACGGTCAGACCGGTCAAGTGTGCGGGGATCGGGTAAAGAGAGCCGTCAAGCCGTCACACGTGAGCGGTTTCATCAGCGAAGATAGGGCGATGACCCATGCCGTCCGGCAGGGGCAGATAACTACCCAACAGGGGCGGTGAGTTACATGTACCTGGCGGCCGAAAAGGGCGACATCACCACCATCATCGGTGGAATCGCCCCGAACTGGGGACCTTTCGGGAGCCTGGGCAACGAAGCCAAGGTGATGATCGAGGTCGTGATGGCCGTGGCCATCCTGCTCTGCCTCGGCATCGCCATCTGGGGAGCGGCCAAGCAGCGCATCGGCGCGACCGCGCTCCGCGACACGTTCAGCGCGGAACAGGGCAAGGGCCTCATCGTCGCCGGCCTGACCGGCGTCTTCATCATCGGATCACTCGGCACGCTGTTCACCATCGTGTACGGGATGGCCGTCTGATCTCCCGTCGGACTCCATCCACCCGAGGCCTGTTGATGTCGCGTTCCCTGATGCCCAGCCATGTTGCAGCACTGTCGTACCCGCGAACGAACGAGGGGGCGTACCCGGCATGAGTCCCGGCGACGAGCACGACAGCTTCGGCGGCGTGGGCGGCTCGGGCCAGACCCGGACCCGCCTGCCCGAAGGCAACAGCGGAGACGTCTACGGCGGCGCGCCCCGCCGCCCCGTCCGCGGCTCCCGCTCCCTCATCACGGTCGTGGGCGTGGTGGTCGTCCTCGTCGCCGCCATCGCCCTCGCCAACCGCGGCGGCGGCGACCCCGCCGACGCGGCCGGCCCCCGCTCCGGCACCCCCGGCGACACCGCCCCCACCGCCGCCACCGGCGTCCGCCCCGTCACCGGCAAGAACGGCGCCATCCCCACCGGCTACGCCCACGACGACCAGGGCGCCCAAAGCGCCGCCACGAACTACGCGGTGGCACTGGGCTCGGCGGAGATGTTCCAGGACGGTCCCCGCGAGGAGATCGTCCGCGCCATCCACGACCCCGCGGTCGTGGACGACCTCCTGAAGCGGCTCGACGCCTCCTATTCGCCCGGGCTCATGGCCGGCATCGGGCTCGACGCGAACGGCACCGCCCCCTCCGGCACGACCTTCGTGTCCCGCACCGTGCCGGTCGGCGCCAGGGTCATCGACTACACGGAGACCTCCGCGACGGTCGAGGTCTGGTGCACCGGCCTCGTCGGCATGGCCGGCGCGGGCTCGACCAGGCCCGTCACCTCCACCTGGTTCACCATCACGGAGAAGCTCGTGTGGGTCGGGGACGACTGGCGTGTGCGGTCCTCGAGCCAGACCGAGGGCCCGACGCCGGTCAACGGCGACAACCGTGCCTCCGTCGCCGACGAGATGGCCGAGGCCGTCGAGGGATACGGAGGGTTCACCTATGCCCGCTAGCCGAAGCCTGGCGGGTCGCGCGACGACCGCGCTCACCGCCGCCTTCCTCGCCGTACCGCTCCTGCTCGTCACGGACGCCCAGGCGGATCCCACACCGACCCCGTCGGCGCCCACCCCGTCGCCCAGCGCGACCGACAACGAATGCGCCCTCATCGTGGGGCAGGCCAGGGAGCTCTGCGAGAAGGGCCAGACCGGCGGCGGAGCCGACAAGGCTCCGCTCACCGACCCCACCACCGCCCTGGACCCCCTGTCCTCCCTCGCCCGCGGCTGCGCCGAGGCCGCCGTCACGATCGTCGACAAGCTGTCCCTGGCGGTCAAGGAGACCGCCGACGTCGACTTCACCAACATGCAGTTCCTCGGCCGCTACGCGATCGTCTTCGCCGCCGCGACCTTCCTGACCCTGCTGCTCTGGCTGCTCGCGGTCGCGAAGCGGGCCATCCGGGGCGTGCCGCTGAGCATCGCCCTGTCGGAGGCCATCGGGTTCCTGTGGCTGACGGTCCTCGCGTCCGCGTTCACGCCGCTGATCCTGTACACCGTCGTGAACGCCACCGACGCCGTCACCGAGGTCATCGCCTCCGGCACGGGCCAGCAGACCGACGTGTTCTTCGGCAGCTTCAAACAGGCCCTGCAGAAGGGCGACAGCATCGGTGGCGGGCCGATCATGCTGATCATCGTGTCGTTGGTGACCGTCCTCGCCGCCGGCGTGCTCTACCTGGAGCTGTTCCTCCGCGCCGTGATGCTGTACGTCGGCGCGCTCCTCGGCGTCGTCGTCTACTCGGGCCTCGTCGACAAGAACATGTGGGGCCACGTCCGCCGCTGGGCGGGCATCATGATCGCGGTGATCCTGGTCAAGCCGATCATCGTGATCGTCCTCGGCCTGGCCGGGGCGCTGTCCTCCGGCACCGGCCCCGACTCGTTCTCCGCCGTCGTCTCCGGTCTGGCGATCATCCTGCTGGCCATCTTCGCCTCCGCGATGATCTACCGGTTCGTCCCCGGCTTCGGCGACGAGATCTCCGCCTCCCGCAACAACCGCCTGCACCGCGCGGGCGAGAACGCGGCGGCCGCCGTCATCTCCTCCCCCGCCTCCCTCGTCTCCCAGGGCATCAAGACGCACAGCACCCGCGACAGCGGCGGCGGCCAGGGCGGCGGCCAGGCGGCCCGCCCCGCCAACCCGATGTCGGGCGGCATGGCCGCCCACAGCAGCCGCGGCGGCAGCGGCGGCGCGACACCCCCGCCCGCACCCCGTAGCAGCAGTCCCACCGCGGGTACCCCGCACGGCAACCGCAAGAACTCTGGAGGTGCAGGGCGTTGACGACCCAGTCCCAGCCGGTCGCGCCCCGCCGCACGTATCTCATCGGCCGTGCCCGGCCGAACGCGATCGTCGGCAAGAACCGCGAGACCGGCGAGATCGCCCTGATCATCGTCGGCGCCTTCCTCGGCATGATGAGCGGACTCCTCGTCCCCCTGCTCCCCCTGCGGATCGCGCTGCTCGCCGGCCTGCCGATGATCGCGATCGCGGCCGTGTACCTCCCGTACAAGCACCGCACGTTCTACAAGTGGTTCGAGATCAACCGCAGCTACAAGCGGATGCTCAAGCGCGGTACGGCCTACCGCTCCGTCGTCGTCGAGGCCGGCACCCGCCTCGACGGCCGGGAGGTCGAGGTCGGACCGCCGCCCGGCATCGGCCGGGTCGGCTGGCTCGCCGCCCCCTTCGGGCCGGACGAGATCGCCGTCCTGCTGCACGCCGACCGCCGCACGGTCACCGCCGCCATCGAGATCGAGGGCCCGGGCGTCGGCCTGCGCGACAGCGAGGACCAGGAGGCCCTGGTCGACCGGTTCGGCACCCTCCTCAAGCACGTGGCCAACGGCGACGGCTTCGTGACCCGCCTCCAGATGCTGGCCCGCACCCTCCCCGCCGACCCCGACGCGCACGCCAAGGACGTCGGCCAGCGCGGCGACCCGCACGCGCCCGCGTGGCTCCAGGAGTCCTACGAGCAGCTCCAGTCCATGGTCTCCACGTCCAGCGAGCAGCACCGCGCGTACCTCGTCGCCTGCATGCACTACACGCGCGAACTCGCCGCCGAGGCCAACGCCATGGCCCGCGCCGCCCGCCACGCCTCCGGGGCCCGCAAGCTCGACCGCGACGCCGGCCTCGCCGTCGTCATGGCCCGCGAGCTCACCGACATCTGCGCCCGCCTCGCCGAGGCCGACATCCGCGTCCGCCAGCCCCTCGGCCAGTCCCGGCTCGCGTCCCTCGTGCACTCCATGTACGACCCGGACCACCCCATCGACCACATCCAGGCCATGACGAAACGAAACGCTTGGCCCGCCGAACTCGACGCGATGGAACCGACGTACCTCCAGGCCAAGACCCGCGAGTCCTCCACCCGCGCCCCCTGGTGCCACGCCACGGCCTGGGTGAAGGAGTGGCCGATGACCCCCGTCGGCGTCAACTTCCTCGCCCCGCTCCTGGTCCACACCCCGGACGTGATCCGCACGGTCGCCGTGACCATGGACCTGGAGCCCACCGAGGTCGCCATCGAGCGCATGCTCACCGAGAAGACCAACGACGAGGCCGACGCCAGCCGCGCCGCCAAGATGAACCGCACGGTCGACCCGCGCGACATCGCCGCCCACGGCCGGCTCGACCAGCGGGGTGAAGATCTCGCCAGCGGCGCTGCCGGAGTGAACCTGGTCGGGTACATCACGGTGTCGTCGCGTTCACCCGAAGCCCTCGCCCGGGACAAGCGCACGATCAGGGCCTCCGCCGGCAAGTCCTACCTGAAGCTGGAGTGGTGCGACCGCGAGCACCACCGGGCCTTTGTGAACACCTTGCCGTTCGCGACCGGCATCCGCCGCTAGGGCCGAAGGGGCACAGACCGATGCGAGATCCGCTGTCCGTCCTCACCGACGCCTTCACCTCCTTCGTCTTCGGGAAGGTGGAGACGACCCGCCTGCCCGTCCGCACCTCCACCGGGCAGGCCCAGGCCGTCTACCTGCCGACCGCCGCGCCCGGCCTGGGCGACTCCGGCGTCATCATCGGCCGCGAGGTCTACAGCGGGAAGGGCTACATCTACGACCCCTTCCAGCTGTACGGGCAGCAGCTCCCCGCCCCGCACTGGCTCGTCCTCGGCGAGTCCGGCAACGGCAAGTCGGCGCTGGAGAAGACGTACGTGCTCCGCCAGCTCCGCTTCAGGGACCGGCAGGTCGTCGTCCTCGACGCCCAGGGCGAGGACGGCGTCGGCGAATGGAACCTCATCGCGCAGGAGCTGGGGATAACTCCCATCCGGCTCGACCCGATGGTCGCCAACGACTCCGGCATCCGCCTCAACCCCCTCGACCCCTCCATCACCACCACGGGCCAGCTCGCGCTGCTCCGGACGATCATCGAGGTGGCGATGGGCCACGGCCTCGACGAGCGCTCCGGCTTCGCGCTCAAGGTCGCCCACGCCTACGTCATCGAGCACAAGACCGACCGGCAGCCGATCCTCACCGACATCGTGGAGCAGCTCCGCCACCCCAAGGCCGAATCGGCCCAGCAGATGAACGTCGACATAGACGACGTACGGGCCTGGGGCCTGGACGTCGCCCTCGTCCTCGACCGGCTCGTCGACGGTGACCTCCGGGGCATGTTCGACGGCCCGACGACCGTCGGCATCGACCTCGACGCGCCCCTGATCGTCTTCGACCTCTCCCACATCGACCGCAACTCCATCGCCATGCCGATCCTCATGGCGATCGTCGGCGTCTGGCTGGAGCACACCTGGATCCGGCCCGACCGGAAGAAGCGCATCTTCCTCGTCGAGGAGGCCTGGCACATCATCAACAGCCCGTTCGTGGCCCAGCTGTTCCAGCGCCTCCTGAAGTTCGGCCGCCGTCTCGGCCTGTCCTTCGTCGCCGTCGTCCACCACCTCTCGGACGTCGTCGACGGGGCGGCCGCCAAGGAGGCCGCGGCGATCCTCAAGATGGCCTCCACCCGGACCATCTACGCCCAGAAGGCGGACGAGGCACGGAACACGGGACGGGTCCTCGGCCTGCCGCGCTGGGCGGTCGAGATCATCCCGACCCTCACCCCCGGCATCGCCGTCTGGGACGTCAACGGCAACGTGCAGGTGGTCAAGCACCTCATCACCGAACGAGAACGCCCGCTCGTCTACACCGACCGCGCCATGACCGAGGCCTCGGACCCGTCCGTCGACCCGGAACTGGAATGGGAGACCGAGCAGCGCGCGATCCTCGTCGAGCAGCAGATGAACGGCTCCTCGCAGTCGACGGTGGCGTAGATGGAAGCGGAACGGAAAGGCGGAGGAGTCTCCGACGGGCTGCTGCTCAGCCTGTTCGGCCTGCTCCTCTGCCTCACCGTGCTGGTGTGGACGGCGACCGGCCTCGCGGGCCTCTTCGCCCACGGCGCCTGGCCGCGGGGGCTCGCCTTCACCGGCACCCCCTCGGCCCTCCGCTCCCTCGCCACCGCCCCCACCGACCTCCCCGCGGCCTGGCCCGCCACCCCGCCGGAGCAACTCTCCGGCTACGGCCTCTTCTGGGGCCTCCTCATCGGCGAGGCCATGATCCTCCTGGTCTTCGCCGTCTTCGTCCTCGGCACCGTCACCCGCTGGCGCGCCGTCCGCGCCCACCGCAGAGCGGGGACGTACGACACGCTCCACCCCGGGGGCACCACGAAGCCCACCCGCAGGGCCCCGAAAGCCACACGAGGGACGCCGGAGCCCGTACGGGAGACCCCGCAGTCCGTGGGCGAGACCCCTGAGCCCGTACGGCGGGCATCGGATCCCGTACGGGAGACCCCGGGGCCCGGGCGGGACACCTCCGAGCCCGTGCACGAGACCCCGCAGTCCGTGAGCGAGGCCCCGGGGCCCGCCCGGGACACCGAGCCCGTACGGGAGACCCGCGAGCCCCTCCGTGCCGCCCCCGCCACTCCCCCGGCCCCCCGCCGCCCGGCGGAGGAGGCCCACCACGAGCCGCACCGCACACAGGAACCGGCCCCCCACCCCCGGCCGCCGGCCTCCGCAGCCTCCCTGGGAACCCCCCGTACCGTCTACGGCCCTCCCGAGACCCGCCGCCCCGCCGCCGTGCAGGCGATCCGGGACGCCGAAGGCCCGGTGCTCGTCGTCACGTCCGACCCGACGGTCTGGGCTTCGACGAAGGACGGGCGCGGAAAGCTCGGCCCCGTGCTCGTCCACGATGTCGGCCACCTCTGCGACACACCGGCCCGACTGCACTGGTCGCCGTCCGAGCGGTGCGAGGACCCGGCGGTGGCGCAGGAACGGGCCGTCGCCCTGCTGGCGCCCGTACGCCCGCACTCCCGGCTGGACGCGGCCACCGCCGACACCGCCGAAACGCTCCTGCGCTGCTGGCTGCACGCCGCGGCCGTCGACGGACGCCCGTTCCGGCAGGTCCACCGCTGGGCCCAGGGCGCCGGCGCCCACGAGCCCGTACGGATCCTCCGCGGCCACCCCAAGGCCGCCTCCGGCCACGCGGGACTCCTGGAGTCGGCCCTCACCGCCCACCCCGAAAGCCGCCGCCTGGCACAGGAACTGACGGCCCGTGCGCTCGCCGCGCTCTCCACGGTCCACATCCGCGAGGCCTGCACCCCGAATCGAACGGATTCACTGGCGCTCGCATCTTTCATCGCCGAAGGGGGCACCCTCTACGTGGTGGGCGAGGCGATCGAGGACCCCCGCACCCACCCCGGCGCGATGCCGCTCCTCACGGCTCTCGCCGCAAGCGTGGTCGAGCACGGCCGCCGCATGGCCGCACGGTCATCCGACGGTCGGCTCGACCCACCAATGACCCTCGTCCTCGACGACGTCGCCGCCGTGGCCCCGCTCCCCCGCCTGCCGCAGCTCCTCGCCACCGGCCACACCCAGGGCCTCCCGACCCTGGCCCTGATGCGCTCCCCCGAACAGGCCAGGTCCCGCTGGCCGGAGGACTCGCTCAGCCGCTGAGGCGCGGACCTACCCGGCCGGACGCAGCAGCTCCAGCTCCAGCTCCCGCGCCTCCTCCTGGCCGTGCAGGGCGACCCGGACACCGGTGTCCGCGTACCCGAGCCGCCGGTACGCCGCCTGGGCCCGCACGTTCTCGCCGTGGACGTACAGCCGCACCCGCTCGACCCGCTGCTCCAACGTCCAGGACCACTCCGCCGCCGCCTCGAACAGCGCGTCGATCACACCGGAGCCGCGCGCCTCGTCCCGTACGAACACCCCCACGACATGGGTCTGCTCGACCTCGGGGACATCCCCGAAGTACGTCTCGGTCCCGGCCCGCTCCACGAGCACCGACACCGTCCCGAGCCACCGCCCGTCCGGCGCCTCCGCGACGAACTGACGCACGTCGCCGGGCCCCTCCTCCGAGGCACCCGCCGTCCTCTCCTGCCAGAACGAGTCCGGCCGCGCGGCGGCCTCCTCGTGGGTGTCGAGGAACGCGAGGTGCGCCACCGGGTCACGCAGCGCCACGAGCCGCAGCTCCCGGCCCTTCTCCCACTCGTCGGAACGGATCACACGTATCGAGAAGTCCATGCCGAGCATCCTTGCCCTTCTCCCCCACGCCGACAAGGAATTTCCTGGTCAGGGCCCCACGTCGTACCCAGGTACCACGCCCGCCCCGCACCTCCCGCCCCTGGTGGGACGAACGCCCCGCGCCCCCTCCCTACCGTCGGAGACATGATCCGAGCAGAGAACCTCACCAAGCGGTACGGAGACGCCACCGTCGTCCGGGACCTCAGCTTCACGGTCCACCCCGGCACCGTCACCGGCTTCCTCGGCCCCAACGGCGCCGGCAAGTCCACCACCCTCCGCATGCTCCTCGGCCTCGACGCCCCGACCCGCGGCCACGCCACCGTCGACGGCCGCGGCTACGCCGCCCACCCCGCCCCGCTCACCCGCGTCGGCGCCCTCCTCGAAGCCCGCTCCGTGCACCCCGGCCGCTCCGCGCACCACCACCTCATGGCCCTCGCCCACACCCACGGCATCCCCCGCGCGCGCGTGGAGCGGGTCCTCGCCCTCACCGGCCTCACCCACGTCGCCCGCAAGCGCGTCAAGGGCTTCTCCCTCGGCATGGGCCAGCGCCTCGGCATCGCCGCCGCGCTCCTCGGCGACCCGGCCACCGTCGTCCTCGACGAACCGGTCAACGGCCTCGACCCGGAGGGCGTGCTCTGGATCCGCACCCTCCTCAGGTCCCTGGCCGCAGAGGGCCGGACCGTCCTCGTCTCCTCCCACCTCATGAGCGAGATGGAGCTCACCGCCGACCACCTGATCGTCATCGGCAAGGGCCGCCTCCTCGCCGACACCACCGTCGACGAGCTCGTACGGGCCTCGGGCGGCGCCTCCGTCAAGGTCGTCACCCCCGAACCCGACCGGCTGCGCGGCCTGCTCCCCGGCGCCCAGGTCACCGTCGAGGCCCCCGACACCCTCCTCGTCACCGGACCCGACGCCCCCGAGATCGGCCGCACCGCCGCCGCCCACGGCCTCGCCCTCCACGAACTCACCCCCAGGGCCGCCTCCCTGGAGCAGGCGTTCATGGCCCTCACCCACGACTCCGTCGAATACCAGGGAGCCCCCGCATGACCACCCCCGCCGGCCCCTACGGCCTCACCACCGCCCGCGTCCTCCGCTCGGAGTGGCACAAGCTGTGGACGGTCCGCTCCACCTGGATCACCGTCCTCACCGCCATCGCGCTCGTCCTCGGCGTCGGCATCCTCATGGGCGCCACCTACACCTCCGACGGCGGCGACTCCGACGTCGACACCGTCGTCCTCACCCTCTACGGCTCCCAGCTCGGCGGCATCGCCCTCGCCGTCCTCGGCATCCTCGTCACCGCCGGCGAGTACGCGACGGGCATGATCCGGGCCACCCTCGCGGCGGTCCCCCGCCGCCTCCCCGTCCTGTGGGCGAAGGCGGCCGTCTACACCGGCGTCGTCTTCACGGTCTCGCTCCTGACCGCCCTGCCGACCTTCCTCACGGCCCAGCTGTTCCTCTCCGACACCGACCAGGCCGCCACCCTCACCGACGACGGCGTCCTCACCGCCCTCGCCGGCAACGCCGCCGGCGTCACCCTCCTCGGCGTGATCGCCCTCGGTCTCGGCGCCGGTCTCCGCTCGGTCCCGGGTGCCATCGGCGCCTTCGTCGGCGGGGTCCTGATCCTGCCGGAGATCCTCGGAGCGCTCCCGTACCAGGCGATGGACACGGCCGTCCGGTACTTCCCCACCCAGGCCGCCGGCGCCCTCGGCTCCGCGACCCCGCTGCCCGGCGCGGCCTCCCCCGGCGCCGCCCTCCTCGCCCTGCTCCTGTGGGCGGCCGCCGCACTCGCCGTACCCGCGCTGTTGCTCAAGCGCCGGGACGCATGAGGATGATGACCGGGTGATCACACAGGAGACACCGCGGCCGACCGGGACGACCGGCCCGAGCAGACACGCACAGCGCCTGCTCGCCCGGACCCGCGCCTTCGACGCCCGGCGCCCCTGGGCCTGGGACGCGACGCTCACGGCACTGTGGACGACGGCGGCCCTCGTCGACGCCGCCGGCGGCTGGCGGAACACCGCCCGCGACCCCGGCGTCCCCGTCTGGCTCGTGGTCACCCTGAGCCTGGCCCTCGCCGTACCCCTCTACTGGCGCCGGAGCCACCCCACGACCGCCCTGGCCGTGATGGCCGGCGCGGCCCTGGTCAGCGACGGCTCCGGCGCCTTCCTCCAGGCCTCGTACCTCCAGATGCTCCCGCTCTTCCACATAGCGCTCACCCGCCCGCCGCGCGCGCTCCTGTGGGCCCTGGCCCTGATCCTCCCGCCGCTCGTGACGGGCACGGTCCGCCACCCCCTGGGGTCCTGGGACCAGCGTGTCGTCCCCACCCTGTGGGCGTACGCGCTCGTCGCCCTCCTCGGCATCGCGGTCCGCTCCCGCAAGGACTACACGGCCGGCCTCGTCGACCGCGCCCGCCGCCTGGAGATCGAACGCGACCAGGAGGTCCGGCTCGCGGCGGCCGCGGAACGCACCCGCATCGCCCGCGAGATGCACGACATCATCGGCCACAACC
Source organism: Streptomyces sp. NPDC043176 (assembly GCF_056436715.1). Taxonomy (NCBI): domain Bacteria; kingdom Bacillati; phylum Actinomycetota; class Actinomycetes; order Kitasatosporales; family Streptomycetaceae; genus Streptomyces; species Streptomyces sp. NPDC043176. Next base: position 185,971 of record NZ_JBWKCA010000016.1, read on the forward strand.
TCGCCGTCATCACCGGCCTCGCGGACGGCGGCCGCTACGCGGCGGCGAAGAGCCCCGAACGCGCCGCCCAAGCCCTCGACGCCATCGGCACGACCAGCCGCGAGGCCCTCGCCGAACTCCGCCGCCTCCTCGGCGTCCTGCGCGACGACGAGCCGGAGGCCGTCCGCGACCCCCAGCCCACCCTGGCCGACCTCGACACCCTGATCACCGGCGTACGCACGGCAGGACTCCCGGTCCTCCTCGACGTCCACGGCGACCCGCCCGCCCGACCCCTGCCCCGCGGCGCCCAGCTGACGGTCTACCGGGTCGTCCAGGAAGCCCTCACCAACACCCTCAAGCACGCGGGCCCGGGCGCGAAGGCGACCGTGACCCTCACGTACGCCCCCGAAGAGGTACGGGTCGACGTCACGGACACCGGTGAGCCCGGCACCCGGCCCGTCGAAGCCGGCCAAGTCCCCGGCCAGGGCCAGGGCCTGACGGGAATGCGCGAGCGCGCGGCCCTCTACGACGGCACACTCGACTGCGGTCCCCTGCCGACCGGCGGCTGGGCCGTCCGGCTCCGACTCCCCCAGAAGGACTCCCCCTCGTGACGACCGTTCTCCTCGCGGACGACCAGCCGATGCAGCGCTTCGGCTTCCGCATGCTGCTGGAGAGCCAGGACGACATGACCGTCGTCGGCGAGGCCTCGAACGGCACCGAGGCCGTCCGCCTGGTCGACCGCGACCACCCCGACGTCGTCCTCATGGACGTCCGCATGCCCGGCCTCGACGGCATCGAGGCCACCCGCCGCATCATCGCCACCGGCGCCCGCACCCGCGTCCTGATCGTCACCACCTTCGACCTCGACGAGTACGCGTACGACGGCCTCCGCGCCGGCGCCAGCGGCTTCCTGGTGAAGGACGCCCAGCCGGAGGAACTCCTCGCCGGAGTCCGCGCGGTCGCGGCCGGCGACGCCGTCGTCGCCCCGAGCCTCACCCGCCGTCTCCTGGACGCCTACATCCAGCACCTCCCGGCATCCCCCAGGGCCGACGCCCCCGCCCGCCCCGAGGACCCCCGGCTCGCCGCCCTCACCGACCGCGAACGCGAGATCCTCACCGTCATCGGCCAGGGCTGGTCCAACACCGAGATCGCCGACCGTCTCCACCTCGCCGAATCCACGGTCAAGACCCACGTCGGCCGCATCCTCGCCAAGACCGGCACCCGCGACCGCGTCCAGGCGGTGATCCTCGCCTACGACACCCAGCTGGTCTCGCCGGCCTGAAGGGGCGAGCACGAAACGACGGGCCTGAAAGGGCGAGACTGAGAAACCGAAGGCCTGAAAGAAATCGGGTCCGGAACGCAGAAAAGCCCCGCACCAGAAGGTGCGGGGCTTTCCCACAATGATTGTTCGGCGGTGTCCTACTCTCCCACAGGGTCCCCCCTGCAGTACCATCGGCGCTGAAAGGCTTAGCTTCCGGGTTCGGAATGTAACCGGGCGTT